>DLPX01000017.1 GCA_002477475.1 Proteobacteria bacterium UBA7447
GATAACCGAGATCAATGTATCTGGACTGTTTGAGTCTCCTGCTGACAAGCGCTCTGACGCGGATTTCCTCATCGCGGACGCCTTGGCGACCGACGGCGCCTTCGTCGCGACAGGTTTTCCTAATAGTGGCGACATTGATTCGATAATGGCGGGTCTGATGCGGTTTTTCGATCTGCCGCTCGAGACCAAGATGCAGTGCGCAGTCAAGGCCTATAAGACCAGCAACCCGAATACTTACCGGGGTTACTACCCCCTTCCTGAAGAAACAGGTTGGACGCACTTTGCAAAAGGAAAAGAATATTTCGACATTGGCCCAGAGCCACAGATGGAACATCCAGATATCCCCGGTGGCGCCTCTTTCTGTGAAGCCAATGTCTGGCCAGACGAAGAGGATCTTCCGGGTTGGCATTCACTAGTGCTGGGCCAACTAGAGGGACTAAGAGAACTCACCTGTGTCCTGATGCGCGCGATTGCTCGCGGCCTTGACCTGGATGCAGAACCCTTTGCTGAGGCCAGTGTAGGACGCAACGCTTCTATACGTCTTCTCAACCAACCGGAACGAAGAGAAATCATTCAAAACAAAAATCAAGGGACGTCTGTACCTTGCGAGGTCAATCTACCGACTGATTTAGAAACGCTATCCGACGGTCGAACAATTGTTACAGGCGGGCATCTTGATCAGAACCTGCTTTCTGTCTTATGGCAGTCATTTGCCGGTGGGTTACAAATGCAAAGCCGAGACGGAACCTGGAAGGAGGTGCTCCCAAAGCCTGGCACGCTATCTATTCATTGCGGAGCACTCCTTTCATACCTTACGGGAGATATTCTGGTCGGAACCCCGCACCGAGTAGCCTCTCATGGAGCGCATAAGACCGCGATGGGCTTTTTTCTTGAACCAGACTTTGCCGCGACTGTATATACCTTGGAAAACGGTTTACCGGTAACCTACGCCCAGCATCTCGTTAACCTCTTCCCGGATCGATTTTCCGACTCTCAAGCCGCTTAAGTTCTCGTATCCGACTGTCGGATATACGACTTATATCGAATCTGTCCGCTCATGAAATACCACTACTTCACTTGCGACGTATTTACAGACAAGCGTTTTTGCGGCAATCAACTGGCGGTTCTTCCCCACGCTGATGGACTCTCGGATGGAGAGATGCAGACAATCGCACGAGAATTTAATTTCTCGGAATCTGCATTTGTGTTTCCTCCAGAGAAAGGTCACACGCGCAAAGTAAGAATCTTTACTCCCACGACGGAAGTGCCATTTGCCGGCCATCCCAACATAGGCACTGCATTCGTGCTAGCCGAGACCGGCGAACTCGGCGACAAAGACATCCCCGAATCGATCTGTTTTGAAGAAAAAGCGGGTCTTGTGCCCATCAGAATATTGCAAAACCCAAACGGCCCGCCCCAATTTGAACTTAAAGCGCCCGAAACTTTGACCGCCCGCCCCTTCAAGGCGGTATCAACAATCGCAGATGCGCTCTCGTTGAATCTGAATCAGATCATTGAGGAGCATCACCCTCCCTCATCAGCCTCAGTGGGGCTTCCCTTTCTTATTGTCGAAGTCCGGGATACGTCAGCGCTCGCCGATATCCAAGTCAACCTTGAGAGTTTCTCGGCCTTGCTGGAGCAAGGCAGTCCGCCTTATATATTTGTCTACACCCAGAACACCGACCAGGCAGATATTCAGGCGCGTATGTTTGCCCCGCTAGACGGCATCACAGAGGATCCCGCCACAGGCAGCGCCAACTGCGCCCTCGCGGCACTATTGTCACAACACTCCGAATTATCCAGTGGAGATTTTTCGTGGTGGGTGCTTCAAGGACTCGAGATGGGGCGTCCCAGCCAGCTCCAGGTTCGGGCGCAAAAAGAAAGCGGCTCGGTAACTGGGAGCTGGGTCGCAGGCAGCTGCGTAATGGTGGCAGACGGTTTTATCGAATCCCAGTAAACCAGCGGTAAAGAACCTATTAACCCTTTTTTTTCATCTACTTATATTTCTTTCTATTTTTATATTCTGTAAAAAAATAAGATCCAAACTTAACCAGTCTTGCGTTAGATTTGGTTCTGATCGACTTGAGTAAAACGCACTGGAGCTCCGAAAATGACCGATCGCCGAGACGAATTAATCCAGCTCACTAACGATTTCGTGGATGCCTTCAACCGCATGAACCTGGACGACGTGGTCAGCTTTTTTGCCCAAGACGGCATTTATGAGGATTCAACCGGCGGCCGGCATATCGGACACGATGCCATTCGAACAGCCTTTGAACCCCTGGTAGGAGGCTCACGAGGCAGCATTCGCTTCGACGGTGAGGATGTGTTTGTGGAGACCGATACGGGGAAGGTGCTGGCCAGCTGGAGACTCAACCTGGATAAAGGCGGTGAGGTCTCTATCATTCGCGGAATAGATATCCTCGAATTTGAGTCAGGCAAACTCAAAAAGAAGATGGCGTATATGAAGGCCGATAAGCCCCATCTTGAGAACAGCTGACTCTCTTCTTCTGTGCCCTTAATCCTACCCAGCAATAAATTAGGGTGACTCCCATCAACACAGAACGAATTGGCGGTTCTCCCTCTCTCGTGGTTGATAGAGAAGGCGAAGGACCGCTCCTGATACTGCTTCACGGAATCGGTGGCAACCGGACCAACTGGCGGACCCAGTTACCCGATTTCTCAAAGACATTTCACTGCGTGGCCTGGGACGCCCGCGGCTACGGCGACAGCGACAACTATGAAGGACCTCTTGATTTTGAAGATTTCGCACATGACCTGCTTCGGGTGATCGACCACTTCGATGCTGAGCGCGCACACCTCTGCGGCCTTTCCATGGGAGGGCAGATTGCGCAATGTTTTTATCGTCTATACCCGCAGCGGGTCGCATCACTTGTGCTCGCTGCAACTTTCACGCACTGGAGAGCCGCTTTAAGCGATGCAGCGCTCGAAAATTATCTGTCTTTTCGATTAAAGCCCCTACAGGAAGAAGGCAAAGAGCCTAACGATATTGCTGACGCTGCGGCGAGTGCCCTCTTGGGCCCCACAGCAACTAAAGATCATCATGCGCAGTTGGCAAACAGCATCAGCACCCTGCACAAAGACAGCTACATCAAGACGCTGCAATCTGCCGTTCCTTACGATCGCCCGCTCGACCTTGAATCCATCCAGGTGCCAAGTTTATATCTTTACGGCAAACACGATCCCCTTTGCCCGCCTGAGCTCGGGCGGAAGATGGCAGACCGAACGCCTGAGAGCCGGTTCCTTGAGATCGCCCACTCAGGTCATCTCATCAACATCGAACAACCCCAAGCCTTCAACCAGGCGGTTCTGCACTTTCTAAACGATGTTACTTCTACCGGGTAAATCAAGATGGCGGTAAAGCATTCCGCTGATGATGTCGCAGTCAAAATCGATGCGTCAAACCGCAAGATACGCCTGCTTTGGCCCAACAATCAGTCAGCCGAGTTTCACTATGTCTGGCTGAGGCACCATGCACGATGCCCGGAGGGTCTGCCGAATGACACAAGCATCAAGATCGACCTGATTCCGGATGATCCGGCTTCATTGGTTATCAACAGGTGCTCCATCAAGGGAGAGTGTCTCGAAATCGAGTGGGGAGATCAGGAACTAAAAACGCTCCACCCTATCCCAGCCTTGGCTTCCATGCAGTACGGCAGGGACAGTCGTCAAGACAGGAAACCTGTGCCGATCTTCTGGCCTCAGGATAACAACCATCCCATCCCCTGTTATCCATATGCGGATCTGCATGATCCAGCGTCTCTCCTCCAGATCGGGTTATCCATCAGAGACTTTGGGATTGTCAGAATTAAAGATGTGCCGATTCATCCAGGCACCGTTGCAGATGTGGCTCAATGCTTCGGCGTTGTGCATCGGAACAATTATGGTGAAGTATTTGATGTCAAAAGCGATGCCCATATGGCACTGGGTTCGAATACGGGCAAGTATCTTGGGCCTCACACAGATGAGAGCTATCGACACGCCGCACCGGGAATCACCTGCTTTCATTGTCTCAAGGCCTCGACCGACGGTGGCGGTGCCAGCATCCTGGTAGATGGCTTTCATGCAGCAGAGCGGCTTCGGACTCATGCTCCTGCGCTATTCGACACGCTCACCACGGTCCCGATCTTTTTTCAAAGAAGAGCCCTGCCGGAAGAAGACATGCAGTCGCACCGAAGGATTATCTCTCTCGATATTGATGGAGATGTTGAAGGCATCCGGTTTACCGACCGGACTCTCCCACCGCAGGACCTGCCGGACGATGTCGTGGAGGTGACCTACCAGGCGATCAAAGCGTTCTGGAACATCGTCAACGACGATGAGTTGAAGGTGATCTATCCCATGGTCTCTGGTGATCTGCATATATTTGATAATCAGCGGGTGCTGCACGGAAGAACCGAATTCAACCCTGCGAAGGGCGAGCGGCATCTGCAACAATGCTCAGTCAACAGGGATGAATTCCAAAACACCATTCGAACGCTTGCGGCCCGTCTGAATCACCCTGCCCAAGCGCAGACCATGGCCGGCGGTGCGTTGGGCTAAGTCGACTGGCTCTAGGCTTCTCAGCCGCAATAGTGTTTAAAATCGGGGAGAGACTGCTTAAGCAGCAAGACGTCGCGGTTCGTGCAGGCCCGAGGTGTCGAGGTGTCTAGAGGCGCGTAATAATAATTATCAGGAGGAGACAACATGAGTAACGGCTACGTAGAGAGCCTCGCGGAGGCATTGCCCGATCGGCAGCGGGTTCAGGAAGAGAAGGCGCGACTTGAATCCTCAGGAGTCAAATATATCTTCTCCTGCTGGATCGACATGCTGGGCATTCCCAAAACCAAGCCGGTGCCCATTAGCGACTTTGAACTTTTGTGCATGGGCAAGGGACCGCAGTTTGCAGTCCACTCCATCTCATTCGTTCCAGAACTCGGTCCCGCTGACTCCGACCAGATTCCGCTGCCGGATCTCGACAGCCTGGTGATCTGTCCTTGGGATAAAACCATTGCCTGGGTCTTTTCCGATCTTTGGTGGGAGGACAAACCCTACAACCTGTGCCCGCGCCATGCATTAAAGCGCGCCATCAGTGAGGCGGGTCAACACGACTACGCGATGTTTGCCGGCGTGGAACCGGAATTCATTGCGATGAAATGGGATAGCAACGGGCTGCCGGTCAAGGCATTCGATAATGACCCTGTTGACGGGGTTCGCCCCCGTCGCCAGGCCTTTGGCTATGACGTGGAATATTCGCTCGACTCTATGGGATTTCTGGGTGAACTGATTGATATCCTGGAGGAGATGGGCTGGAACCTGCATGACGTTGTGGCAGAAGGCGCTTATTCCCAGTTTGAACTCGACTTTCACTATACCGATGTCCTGAACATGGCGGACAGGATGGTGTTCCTCCGGGTATTGCTCAAAGAAGTGGCCAAAAAACACGGTATGTTCATCACATACATGCCCAAACCGACGATCGGTGACTGGCGTTCAGGGGCGCACATGAATACTTCCATGCAGACTCTGAGCGCTCCAGGCGTAAATATCTATGAAGGAGAAAACGGTAACTGGAGCGACCAGGTATTCCACGCGCTTGGTGGAATACTCAAACATGGCGGTGCGATAACCGCTATCGCCTGTTCAACTGTGAATTCCTACAACGGCCTGGTACCCAA
>DLPX01000027.1 GCA_002477475.1 Proteobacteria bacterium UBA7447
CATCATGATCGTCATGGCCTTCTTGCTCACCAAAGACCGGTCCCTCTCGGTAAGAGAGCTGCAACACACCGTCTACCTCTGACAGATCCAAAGGCTCCGCAGAAGCTGCCACTGTCTCAAACAACGGCTCGAGCCAGGGCGTCATATCGTGCCCAAGATAAACCACCAGATTCGCTTCCTGGAGCGCTCTCGCTTCTGACGGACGCATCGCGTAATAGTGCGGCGATGCATTCTGCGGGATCAGCAACTGCGGCTCGCCAATACCTTTCATCACCATGGAAACAAGGGAATGCACCGGCGCAATATCAGTAACCACATTAGGTACATCGGCTTTCAAAGCTCCACTGGAAAGGATCATTGGGAGCGCCAGCGCGGGAAATAGGCGTTTAAGTTGTTTGGGTTTCATGGTGGTTATCCAGTTATTTGAGGGTATTTTGGAATATTAATGTTACATTATAACAATATAATCCGCTAAATCGGAAAAACTTGGGTCTCGCCCATTTCACGTAAGAAGGCGATAATTCATTCAGTTTTTGCGTTTTCTAAATGCACGGGAACGCTCTCACTCCACTGCTTACAAAGGAGAAAGATCAAGGTGGCAATCGAAGAAGGGAAAAAAGCACCGGCGTTCACACTGGAGAATGAAAAAGGCGAAAAGGTGCGGCTGGCTGACTATGCGGGCCAGTGGGTGGTTTTGTACTTCTACCCTGAAGACGATACGCCTGGCTGCACCATTGAGGCTCAGGACTTCACCAGCGATCTCAAGGCGTTTGCCAAAATGGGCGCCACTGTGCTTGGTTGCAGTCCGGATTCTGTTGCATCCCATCAGAAGTTCATTGATAAGTACAAACTGCGGATAAGCTTGCTGTCTGATCCAGACCATAAAATGATGAGCCGATATGATGCCTGGGGAGAGAAAAACATGTACGGCAAAATCTCAGTAGGCGTAATCCGCTCCACGGTGCTGATCAATCCCAAAGGGAAGGTCGTCAAGCATTGGCGACGCGTAAAGGCAAAAGGCCATGCGCAAGCCGTGCATAAAGTGCTTGAAGAGATATGTGCTGAAACCTCCTCTTAATTCATGTCAATTTTCGAAGCACTTCATCGGGCACTCAGCGACAGGGACACCAAGGCCTACATTGACCTGCTGGATGAAGGCTATCGTTTTGTCCGACATCAATCGGCAACGTCGTTGAACAAGGACCAAATGGAGCAACTGCTCGGATCCATGATGGCAGCAGATGCGGTCCGTTGGCCTCAAGACGCAAGGTGTATTTACGAGAACAATGAGATCCTCGTAGAACACCATGTAGTGGATTTTGAAGACGGCAACACGGAAGCCGTTCTAGCAGTACATCTTATTAAAGACGGCAAGATCATCCGAACCGAAACAGGGGCCACCTCGATTGATTCGTGATGTACCGATCCCTCAGGAGTGCTACCAGTAACTCAGTGCTTCCCGGTAAAGGTTTTTTAAGTCCGCTTCGTCCACTGAAACAGGCGCCACCAACAAGAGCCTCTGCTGAGCGCTTGCCGCCTCGGCAAGGCTATCGACTGCGTCTTCAGTAAATCCCACACCACCGATGCCGTTAGGCACGCCGGTTGCCTGCATCATTTCTTCGATGTGGCCCGCAAGGACGGCGCCCGCCTCAGCAGGATCGGCATCGTGGATATCGGCACCCAACAGCTCCGCGCCTTCGGCATGCCGTTCTGGACATCCCGGCGCGGTAAAGCGGTAAGCCGCCGGGGCATTGACGATCACGGACATACCATGCGGGCAGATCGGTTCAACTCCAGGATAACCTTCTGGTTGATAGTGCTCCACTCGGCCAGAGACGGGATACGACATCGCATGCGGAAGATGACAACCGGCGTTACCAAAACCGACCCCTGCCAGAGTCGCCGCGTACATCATGGCATGGCGTGCTTCGTGGTCAGTCCTATCGTTGACCGCCCTGACCAGGTACTTTCCGGCCTGGCGCAAGGATTCCCGGCATAAAGTATCACTAAAGGGATTGGCCCCCTGAGGCATGGGGCGACCGGAGATGTGCTCGGGACTGGGGCGGCTGGTAAAGGGCTTTGCTGTCAGCGCCTCAAGCGCGTGACTGATGGCGTCAAATCCGGTTGCCGCCATCACGGTGGCAGGCAGCGACTCAGTCCAGCGTGGATCAACGATACCCCTATCCGGCAGTAATGCTCGTGATGAGATCCCGGTTTTTGACTTCATCTCCAAAAGATCAAAGACAGCAATGCCGGTACTCTCACTTCCCGTCCCCGCCGTAGTCGGACACGCAAGGTGGGGACGGAGCGGTCCGGGAGCAACAAGGCCGCGACCGATCGGCGCGTTGACGTAGTCCATGAAGTCGCCTTCGCAACTGCTGTAGAGATTTGCAGCCTTGACCGTATCGATAACGGATCCGCCTCCGATCGAGATAAAACCGTCAAACGCGCTGCTCTTGGCAAATTGGGCAGCCTCCTTAAAGGAGGTATCGGTAGGCTCTACACGGACTTCGTCGTAAATCACCGCTTCGATACCTTCAGCACGCAGCGCAGCAACCGCCTCCTCAAAGAGCGGCGATGAGCGAATGCGTGAATCTGTGTAGACCGCTGCCCGCTTTATGCCGAGAGCGCGGGCCTCCTGCCCCAACTCCTTAAGCACACCGCAACCATAGCGAACTCGCGTGACATCAGCCGAGAACACCTGCTCGTTGCCGGGAATAAACTGATAGTAATGGCAACAGTTCATAAGGCGTCAGCGACGTCGCCAGCTATTCAGGATTCTTGCGACTTCGACAGTGCCTGATCTATATCCCAGAGAATGTCATCCAACGTTTCAAGGCCGACCGACATCCGGATCATGTCTGGTGTCACGCCGGCGCTGGCCTGCTCTTCCTCATTCAACTGACGGTGGGTGGTCGATGCCGGATGAATGACCAGCGTTTTGGCGTCGCCCACGTTCGCAAGATGGCTCAGGAACTGAGCGTTTTCAATAAATCGGATGCCTGCCTCCTGCCCCCCTTTGATGCCGAAGGTAAGAACACCACCTGCCCCTCTCGGAAGGTACTTCTGAGCCAACTCATGATAGGGATTGTCGGGCAAGCCGGCATATTTCACCCACGACACAAAAGGATGGTCGTTCAGGAAATTGGCCACAGCCAAAGTATTGCTGCAGTGCCGATCCATGCGGAGCGGCAGCGTCTCAAGGCCCTGAAGAAAGAGAAATGCGCTCATGGGACTCATCGTCGGACCGAGTGTCCGCAGGGTCTCCATCCGCGCCTTGGTAATGAAGCCGAAGTCGCCAAAGGTTTCGTAAAAGCGAATGCCGTGATACCCCTTCGAGGGCTCGGTCATGCCCGGAAACTTGCCGCTGTCCCACGGGAACTTTCCTGATTCCACAATCGCACCGCCGATCGAGGTGCCGTGCCCTCCAATCCATTTTGTGACCGAGTGCACCACCACATCGGCTCCAAATTCAAAGGGCCGGCACAGGTAAGGCGTCCCGAAGGTGTTATCCATCACAAGCGGGATGTTAGCGTCATGTGCAATCTGTGCCACAGCAGAGATATCCAGGACGTTGTTGAGCGGATTGCCGATCGTCTCGGCATATACCGCTTTGGTAGCCGGCGTGATTGCCTTGGCGAAATTTTCAGGATCATCCGGGTCTACAAAATGGGTTTGGATCCCCATGCGACGAAAAGTGTAGTCAAACTGAGAGTAGGTTCCCCCGTAGAGCGTGCTTGCTGCGACCAGTTCGTCGCCAGCCTCAAGAAGGGTAAGCAACGCTACCATCTGGGCTGCCATACCCGATCCGACTACCAACCCCGCCCGACCACCTTCGAGCGTTGCGAGCCGCTCTTCCAACATGGCATTGGTGGGATTCATCATCCGGGAATACACATTGCCGAAGGTTTGAAGATTGAAAAGGCTTGCCGCATGATCCGTGCTGTCGAATACATACGACGTCGTCTGATAAATCGGGACGGCGCGGGATGCGGTTGCCGCATCGGGCAGCTGACCCGCATGCAGACAGAGAGTTTCGAATCCAAATTCGCGATCAGTCATAGCAATCTTCCCAAGCTGAACTTAAGTTTCAGTAGACCAGCCATCTTGGTCGTTTTGCAGAAATGACCTTGGTCGTCACACCAAAAAGATTGAGCCCGCCAAGCAGTCGGCCGTGCTCAATCTTGACGCACCGGTCTACCACCACCTCAAGACCTCCCTTCTCCGCAATGGTTTTGGCTTCTTCATTAATGACGCCAATCTGAAGCCACAACACCTTCGCCCCAATCGCAACCGCACTCTTTGCTGCTGCGGGCGCAGCCTCAGGTTTTTGAAAAACATCGACAATGTCTATGCCGATGTCTTTGGGTATGTCCTCAAGCGACGGGTAGCAGGTTTCCCCCAAGATCTCTTCGTAGTTCGGATTCACGGGAATAATTCGATACCCGTGATCTTGCATGTACTTTGCGGCGAAGAAACTCGGGCGCCACCAATTTGCCGAGAGCCCCACTACCGCGATGATTTTTCGCTCGACCAAAATGCCGCGAATGGTTTCGATATCAGCTGACATTAATTACTTTCATATAGTGTCAAAACTCGACGCATCATAACCGAATCTAGGATTGAACAAGGTGGAGGAGAACTTGGAATAATGCTATCGCTCGACAAACCTGTGAGCCACCAAATACTTTACTAAATTAAATTGCTAAAGAAAAAAAAGTATATTCAGGCACAGGAATAAGTGGGAAAGCAGACTATTAAATATTACTTATACCCATAATAAATATTACCTAT
>DLPX01000057.1 GCA_002477475.1 Proteobacteria bacterium UBA7447
CTGACCTTCCCGCTCGATGACTGCCCTGAGCGCTTCCTCCCACTCCTGGGTTTCGAGGGGGTCAAGATCAGTATCCAGGCCTGAATCAGCCATGAGTTATTTCCCGATTGGAGCCCGGAAACCGGCAGATACTCCGGGCATAGCGAATGTAACCGAGCGTGATCAGCACAGTAACACATGACGAGTCGGGATCTCGTAAATCTTGGTCAGACGGTCTTACCAAGAAGCAAACTTGATGGATTTCCCGCCAGGGAGTTTTATGAGGACCGCTCTGCCAGGTACGCTACAAGAGGTCTTTCAAAAACTGGCCGGTGTAGGACTCGGAATTCTGCGCGAGAGTTTCGGGCGTGCCGGTACCGACGAGCCTCCCCCCGCGTTGCCCGCCTTCGGGTCCAAGATCGATCAACCAGTCCGCGGTTTTGATGACATCGAGGTTGTGTTCGATCACGACGACCGTATTGCCTTGATCCCGCAGGCGATGCAACACCCCCAGCAGTTGGCGGATATCGTGAAAATGAAGCCCGGTGGTGGGTTCATCCAGAATATAGAGTGTTCTGCCTGTGGGCCGTTTAGAGAGTTCTCTGGACAGTTTGATGCGCTGCGCTTCTCCGCCCGAAAGCGTTGTTGCGCTCTGACCTAGTCGAATATAGCCGAGCCCCACGGCAAGCAGGGTATCGAGTTTTCGCTTGATCACAGGGATCGCGTCGAAAAACTCGCCGGCTTCTGCAACCGTCATCTCCAGCACTTCATGAATGGTGCGGCCTTTATAGCGAATGTCGAGGGTCTCGCGGTTGTAGCGTCTGCCCTGGCAGGTGTCGCAGGGGACGTAGATGTCGGGCAAGAAATGCATTTCCACTTTGATCAGCCCATCGCCCTGACAGGTTTCACAGCGCCCACCGCGCACGTTGAACGAAAAGCGCCCGACCTTGTAGCCGCGGGCGCGGGCCTCAGGTGTTCCGGCGAAGAGTTCCCGGATTGGGGTAAAAAGGCCTGTATAGGTCGCCGGATTGGATCGGGGGGTGCGCCCGATGGGGCTTTGGTCGATATCGATAACTTTGTCAAACTGGTCGAGTCCGGTGATGCACTCATGGGCGGCCGGCGGCTCACGCCCCCCATGAAGGTGGCGCGCCATGGCGGGATAAAGCGTGTTGTTGATGAGCGTGGATTTTCCGGAGCCCGAAACGCCGGTGACACAGGTCAAAAGTCCCACCGGAATGGAGATATCGAGGCAGTCAAGGTTGTTGCCCGCCGCTCCTGTCATCGTGAGTTGTCGATCGGGATCGTTCTCGGTGCGCTCGTCAGGCACATCGATCCTCTGGGTCCCGCGAAGGTACTGGCTGGTGACAGATTCCGGCGCCTCAAGGACCTGGCCGAGACTGCCCTCGGCAACGATGCGGCCGCCATGAATCCCCGCGCCCGGACCAAGATCAACGATATGATCAGCGCTGCGGATGGCCTCTTCGTCATGCTCGACCACCACCACCGTGTTGCCGAGGTCGCGGAGGTGAAAGAGGGTGTCCAGCAAGCGCTGGTTGTCACGTTGATGAAGTCCGATGGAGGGTTCGTCCAGGATATACATCACGCCGACCAGCCCCGAGCCGATCTGAGAGGCGAGTCGGATGCGTTGGGCTTCTCCGCCCGACAGGGTTTCGGCAGTCCGATCCAGCGTCAGATATTCCAGACCGACGTTGACGAGAAAGCGCAATCGCTCACTGATCTCGCGGATGATGCGTTCGCCGATCTCGCCCTGATGTCCCGGCAGGGAGAGCGATTCGAAGAAGTCGAGCGAGGACTCAATCGGCATGGCGGTCAATCGATGCACCGGCTGATTACCAACAAACACATGCCGCGCACCGGTTTTCAGACGGCTCCCCTGACAGCTTTCACAGGACTGGGTGTTGAGATATCGGGAAAGTTCTTCACGAATCGTGTTGGATTCCGAGTCCCGGTACCGACGCTCCATGTTGGGAATGACACCTTCAAAAGTGTGCGACCGCCGTCGGGGCCGTCGTCCGTGCGAACGTAGATAGCTGAAGTTGATCTTTTCTTTTCCGCTGCCATAAAGGATGATGTCTCGAACTTTCTTGGAAAGGCGTCGGAAGGGTTTTTCAACATCAAAGTCGTAGTGCTCCGCAAGACAGTTGAGCATCTGGAAATAAAACGCGTTACGCCGGTCCCAGCCTGAAATCGCACCCGCTGCCAGACTCAATGTGTCGTCATGGAGCACCCGGTCAGGGTCAAAAAACTGGCGGACCCCAAGCCCGTCGCAATCGGGGCAGGCGCCAGCCGGATTGTTGAAAGAAAAAAGCCGAGGTTCAAGTTCTGTCAGGTTGTAACCGCAGTGCGGGCAGGAATAGCGTGCCGAGAAAAGTATCTCCTGAGCCTCGGAGACGGTCTCTTCTTCCCGCGGCAGCACCTGCACCAGGGCAAGACTGTCAGCAATCGCGAGTGCCGTCTCAAACGACTCTGCGAGACGTTGGGCAATGCCTGGCTTGATGACCACGCGGTCGACGACGACATCGATGCTGTGTTTGCGCTTGCGATCCAGCTCAGGCGGGGTATCCAATTCATGGACTACGCCATCGATCCGCGCCCGGATAAAGCCCTGGCTGAGCAGACCCTTAAAGAGTTGCTGATATTCCCCCTTTCGATCCTGAACCACCGGTGCGAGGAGTAAGATACGGGTTCCCTCCTCAAGGGCCAGCACCCGATCCACCATTTCACTCACCGTGCTTGCGGCCAGGGTGACATCATGATCCGGGCACCTTGGCTCTCCGACCCGTGCGTAGAGCAGCCTCAGGTAGTCATAGATCTCGGTTACCGTCCCAACCGTCGAGCGCGGGTTATGCGACGTTGCTTTCTGCTCGATACTGATGGCGGGCGACAGACCTTCGATGAGATCCACGTCCGGTTTTTCCATCAGAGACAGGAATTGCCGAGCGTAGGCAGAGAGAGATTCCACGTAACGGCGTTGGCCTTCGGCATAGATCGTGTCGAAGGCAAGGGAGGACTTGCCGGATCCGGAAAGCCCCGTGATCACAATCAGTTTGTCGCGCGGTAGGTCGACGTCGACACTCTGCAGGTTGTGGGTCCGGGCCCCGCGAATCTTGATTTGGCGCATGAATACTGGGTTGCGAAAAAGCAAACTGTTAATATTACGTCCCTTGTGACGCTGCGTTCAAAATCTTTTCACGTACTCTTGTCCGCAGGTCCGCAAATCGTTCCCCGACCGGAACCTGACAGGGGATCAATTCCCCGGATCATTTTCATGCCGATGAGACGCCGCTGACATTGCGCTCCGAAAAATCCACAATGAACCGCTCCGAGCGGCACTCAGTTGGTGCGCTTGCTGGGATATTCAGCCTGCGCATGTTCGGTTTATTCCTGGTGTTGCCGGTCATGGCGCTATATGCCGCCCAGATGGAGGGCGCAACCCCTTTTATGATCGGGCTTGCCGTCGGGATTTATGGCTTGACCCAGGCACTGTTCCAGATCGCCTTCGGCACTTTGTCGGACCGGTTTGGCCGCAAACCTCTGATCGTTCTCGGATTGCTGGTATTCGCGGCGGGCAGTGTCGTCGCAGCCATGGCAGATACTCTCGCGGGCGTGATCATCGGCCGGGCGCTTCAGGGCAGCGGCGCGATTGCTGCGGTCGTGCTCGCACTGGTGGCGGATCTGACCCGGGAACAGCAACGGGTCAAGGCGATGGCGCTGATTGGAATGAGTATCGGCGCGTCGTTTCTGCTTGCCTTGATGGCTGGTCCGGCGCTGGACCGCTGGATCGGGGTGAGCGGGATATTTTGGCTCACGGCAATGTTGGCTCTGGGCTGTATTGTGGTCGTCGTCTGGTGGGTGCCTACGCCACGCCATGCGGCCGGGGATCCGGGATCAAGGGCCTCGAGGGATTATTTCCGCGAAGTCATGGTCAATGCCCATCTGCTTCGGCTGGACGTCGGGATTTTTGTTTTGCACATGGTTCTGACGGCCGTTTTTGTCGTCGCGCCGTTCGCCCTGGTGGAGACGCTTGGGCTTGAGCGGGACAGTCATTGGCAGGTCTATGTTCCTGTTCTGGTGGGCTCGATACTGCTGATGGCCCCCTTGCTTATTCTGGGGATGCGACGAGAGCGGACCTTCTGGGTGTTCCGGTCGGCTATTTTTATCGTGCTGGTCGGGCAGTGCGTGCTTTTTGCTGGAGCTGATCAGGCGATATCGCTGATCGCAGGTCTGGTGTGTTTTTTCGTTGGCTTCAATTTGCTCGAAGCAATGTTGCCATCCCTCATGACCCGTCTTTCCCCGGGATACGCCAAGGGCACCGCGATCGGGGTTTACAACACCTTCCAATTTGCGGGAGTTTTTGTGGGTGGAGCATTAGGCGGTATCCTGCTGGGCCTGTTCGACGGTCGGGGGGTATTTGCCTTTTGCGTTCTGGCGACGCTGGTGTGGCTGGTGGTGGCATTGACTGGCAGAACTCCGCAACTGAGAAACAGTGTCACCTTGCGGCTGGATGGCGACATCGACTTTGCTTCTGGCTCCATCGAGCACGGTCTCGGCGCACTTAACGGAGTAGACGAGGTGACCGTGCTGCCCAAGGATTGCGTTGCCTACCTGCGCGTAGATGAAAGTTGTTTCGATCCAGAGCAGGCCCACGCGGTGCCGGGCGTATTGGCGCCTGATTGATCTGGCCGGCAATCGGTCAGACGCGCGGCAACGTGTCAAATCAGGTGATTACGCGGCAGACCCGGTCGAAAAATTCGATCAGTTCGATATCGGCGGTTTCATCAACCGGTTGCGCCTCGGAAGAAAATTTTACGATCACGATCTGGCTTTTTGGCTCAATATAAAGCCATTGACCATGAATCCCGATTGCCAAGATTGCCGGTGAGCCGGTATCGTTGAGGTACCACTGATTGCGATAGTTGCCGTTCGGCAGGAAGTTGGCAAAGTCGCCTGACCGCCACGCGTCCAGATTGCCGTTTGAAAGCGTATCGTTAATCCACTTGCGTGGGATCACAATGTGGTCTTCGCCTGAAGCAGTCTGTCCGATGGCGCTGCCCAACAGGGCCAGATCAAACGGATGAACACACAGGCCCCCGGCCGAACGGGCCGCGCCTTTGTGATCCACCGTAATGTAGGCGTTATGTGCGCAACCCAGCGGTTGCCAGATATGGGCGGACAAAAGATCGGCGAAACGATGATTCGTCGCGCGTTCTACGATAATACCGAGAAGATCCGAGTTCGGAGAAAGATATCTAAAAACCTGTCCGTGAGGGTCGCCTGTGCTCTTGAGGGATAACAGAAATTCGGCCAGCCCCTCGGATTCTGCGACGGAGGCCCAAGGCGGATTCCACCCGGTGGCAGAGCGGTAACGGGCAAAGGATCCCGTTTGGTCGTGGTAATCCTCGATAAATGCAACCTGGGCCTGCATATCAAGGACCTGTTGAACCGTGCAGTGGCCGTAACCCGAGTCTTTGGCTTCTGGAAGGTAATCACCTACCTCGGCTGCAGGGTCAATGAGGCCCTGGGATTCAAGAATTCCCACCAGCAGTCCGGTGACGGATTTGCTGACGGAAAAAAGAATGTGCGGCTGTGCGCTTTGGTAATGATCTGCACGCCACTCAAAAATCAGCTCGTTTTGCTTGACCACCACAAACGCATCGGTGCTGGAAGCTTCAAGGGTTT
>DLPX01000070.1:0-263 GCA_002477475.1 Proteobacteria bacterium UBA7447
TAAGCGGAAGCCTTTTCTTCCGGCGTTAAGGTGCGCATCGACAACGCGTGGATCTGCACTTTCATGCGATCGCCCAGCGCGCCATATACCATCTGGTGCTGCTGAATGCGGCTTTTACCGGCGAAAGCCGCACAAACGATCTCTGCTTCAAAATGGTGGCCGTCGCCGGAAATTTCAACCGACGCGCCCTCCAGGTTTTCTTCAATCCAGCCTTTGATGTCTTCTGGACTTACCATATCATTTCCTTTTGTTGCGCTTCAAAC
>DLPX01000070.1:658-3136 GCA_002477475.1 Proteobacteria bacterium UBA7447
AATGTATTCGCCATACTGGTTGCGGAAACTGATAATCAGGCTGATTCCATCCACCTGGATATCGTAGATCTGCCAGAGGCCGTCGGCCGTGAGAAGGCAATAGTAGTCTACGGGTACGGGCGTTTGAGCTGGCAGCGCCACCTTGGTCGGCACCACCGCAATGCGGCCCTCGGCCCTAAGCGTCACCTCGCCAAAGTGGAGCTCCTGATCCCCGGTGTACTCAAACATTGCGGTCGCGTAGGTTCGCATCAGAAGGTTCTTGAAACCCATTGTGAACCGCTCCCGCTGCTCCTGAGATGCGGTTTTCCAATGGGATCCCAGAATCAATCGCGACACCTTGTTCAGTGCGATCTTGGGGATGACGAGTTCTTCGACGAGCGCGTAAAGCGCGCCATGATCTGCCTCAAGCTCTGCACGGCGTTCGCGCAACTCACTGATCAGTTGATTGACCGTGCTCTGGATCATCTCGTCTGCCGTTGGTGCGGCAGTCGCGCTGGCGCAGCCCATAGCGATGACCAGACCCAGCGCAAAATGCTGGGACATTTTCACAGTCCGCTTCACTATCCGGGTCAATCGAAGAAACAAAGTCACGCGGTCAGCCTGTAATCGGGATCAAGGCGGATATTTTGCAAAGTTAACGCCGTCATTTCAAATAGCGATTTACTGTCAGCGGCCAAAAGGGCGTAACCACAGAATCAGCCTTGGCAGGAGAGTCAAAGAGGCCAGCAATGCCATTGCCATCCCGAGCGCGGTAAAGACGCCAAAGTAGATGGTCGGTAGAAAATTCGACAGCACCAATATGGAGAATCCCGCGATGATGGTAATGGCGGTGTAAAAAATGGCGCGCCCAATGTTGGCGTGGCAGTAATGCAGCGTTTCCACATAGTCGCCGACTCGCTCGATCTCACTGCGAAAGCGATAGATGTAGTGGATACTGTTGTCCACCGCGATACCCAACGTGATCGAGGCAATCGTAATGGTCATTATATCCAGAGGAATCCGGGCCCAACCCATCACGCCGAGGATAATCGCCGCCGCCAGCAGATTGGGCGCGATCCCAATCACCGCAAGCCGCAAGGAACGGAACAGGATCAGCAGCATGAGGCCAATTCCCAACATCACCACGCCAAGGCTCATGATCTGAGAGGAAAAAAGACTCTGGAGCATATTGTTGTAAAGCACGACGAGCCCCGATACCTGAAACGCCTCAGGTTCCAGACCCAAATCCTTCTCAAGACCTGATTGAATCTGTTGGAGCAACGCGTTGCGCCGAAGATCGGGAAGAGAGTCACGGATACGAGCTGTCAGTCGCATCTCATCTCTTTCGATTGACACATAGGGACTCAGCAGCGCGGCTTTAAGATCGTCTGGCATCCTTTTATAGAGCACCGCAAGCTCAAAGGTATCGAACGGTGCCTTGCTGATCGACTCCCCGACTCGTATCAGCGAAGCCAGAGACAACACCTGTCCGACCCCGTAACGACTCTCAAGAAAGTCATGCACCATCGATACCGTTTTTATCTTTCCCGGTGTAAACCAGTAGTCCACCGGATCGCCCTGTGACACTGACCCCAATAACAGTGCCAAGTCGTCATCAGATTCTTCGGCGGGGGCGATCTCGGGTTCCGGCTCAAACCGCACGATAACTTCAAGCGGCGTGGTCCCGCCCAGTTCACGATCGATCAGCTTGAGTCCACGATAAATCTCGGTGTCCTTGCCAAAATAGTTTATGAAACTGTTCTCGACCTCAAGACGGGTAATCCCCATCCCGCCCAGGATAGCCAGAGCCAGGGATGTCGTGATGACAAGACGGCCCCGTTGCGCCGTAATCCGTGACAGCGTTGCCGTAAATTTGAGTCCAGGAACTGATGCGCTTTCCCCTTTTTGTGCCGGACCCAAAACGGCAAGCAACGCGGGAAACAAAAGAAAGGACACGGCAAACGTCACCACGAGACCGAGCGACATCATCCAGCCGAAATCGATCACCGGCTTGATGCTGCTGAGCACGAGCGATCCAAAAGCCAGAATGGTCGTCAGTGCTGTATACAGGCAAGGCCAGAACATTTTCTGCATGGTCATCAGCACCCGCGCCGGGTGCGCCAGTTCGGGGTGATCCCGAACCAGCTGTCGATGCCGAACGACAAGGTGCACATTCATCGACATGGTGAGAATCAGCATCAGCGAGATGAAGTTTGAGGAAATCACCGTTACCTGCCAGCCCGCAAGACCCAGCAGACCCATCATGCTCAACCCGGCAAAGAAACAGCTCGCTAACGGCAACACCACCCATCGAATTGCCCTGAAGACAATAGCCAACATGACCACCAGAAACACAAATACGCCCAAACCGAACGTCACCAGGTCGTTGCGGATAAAGGTGATCATGTCATCGGCGATCATCGACACCCCGCCGAGGACGAGAGACCCCGCATCGCGGTGACGCTCCATGGCCTCGCGCACGGCAACAATGGTGTCATG
>DLPX01000052.1 GCA_002477475.1 Proteobacteria bacterium UBA7447
GCAACTGCCGGATTCAAAGCGCGATCCAGATAATCATTCATCTGGGGCTGATAGCGCAGCCAAAGATCCCGAAGATCACCCACCGGGTCATCGGACCAATCGACCCGCAAATCCACAAGAGGCCAAACATTCTCCCCGGCCACCAGCAATGCCGCCGAATGAGTGGGGCCCTCCTCTCCACCGGCTGCGACGCCAGCTTCCAGGGCACATAAAAGACGCTCTGCCAGATGCGACCCGGCATGCTGGGCGAACCCCTCGGTCATTGCCGCCGGCACCCCGGTGGACGAAAGCAGATTGCCTGCGGCGACGCATTGATGACCATGAGACACCGCGTGGGTGCCAAGAATTTCCGATCCCGTGCGTTCAGCAATGTTGCCCTTGAGATCAACTGCCGTCACCTGGCGATATTGTGCGAACGGTCTGTCATCCATTACCGATGCCAGCGCGGACGGCGCATCAAGGCCCTGCGCCATCAGATCAAGCATTTCGTTGCCAATGGAGGGATCCGTGACATTCTGTGTGGCCACGGCACCGGCACCTGCCCTGACCCAGGGACATCGGCTGCCCACACTGATGCTGGAGGTAGTGATTGCCACCCCGGCCATCGCCGTGCGTTCACACATCCCTGTAATCGAAAAGGTCACTGTACTGCCTCACCTGCGCCCTCGCCGGCCGCCTGTTGACCCTGCAGCCCAAAAAACGAGTCGTCCGGGTAGGGCTCAAGAATCTCCATGGTTCCTTCGCGGAGACGTGCGACGTGAGTTGGCTCACCTGCCACGATGCGGCGGTAAAAGCGGGAGGGTACCGCAGGAGGCATGATGGCAAAGGCGTCGGCCGCGCGGTAGTCAGCGATCAGCATCCGTCGATCTCGATCTTGGGACTGATTGGGTCCTCCGCCGTGCAATGTCCAGATATCCATCAGGCAGACGTCACCAGCTTTTCCGACGAGGCTGTCGGCTCTGCCATCAAACTGATCAAACAGCGCAGGATCCGTTGAGCCTATGAACTTGCCATCATGGAAATGGGTGTATCTTTCTCGGTGCGAGCCCGGGACCAGTCGGGCGCAGCCGTTGCCTTCATCCATATCATCAAGAAAGAGCAGTACCGTAATGCCATCGTCGTTCGTGTGCGGATCAAACGGATGGTCGGCATGATATTCGACTCGAGTCCCTGCCCCGGGAAACTTGTTGTTGAGTTTGCAGTGATGAAAAAAGACGTTCGGCCCAATAAGATCCGAAACGACCTCGGGCAAGTCGCCTTCAAAGAGCAGCCTTTGGTAAATCTCGGAGATATCAGTCGGATTTGCGACCCGACGCAGGCGGGGATTGGAGGAAGTGTGCCCTTGTTCGAGATCGAAACGGGCCTTGCTATTGGGAGTGTCAAAACCGTAATTGGCCTCGTGCTGACGACTTTCCTCTACCCACTCCTGCAACTGTGACAGGAGATCGCCCCGCACAGTTTCAGACACCAACCCCGGCAGCATGAGATAGCCCTGACGCTTGAACTCTGAAATCTGGGTTTCGTTCAACATACTTTTTACCTCCTCTGTTACTTCTACGTCTGCTCCACGTGATCGAAGACCCCAACCTCAGGGCCTTAATCCGGAATAACAGCAGTCACCTCAATCTCTACCACCCACTCCGGTCTTGCCAGCGCTGGCACCACCAGGCCAGTTGAGCAGGGAAACACGCCTTTCAGCCATTTGCCCATCTCCTGGTAGACCGCATCGCGGTAGCGAATATCAGTGAGATAAACAACGATCCTGCAGATATGTCCCAGCTCACTTCCCGCCTCCTGCAACAGCGTCTGGATATTTTCCATTGCCTTGGCGGTCTGTGCACCCGCATCACCCACATGCAACGACTCACGGGTATCCAAATCCTGAGCCACCTGACCTCGAAGAAACACCCAGGCCCCCCGAGCGACAACTGCCTGACAAAGATCGTTATCCAGGTTCTGCTCAGGATAAGTTTCTCGGGTATTGAACGGCCGAATGCGTTCATGAATCATTTCAAATCCTCCTTACAGTAGATCGTAGTGCCTGTTTTCTTGCCAGGAGACATCACCTACCGACAGTCACCTGATACGCACAAATTGCACCCACCGCCACTCATGAACCCGATTTCGGCTTGGCGGAGAAATCAGCGGTTACCCTATAAGACAAATCGGCTGAACGTCGAACAAAATCCAACGTATCCTCCCAGTCAAAATTCCGATAAACCGCTCCCAGATGCGCAAAGGGAGGAGCCTGGGCAAACAGCTGAAAAGTCAATCGGTGTCCGGCGTAATCCGAGTTCAGCAGATCCCGCGCATAAGCCAATAGTTTACGGCGATCCTCAGCCTGCCAGTTCTCATTAACGGAATAGTATTTTTTCAGCCACGGGCCACTCTCCTGATCCTCAAAACAGGCGAGATCCGGCGTGACACAGATCTGACCACCGCATAGCTCACGCGCAATATGCATCATGGCCGGAAGATTGGCGCACGCGTGAACCCGGCCTGTGAGGAGCAACGACTGGTTGGGCATCAAGAGGTCACTCGGGCTTTTCTCAGCAAGCGCAATAGCTGCTGTGAGGTGTGCATGAATCCCCTCGCGATACACCGCCAGTTGAGCCAGTTTTTCCTGAACCGCCTGCTGCTTGTCCAGCCCCGTCTGCTTCACGTTGAACAGCGCCGCCCCAATCATCATGTCTGCATATTTGAGAATGCGCTGGACGAATGCAAAAGCCGAATAGCGGTGCAGCGTCGCCCGGATAAAGGCCGCCGCCTTGGTGTGGCGGTAAAACAGCACGTTCTCCCAGGGGATGAGGACGTTGTCGAAGATGACCAACGCATCAATCTCGTCAAAGCGGTTTGACAGCGGATAGTCCTCTTTGGGCCCGCGCCCGGAAAAGCCCGTTCGGCAGATCATCCGGATACCGGGAGATCCAAGATCGCAGATAAAGCCTACGGCGTAGTCTGAATAAGCATCATTGCCCCAATTGGCAATGGTGGGCTTGGTGAATGCCTGGTTGGCATAAGGCGCTGCGGTCTCAAATTTGGCTCCCCGTACCACAATGCCCTCGTCGGTTTCCTTGACGACATGCAGCAGCATGTCTGGATCCTGATCCTGGGGTGCCTTGGACCGATCCCCTTTTGGATCGGTGTTAGCCGATACATGGAAGGGATCGTAATCAATGACCCGATGAATATGATTGGCAATATTCTGGGAAAACTGCGGATCGACCTGATTGAGTACGTCCTGGCCATCATAAAGCGACCACATCTCACCCACGGTTTCATCTCCTACCCGGGTGACGACGCCACCAATATCGTCAAAGACCGCATCCGTCGAGTCTCGCTTATTCTGCCAATCCTCCTGCGTATACGGCAGTTTCAACCCTACCGAAAATGGCTCATCTTTATCATCGTGATACGTCATGACAGGTGCGGTGGCCGCATCGTGCTGCATGTCATAGATCCGCGCGCGTATATCGACCAGGGGCTTGAACATCGGGTGCGTGGTGACATCAGGCACCTTCTCGCCGTTCATGAACACCACCCGGCCATCGCGAATCGATTCGCGGTACTCCTCTCCCGTTCTAATCATGACTTCCTTCCTAAGTTAATGGGGTTATCAGCGGGAAACGCCAGGGCGCTTGCCGACACATCACCACCGCATCATCGCGATCCCGCAAAAATTGTAAAATATAGTTTTAGAATGAATTAGATAGATTTTTTTTATGTCATTCTCCCTGCGGCAACTGCGTCACTTTATCTGTATTGCGGACCATCAGAATATCTCCAGCGCCGCCAGGGAACTCTTTCTTTCACAGCCTGCCCTGTCAACGTCGATTGTGCAACTCGAAGAAACACTCGGCCTGCAGTTACTGATTCGCCATCATGCCAGAGGGGTCTCTCTTACCCCCGCCGGGAATACTTTTCTGGCCCAGGCGCGGTCTCTGGTGGCTCACGCCGAAGAAGTCGCCACTACGGGACGGGCGTTGGGTGAGTCGGCTCAGGGGATTCTCGAAGTAGGATGTTTCTGGACTCTTTCACCGTTTTTTCTCCCTGGCCTTCTGGTGCTCGCAAGGGAACGTCATCCAGAGCTTGAGATCAAGGTCAGCGAAGGGCCTCTCAACGAACTTCAGGGCTTGCTCCATAACGGCAATATTGAGATGGCGCTGCTTTATGATATTGATCTCGATCCCGCGCTGGCTCGGGTGCCGTTGGCCGACGTGAAGCCGCACGTCCTGCTGCCGGCGTCCCATCCCCTGGCAAACCGTGCGAGCCTGTCTTTGAAGGCCCTGCGCGAGGAGCCATTCATCCTGCTTGACCTGCCCCATAGTCGCGATTACTTCCTGGGATTCTTCGGCAAGCTCGGCTTTCAACCGCGAGTACGCCATCGCAGCCAATCTTTCGAGCTTGTACGTGGGCTCGTCGCGAGTGGCGAGGGCTACAGTATCCTCAACCTGCAGCCAGCCTCCCAACAGACATATGACGGAGGAAAGGTGCGATGTTTGCCGATCAGGGAAAAAATGCCGTCCCTGACGGTGGTGCTGGGTCATCCTGTGGGTCTACGTCAAACCGGTCGGGCCCAGGCTTTTTTGCGCTGTTGCCATGAGTACTTCAAAAAGACGCCGAAGAGCCAAAGCGCTTAACGAGTGACAAAGACAGCGCGACGGCGTATCCCACCCCGATCGCAAACACGACCGTTCCCAGACCTACCGTTCCGCCCAGCAGCCATCCGCAACACAACACGGTGACCTCGAGTCCAGCCCTGACCCAGCCAATAGGTTTTCCGGTGATGCGCTGCAAGCCGGTCATCAGTCCGTCGCGCGGACCTGGGCCAAGATTGGCTGTCAAATAAAGTCCGCTTCCGACGCCAATCAATATTACTCCTACAATGAGCTGGAAATAGCGCATCACCGAGTCCTCAGGGAGGATCAATAGCGGCGTCATGGTATCAATGGCCACCGCAATCACGACTGCATTGGAAAGCGTACCGAACCCCGGGAGTTCCCGTAGCGGTATCCAGAGGAGGAGCACCAAAACACTGACGACAAACGTAGCAAATCCAACGCTCAGACCCGACTGCACTGAGATGCCCTGCGCAAGGACAGTCCATGGACTGACGCCAAGGCCCGCCGCAATGAACATCGCCTCCCCAGTTCCAAAAAGCCAGAGACCGGCGAAGAGCGCTGCCGCGGTAGATCCTCTGGGCTTAAAGGTGAGTGGCGCGTCGGCGCTCCAGAGCGTCCGGGGCACACTGTGGGCCGGACGCAGCAGGCGGCGCCAGTCCGCTAAATTCATACACCCCTACCGATCATTGCAGGACCCACCGCAATTACGCGGGATGATCCAGGATCGACTGAACCTCTCGAATCGCACGCTCTCCCGTCATGCGGGCGCCATGACAGGTACAGAAATGATCCGTTGATGTTGCCTCGCCGCAAAAAAACAGCCGGTCTGCCAACGGTTTGGCCAGCACCGCCCTCTGATGGAATTGACCCGGCATGCTGGTTGAATAGGCACCCCTGACAAACGGATTTCCACGCCACGCAGACTGGCGATCCGACTTCACTTTAAAGCGAATGTCGTTTCCAAACACGTAACACAAAGCATCTATCACAGCCTCTCGTGATGCGTCCGTCCCTGCCCGTTCAAGCCAATCTGCGTGTCTCCCGGCGACGATACCGATAGCGCAGTTAAATCCATAGGCGCCGAGACTGATCTGGATGGGCGGATGACCTTCCCGTTCGACGACCACGCGCTCGGTGACATCCTCAGGGAATACCGCTCGATCTATCTCGAGGCGAATCCGGTTGTAGTTGCCAAGGGGAAGAGCCCAAATAGCGTCCTGTTTCTCTGTAGGCAACTCCGGCACAAACCGGATGTCTCCTGAAGCCAGAACGCCGGTCGAAACGGCAATGACGGCACACTTCGCCTTAATCTGCCCTTTGGCGGTTTCTACCACAACGCCCGGACCCTGCCACTGCACACAGGTCACTGCCGTATTCAGAGAGACCGGCACAGCCGCTCCCCATTGACTGACCAAAGCGCCGTATCCGTCCACGACGGGCCAGTTCTCATCGGTGTCGTTGTAACTAACAAGATCCCCTATCGAAATCTGGTCCACGTCCGACGAGGTATTCAGCGTATCGTAAAAATCGAGCACCTCAGCCCATGGTTCATCGCGGTCAACGGTATCGAACACCGATTGATCCAGCCCCTGAGTCCAGGCGTCAGCGACGCTTTTTTGGCGCTCGTTCATTGCTCTGAACGCAGCTGCGACTTCGACATCGTCGACCCAGGCGCCCTGGCGGAAAAACCCGGAGCGGCCATACCCCTCCCGACGCTCGTAACGCACCCCAAGCGCATCGGCCGTGTCGACAAAGGGATTGAGACTAGCTGAGTGCATCCAGTGACAACCGAGATCAAAAGGTGCACCGTCTGACATGATCTCGGTATGGGCGCGACCCCCCACGCGAGCATCCGCTTCCAGAATCACCGAAGTCAGCCCGCTCGCACCCAGCGCGCGGCCCGCGGCCAGACCCGCCGCGCCAGCCCCAATAACCACCACATCGACCGCCCTACTCATGAGCGCTGAAACTGGGGTCCAGTCAGGCAGCCTGCCTGGACCACCAGCCGTGCTGGCTCCACCCCGATGGGGTAGCAAAGATGTGCCAAGGTCTCAACATCAAAAACCGCAAAATCGGCCCGATAACCTTCCTTCAGCACGCCGCGGTCAGACAAACCCAGGGCTTTCGCCGCATGAATGGTGACACCCGCGACTGACTCGCGGGGCGTTAATCCAAACATGACACAGGCCATGTTGAGCACCAGCAGAAGCGAATCAACGGGAGAACTGCCTGGGTTGTAGTCCGTCGCGAGGGCCATCGGGACCTGATGTTTACGAAACAGCTCCACAGGCGGGCATTGTTTTTCTTTCAGAAAATAAAACGCTCCCGGGAGCAGTACCGCAACGGTGTCTGATTCTGCGAGCGCCTTGACTCCTGCTTCGTCGGTGTACTCCAGGTGGTCTGCAGACAGAGCCCCGAACTCTGCAGCCAGCGCCGCCCCTCCACCGTTGGTCAATTGATCGGCATGAAGACGGACCGGCAAGCCCAGTTCGCGCGCTTTTTCAAACACCCGACGGACTTGCTGGCAACTAAACGCAATGTTTTCGCAGAAGGCATCAACGCTGTCTGCCAGGCCTTGTCTTGCAACCGAGGGCAGCATTTCCTCGCAGACCAACTGAATGTAATCGTCACTCCTTTCGTGAAAGTCTTCCGGAATCGCGTGCGCTCCCAAGAATGTCGTATGGACAGACACCGGCAGCCTCTCACACAGTGAACGCGCTGCCAAAAGCATCTTCTCCTCATCTTCAACACAAAGCCCGTAGCCGCTTTTCACTTCAAGCGTTGTCACGCCGTTGGCGCACATACGGGTTGCGCGGTCCAGAGCCAAAGCAGCGAGCTCCTGTTGGCTTGTCTCTCGGGTCGCAGCGACGGTTGACCGGATTCCCCCACCCTGTCGTGAGATTTCCTGGTAACTGACACCCTCAAGACGCTGCTCGAATTCTCGGGACCGGTCGCCCCCGTAAACCAGATGGGTGTGGCAGTCGATCAGGCCCGGCAGAACGAGGCCACCACCACAATCGACGACCTCCTCAACTTGCTTATCAGCAAGTGGGGTCTGGGAAAGGACGGCTTCCCGTGGGCCCACCGCAAGAATGCTTTCCCCGTCTGTCAGCAAAACCCCGTTATCAATGACTTCCGTCCCGGGGACAGCATCTGCCATGGGCACAATTCTGGCGTTTTCCCAAAGTTTCACGTTCAGTAACCTCCGGTTAAATCCGGAAAGAACTCGTGCAGCACGAGTTCATGCATGACCTCAAAGTCCCGACCAGGGGACCGATCCTGGTCCAGCGGAGCGATGTGTCCTCGCACCAAATCATAAAAGCGGGCCACTCCCTGGCCATAATGGGCCTTTCGCTGATCCAGAGCAATGCAGCCTGCCATGGCTTCATAGGAAAGTATTGCCGTCCCGTACCGCACAATCTCCAGCAGGCGTTGAATCACCGGCAAGGCCATAGACATATAGTCCTCCTGACCCCCCGAGGTCTCGGACGTCATCAAGGAAAGAGGCTGCGCCGCCATACGGACACGCGCCACAAGATCGATACAGGCTTTATGCGCCACCACCATCCCGGCATCCAATCCCGGGCGGGGAGCCAGCTGAGGGTTAAGGCCGGTTTGGTTTTCATCCATCATCCGATGCAATCGGCGCTCACTGAGACAAACGACGTGCGATGTGGCGATAGCGAGGTATTCGATCAAATTGACCAGCAACTGGTTGTGGAAACTCCCTACCGACAACAATCTTGCCTGCCCTTCGCCATCGTCTTCCACCAGCATGGGATTTCCTGAGAAGGTTCTGATCGTCTGTTCGATGCCGGACCTGACCTGGTCGAGAGCATCCAAATGTGCGCCGTGCACCTGAGGAATAATGCGCAGAGAGATCGCGGCCTGCAGCTTGTACGGTGTCACCCTACTGCCCTTAAGCAGTTGGTTAAGGCGCGCAATCACCTTTCCCACTCCGGCCCCGTTCGATTGGGCGAGAGCGGGATGGATTGCATCCTTGGGGGCAGCCAATGCTTCGAGGGAGACGGCCGCGACCAGCGTCGCGAATTCCTGCAGGGCACTGACCTGTCGATGGGCATAGATCGCATATGCCGGCAGAGCCGTAATCCCGTTGATCAGCGCCAGACCTTCTTTTGAGCCGGGCAAATAGGGGCCCACCCCACGTGCCGACAAAGCCGCCGCCGCAGCAACCGGTTCGCCATCTGGGTCGAGCACCCTGCCCTCTCCAATCAGCGTCTGGAAACAGTGGGCATTGGGTGTCCCATCAGCAGCGAATCCATGCCCGAGCGCGGGCACAAAAGGATCGAAGTCGTCATTCAGCCGCGCGGCAATGAATTGACACAGGTCGGCGCTGACGCCATCCTGGCCTGAAAGAAAATTTGCCAATCGAACCATCATCATCGCGCGCACCACCGGACGGGGCAGCGGCTCCCCAAACGCTGCGGCCCGGGCAAGCAGGATGTTGCGGGAAATCGCATCACGCGCTTCTGTAGAAAGATCTGTCGTGCTCAACCTGCCAAGACCCGTTGTGACGCCGTAGCAGGGAGCTCCCGCCTCAATCAAGTCATTGAATATCCCGCGGCCCCGCTCAACGCCGGCGAGCAGTGCAGGGGCAATATCGAATCGGGCCTGTTCGTACGCCACCGCCGTGATGACGTCCCAATTAAGGTCTTCTGGCGCCTTAAGCGTAATCATGTGTAGTCCAGCACCGTGCCGATATCCAGGCGCTTGGCCTTTTCAAGCATGGTCCAACCCAAGGCAATATCCGACGTGGACAACCCACGATGCCAGAACAGGATCGTCTCACTGTCATTCTCACGACCGGCCAGCTCCCCTGCGCAGATGGACCCAATCTCTCCATGAATCGTTTCGCGCGTTACCTTCCCCCCATCAACGTGACGGCGCAGGCAGCCAAAGGGTCCGATCAGGCATTGCTCCCAATGGTCCACCACAATCTTGTCCATGACGTCCGTGAAATCATCCTCGACAGTACTCTGGGTGCCGTAGGGAATCACCAGCGCTCCCGGCCGTACCCATTCCGTACGAAACAGCGGCTCGGGTGCTTCAAGCCGCGAAGCCTCTATCATGACATCGGCACCTTCAAGGCAGCTTTGCCAATCATCTGTCACAGTGACGGATTTGCCGAGTTCGTCTGACAAGCGTTGGCCGAAACTGTCCCGACTCTCAGGGCGCCGGGAATGAACTCGAATTTCCTCGAAATCGAAAAGATGATCAAGGAGTTTGACGTTCCAGAAGGAGCTGCCGCGCGCCCCGATATGACCAAGCACCTTTGGCTCGGAGGGCGCGAGATATTTTGCTCCCACGGCGGTCATAGCACCGGTGCGCATGTCGGTAATCGCAGTCGCATCAATAACGGCTCGAGGTACACCGGTGCGAGCATCCATCAAAGTCAGCATGCCAAACTCTGATGGATAGCCGAGTTTGTAGTTGTCGATGAAATCACCAACCACCTTTATTCCTGCAATACCGATCGGCGCGATATAGCCGCGCAGCACGTTGAAATGCCCGCGAAAGGCCGGGTCTGGCCGCAGGTGCATGCGGGGTTCGATAACTGTTTCTCCCCGACCCTGCGCTGCGAGGGAATCTTCCTGAGCCTGAATGATTTCGTCAGCCGTCATCGCCAGTGCTTCGACGTCGCGGGCATTCAGATAGTGCAGCGTGAGATGTTCCATGGGAACTCCAGAATCAAACGAAGAGTGTCTCAGTCACCTACTGTGGGCTTTGACTTTTTGGGAAAATGACAGGGAATTGATCCCCACTGAACGGTGCCCCGTGTTCATACGCCAGGCCAGGGAAAAATGGCGAAGTCTTGCCCGGTCTTTGAACAAACCGGGCATCATCCCCTACCCACCGGATTGAGGTTACCCGGCGGCGCTGACTTGAGTGATTTGCGGCAGCACCATGCAGCGTTCGGAAGTTGAATGCGATCGCGTCACCTGGCTCCGTTGCCCAACGGCGGATCTCTAAACTGTCGCGATCAGTTTCAACGTCCGGTACTGACTCGGATTCATCCGCCGAATACAGATCCGTGCCATCAAATCGGGTTGGCTTGAAGTCAACTCCCCACCTATGGGAACCCGCCACGTACTCGACGGTACGATCAGCAGGAACTGGGTCCACCGGAACCCAAAAACTCACCGACTGGGTGCCATCAACGATGTAATAGGGCTGGTCATGGTGCCAGGGGGTCTTAACCGAATTGCCAGGTTCCTTGACCAGGACATGATCGTGGAAGACGCGTGCCGTATCCGAGCGCATCAGTTGCGCCGCGATCTTCGCCATCGGAGACTCAACCACCAACGCGCGATAACCGGAAAAATCTGCCCAAACGCAGTAATCCTGAAAAAATTCGCAGCCCTCACTCTCTTCGGGCCGATAGGTGCGCTCCCGCCAACTCGGGTTACGTTTATTTTCCTCGATGGCCTGACGTACTCCTTCTACCCAGGGCGTGAATACATCCCGAAGCACCACAACCCCGTCCGCTTCGAAAACCTCAACGAGGTCATCGGAGATCAGATTTGGGCTCATCTTTTCCATCTTTAATTGTGATTTCCTGGTGTTTCGTTTGCAGGCAATCCAGAAGCTCAGTACTCCATCGCAGTGCAGCGGTACAGCAGCCGTCGATGGCCTGAGAAATCATTAATCGGGTAGTGAAGCGTAAACCGGTTATCCCACATCACCAACTGACCCTCCGTCCAGGAGATGCGGGCAGTAAATTCACAGCGGGTCATATGCTCATCCAGAAACTTCAGCAGCGGCTCACTTTCTTCTTTTGTCATCCCGACAAAGCGTGTGGCGAACATGCGATTGAGATAGATGCCCTCCTCACCTGTCTCAGGATGACGCCGTACGACCGGATGCACTGCCGTCTCTGATGGATGATCTGGCGCATCGGGGCCGGAATAACTATGCACGGCCTCGAGTTTTCGCAGAAGTTGCTGCATGCCGGAACTCAGTGCGGAGAAAGCAGCCACCGTACTGGCAAAGAGCGTATCACCCCCCACAGGCGGAAGTTGCTTCGCGTGCAGCGCAGACAGATAACCAGCGGGCTTTCGGAAAGTCACATCAGCGTGCCAACAGACCCCACCGAAAAGCCGATCGCCTTCTGGCTCTTTCAGCATCTGAAGCACTTCCGGCGCCTCATCGACCGAAATCACGCCATCGTCGGCGTGATGTACAAAGAGGGGCCCGAACTGGCGAACAAAACTCCGCAATGCCTGCGCTGAAGCTTCCTGGGGCTCAAACACCAGCACAAGATATTTATCGAACGCTTCTTTGATAATTCGAATCAACGCAGGATCCGACTCATCCGATGCCGCCGTCCACGGGAGATTCTCAATAAATGCTCCGAACACTGGAGTAATCGGTCTGATCCGTACCGAATTATTAGTCAGGCCATCAGCCGCAGCCAAGGAATCCCCTGCGGGACTTATTGTCTGAGTCACCGGTGTCATTTATTCTCCCACTAGTAATGAGCAAGCGTAGACGCGGATACGCAGGCGCAGACCACGCTTTCACTGTGCCATCCGCGCGTCATTACGGTGCATCAGTATAGGCGCCGACACAAAACAAGCAACCAGGAAATCATGCGTACTTCAGGCTCTCGACTCAACTCTGTGCGTTGTGCAACCGCTCTGACCGCCTCAGGCTGGAAAAATAACTGTGTCATCGAGTTCGATGCATCGGGGCGGATACAAAGTCTGCGGGAAGATAGCCAATCAGATGTGGATCTGATACTTAAGGGTACGGTTATTGCGGGAATACCCAACCTGCATTCCCACGCCCATCAGAAAGTCATTACAGGGCTGACAGAGCATCGAATTGCAGGTCAGGATGATTTCTGGGGCTGGCGCGAAGTCATGTATCGCGCGAACGCGCGGCTTGATCCGGAGCAACTGCAGACGATTGCCCGATATCTGTATATCGACATGCTGCTAAAAGGATATACCTCCGTTGCCGAATTTCACTACCTGCATCATCAACCGGACGGTACGCCCTATTCCGACCTCAGCGAGATGTCGGCACAACTTCTGCAGGCTGCCTCCGAAGCCGGGATTGCTATCACGCTTTTGCCGGTTCTGTACTGTCGGGGCGGATTCAAAGATGAACCGGTACAAGACTCCCAGCATCGGTTCTTCAATGATCCGGAACGCTACCTGGCGCTGCTCGAGAGTTGTCATTCGCTTTGCGCAAATAATCCAGACAGATCCCTGGGTTTCGCGGCTCACTCCCTTCGCGCTGTCTCCCCTTCAGCCATGTCGTCAACCATCAAGGCGGCGGGACCAATGCTTGAAGGAGCCCCAATCCACATCCATGTTGCCGAGCAGATGCGTGAAGTCAATGACTGCCTTGAAATAAACGGGGCAAGACCCGTGGCCTGGCTGTATGACCAATGTGACGTTAACGATCGTTGGTGCCTTGTCCACGCCACGCATGTCGACCCTCAGGAGCAGACACTGCTTGCGCAAAGCCAAGCGATCGTCGGACTCTGCCCGACGACGGAGGCCAATCTCGGCGATGGCATTTTTCCTGCAGCGGAATTGATGAACAGCAATGGGTTTCTGGGCGTGGGCTCGGACAGTCAGGTGTGCACATCCCCTGCAGAGGAGCTTCGCCTGCTCGAATACAGTCAACGGTTCAGCCTTCAGCGGCGAACGGTGCTGGTGCCGGACGAAGCCGGCAGCAATGGCCGGGCATTAATCACCGCAGCAATTATTGGGGGGAATCGTGCTCGGGGTGAGTCACTCGCCGGACTGCAGCCCGGCGCCCGGGGAGATCTTGTTGAAATTGGATCGGATCACGTTGAATTTGCAGGGCGCTCACCGGATCAGATTCTTGATACCTGGATTTTTTCAGGGCCCGATAACCCCGTGCAAAACGTGGTTGCCGGGGGAAGACATGTTGTTCATGATGGTATCCATCCTGCGATGGAGAGCGCATCGCGAGCATACCGGGAAATGGTGAATGCTCTCGATCTGAGCTGACCGATCCGCCTTGCGCAACGTCAACAGGGGAACCCACTATCGTGAAGACAGTTAATTTGATTCCGGGTCAGGTGGCACTGGATCAACTCCGGGAGATCGGGAAGGAGCCCGTTCAGGTATCGCTCCCTGAAGACGCCTGGCGCCAGGTTCGTCACAGCCGTGACTCCCTGAATGCGGTTGTGCAGCGCGGTGCGCCGGCCTATGGGATTAACACAGGCTTTGGCAAACTCGCGAAGACTCAGGTGGATAATGCCGATCTGTCCACGCTGCAACATAACCTGATTCGCTCCCATGCTGTCGGCGTGGGCCAGCCGCTTGGTCTTGAGATCACCCGGCTGATCATGGTCCTGAAACTCTTGAGCCTCTCTCGGGGATATTCTGGTGTCCGTCCGGAGGTGATCGAGCACTTCATTTTGATGGTGTCAAATGACATCCTTCCGGTCATTCCTGAAAAAGGATCCGTGGGCGCCTCGGGAGATCTCGCACCGCTTGCCCACCTGTCTCTCGCGCTGATCGGCGAAGGAGAGGTATTTTTCCGAGATAAACGCGTTTCGGCAGCAGAGGCCTTGCAGTCCGCAGGATTGCATCCGCTGGTCCTCGAGGCCAAGGAAGGGCTTGCACTGCTAAACGGCACGCAGGTTTCTGCAGCGCTCGCGATTGGCGGTCTATTTTCCGCCGAACAAAATCTCGCCAGCGCCATGGTGATCGGAGCCATCTCGGTAGATGCCGCACTCGGCAGCTACGTGCCTTTCGATGCTCGCATTCACGAGGCCCGAGGGCAGTCGGGGCAGACGCGGGTGGCAGCCATCTACCGGGCATTGCTTAACAACAGCGAACTCAACCGTTCGCATGCCGACTGCGATCGTGTTCAGGATCCTTACTGCCTTCGCTGTCAGCCGCAGGTGTTGGGCGCCTGTCTCGATCAGCTCGATCATGCCGCGCGGATTCTTTTGCGCGAAGCAAACGCCGTTTCCGATAACCCGATTCTGTGTCCAGAAACGGGTGATGTCCTGTCAGGCGGAAACTTCCACGCAGAACCCGTGGCACTGGTTGCCGACAATATTGCTCTCGCGATTGCTGAGACCGGCAGTTTGTCTGAGCGACGGATCGCCATGCTGGTCGATGCCAGTATCAGTGAACTGCCGCCCTTTCTGACCCGAAATGCCGGGCTGGAATCGGGCTTCATGATCGCCCATGTCACCGCCGCAGCTCTGACATCCGAAAACAAGAGCCTTGCCCACCCCGCCAGCGTGGACAGTCTTCCCACATCGGCAAACCAGGAGGATCACGTCAGTATGGCCACTTTTGCCGCGCGCCGACTCCAAGACATGAACAAGAACACCCTGCAGATCCTGGCCGTCGAATATCTCGCCGCCTCACAAGGGATCTCCCTGCGCCGGCCTCTGACTTCTTCAACTCAAGTGGAGTCCGCGTACGAACTGCTCCGCGCACACGTGCCGGAATATGCCCAAGACAGGGTGTTGTATCCCGATATAGAAGAATCGGCCTCAATCATCAATCAAGGCCAGCTGGCAAAACTTCTGCCCAAGCAACCGCTGGATACGGATACACAAATACATTGAAGGATTGACGCGAGTAACTTTGAGAACCCTATGAATCGAATCCTCAGCATTGCCCAGGTCGGCCACCCGGTCCTGCGCGAACCCACAGCAGAACTCAGCACCGAGACGCTCCAGAGCCCTGAGATGCAGCAATTCATTGATGATCTGATCGCGACCATGCGTGCAGCCAATGGAGCAGGCCTTGCTGCCAATCAGGTGTATCAATCCCTTCGAATCTGCGCGATCGAGGTACGCGATAACCCACGCTACCCTTATCGTCCGAATATTCCCCTTACGGTTCTGGTGAATCCCGTACTGACACCGGTAGGCGATGCCATGTTCGAGAACTATGAGGGCTGCCTCAGCGTCCCCAATCTGCGCGGAAAAGTGCAACGCCACTGCGAAATAGACGTCAGCGCTCTGGACCGGCACGGCAATCCGATCAATGACCGCGTCAAGGGGATGACCGCCGCCACCTATCAGCATGAGGTGGATCATCTGCTCGGCAAACTGTTTCTAGACCGGGTGGAGGACTCAACCAGTCTCGTCACCTGGGACCACTTTGAGCGCTATCACCGGGCCCAGGTCGCCGAAAACGTCCAGCAACTGGTAGCCCGATACGGCAGTTGAAGACATCCGTACTCCCACTAACCCTCATTACTGATCTCGATCCGATCTCGACAAACCGACATGACTCAAAATCGATACGCACCTGAACGACATATTCAGGCTCCCAAAGGACCCCAACTGCAGTGTAAGCACTGGAGCACCGAAGCACCCATGCGGATGCTGATGAATAACCTGGATCCTGCGGTGGCCGAAAATCCGGCAGAACTTGTTGTTTACGGCGGCGTCGGGCGGGCGGCCCGGGACTGGGAAAGTTTCGACCGAATCGTGGCATCTCTCAAAACACTTGAAACGCACCAGACACTGCTTGTGCAATCAGGTAAACCTGTCGGGGTTTTTGAAACCCATGAGCAGGCACCCCGAGTCCTGATCGCCAACTCCAACCTCGTGCCCCATTGGGCGACGCTCGAGCATTTCTCAGAGCTCGATCAGCGCGGTCTCATGATGTACGGGCAAATGACCGCGGGTTCGTGGATCTACATCGGCTCGCAGGGAATCGTTCAGGGCACCTTTGAGACCTTTGCCGAAATGTCGCGCCAACACTTCGGGGGGTCACCCAAAGGCCGATGGATTCTTACCGCCGGGCTCGGCGGCATGGGAGGCGCCCAGCCGCTTGCCGCTACCATGAGCGGTTACTCAATGATTGCCGTTGAATGCAATCGTCAATCAATTGAGTTTCGACTCAAGACGCGTTATCTGGACGCATGGGCCGACAACATCGACGACGCCCTGCATCTTGTTGAAACCGCCCACAGCGAGGGCAGACCAATATCAGTGGGGCTGTTAGGCAATGCCGCCGAGATCTATCCCGACCTGGTCGAGCGTTCCAGATCGGATCCGCGCTATCAGCCTGATGCTGTGACAGATCAGACCTCGGCCCACGATCCGCAGAACGGCTATATGCCCGCGGGCTGGTCGATGGAAGAATGGACCGAGCGACGACGCACTGATCCCAAATCTGTCGCACAGGCCGCGAAAGCCTCCATGGCCGTTCAGGTCAAAGCCATGCTCGACTTTTGGGACCGGGGCATACCGGTGGTGGACTATGGCAATAACATCCGCCAGATGGCACAGGAAACCGGTATTGCCAATGCCTTCGACTATCCCGGCTTCGTTCCTGCCTATGTTCGACCCCTCTTCTGCCGGGGGATTGGCCCTTTCCGCTGGGCAGCCCTCTCGGGGGATCCCGAGGACATTTACCGCACGGATGCCAAAGTCAAAGAACTGATTCCCGACAATCCGCAACTGCATCAATGGCTGGACATGGCGCAGAAAAGAATCTCTTTCCAGGGGATGCCGAGTCGAATCTGCTGGCTCGGGCTGGGTGACCGTGATCGCGTGGGCAGGGCCTTTAACCAGATGGTGGCAAGCGGCGAACTCAGCGCGCCTGTCGTCATTGGACGGGATCATCTCGACAGCGGCTCGGTGGCCAGCCCCAACCGCGAGACTGAACAGATGAAAGACGGCTCTGACGCCGTGTCAGACTGGCCGTTGCTGAATGCGCTGCTGAACACCGCCTCTGGAGCTACCTGGGTGTCTTTTCATCATGGTGGTGGTGTCGGCATTGGCTTCTCCCAACATGCCGGTCTCGTTATCCTGGCCGATGGATCAGAATCTGCAGACCAGAAGCTGGCTCGAGTACTCTGGAATGACCCTGCCACAGGCGTCATGCGTCACGCTGATGCCGGCTATGAGGAGGCGATTGATTGCGCCCGAACCCATGGGCTTAATCTGCCCAGTATCGGGAAGTAACGGCCGATACTGAGATCCTTGTCTAATTGATTCAGGACTTTCACCGCCAATCAGAAGGGAGATGGTGGGTAGTCTGGATTTGTTCCGATCACCAATGGGCTCCAGCGTTGACCTGCACATCTTCCATTGTCAAGGCAGGGGACAATTCTGAGCACAAAAAGGAGACGAGTTCCGCAATCTCCTCGGCCTGCACCAAACGATTTTGCGGATTGGAGGCTGCGATTTCTGCTCTTTGCGCTTCAAGGCTGAGGCCGGATCGATCAGCCATAAGTGCAATACTGTTCCGCAGCATCTCAGTCTCAACCCAGGTCGGACTGACAGAAGTACAGGTCACGCCTCTGGCTGCTCCCTCCAAAGCCACGGCCCGCGTAAGCCCCAGCAACCCTGCCTTGGATGCGCAATAGGCGGCATGCGTGGACACGGCCGTATTCGCAGCCGTAGAAGCAATATTGACGATACGGCCCCAACCGCCCACCAGCATGCTCGGCAGGCACGCCCGGATCATCTTGAAGGGGCCGTTGAGGTTGGTCTCAATCACAAGATTCCAGTCGTCATCACTGTGGTCACATACCTCATGATGAACCGAAACCCCTGCCGCATTCACCAGAATATCGGGTTCCCCGTAGTGCGCTGTCACCCGTTCCACAAAGCCTCGAACAGAATCCGAGTCACATACATTCAACTGGCCGATAAGAAAACTCTCATGGGATAGGCTGTCATATTCCTCGACATTTCGACGACCGCCGATCGCTACTTTTGCCCCGCGCGCAACGAGTGTTCTGGCAATCTCCAGTCCGATGCCGGCAGTACCGCCGGTCACGATTGCCACGCGTCCTTGATGCCATAGTTCTTTAGTCATTGAGATCGTCCTAAATCAGATTGATATCACCCTTGAGTTCGTGCCGAAGCTGTCGCCAGCGGCTGTAGAACTCATCAGTGCCCACATGGGTCAATCGAACATGTCGGTGGCCGTTAAAACCGGTACGTGCATGCAAGACCCTTGCGTTATCAAACACCAATGCTTCGCCATCCTTTAGCAGATACGACATGTGGTATTTGCTGTCATAAGAAAGCGCGAACATTTTGGATAAAGCGTCATAGACAGGCTCCAGCAACTCCTCAGGAAAATCGAGAGGGCCCATGGTTCTTTCGTTTAACCGGAACTCGCGAATGTGGCCGAAATAATCCAGTCCGATCACTGGGGCCTCTGCACGCAATCCAACCCCCTCGATAAAGCGACGATGAGTAATCGGGACATTCGTCAGCAATTCATACTCACTAGGGTATTGAACCTTGAAGTCTGCTGCCAACTTAAAACCATCAGTCATCACCGACTTGCCGCCGCCATCTTCGCTTGCTGTGATGGAATGAAAAATCATGATCCCCGGAGGAGGCTCTCGAAAGTTTTCGTCTGTATGCGGCCTCAGCGGTACTGGGTTATTGGCGATTACCGCAGGATTGGCCGTCGAGACGATCTCGAAGACACGGCCATAGTGGGTTTCTCTTATAAAGCTCAACAGGCCCGCAATCTTTTCAGTCTCTTCCGGGCACTTAGGCACGTCTTCCAACAGGCAAATGCCATAGGTTCTTACCGCATCATAAATCGCAAGCAACTGTTCCTGATCTTCCAGAGCGGCTGGATAGCTGACATGGGGAAGACACTTGGTCAGCCCGGCGTCCCATAAGACCGGTTTGTTTCTGCGTCTGGCACGCTCCTGATTGCTGTAACAGTGACTGCGTAGCCAGGCCGCATCAAAGACCGTGGAGTGCGGTTCTTTCAGCCAATCAATCTTGATGAGATTGCCGTCGAAACTGATGCGATTGGCCAAGTCACCGGGCATCATGTTCAGCTCGAAAAACCGATGCCCTCCGCTATGATCTCCACACGAGTCGCAACTACAGTTATCCCTTAACCCTATGGTATGAAAAATGGACTGATGCCCATCATGCCACGTGATTGTCGCGCGACGCTCGTCGCTCATCACTTCGGTCACCAGTCCTGCAAATTCCAAACTCTCTCGGGGGATATGAGAAGCCTGCATCATGAATCTCCTGATCAGGGTTGGCGATAATCCTATGGTGATGAGAGATGTCTGTGCAGACACCCAACGACATTTAGTTTTCAGAAAGCACTACCATACCCGACTCTGCCTGCTAGTGCGTGATACGAGAACTTCAAGACGCTATTTGTGGCGAGATCCGGACTAACGGACCTCAATACGCTATTCGTCAGGACCGCCAAGGAAAAGATGCAGCACCAAGAAGGCCATTTTCAGGGTATCAACAAGACCCCGCTGTATTTTCAGGGTTGGACGGCTGTGAATCCAAAAGGACTCGTAATGGTTGTCCATGGATACGGTGAGCACTCTGGACGCTACCAGAACGTAGTCGATGCCCTGGTGCCCGAAGGATATGCGGTGTGGGCCCTGGATCACCGGGGGCACGGCAGGTCTGAAGGTAGGCGCTGTTACGTCAATCGATTTACGGATTTCCTCAAGGATCTCGAGATCTTTGAGGAAAAGGCCAGAGAAGACCACCCGGAATTACCGGTCCATGTGATCGGCCATTCAATGGGTTCGCTGATTGCTAATCATTATGTCGCCAGCCGAAAGCAACAGAGCTATCGGTCACTGACCCTCTCTGGAACGGGTGCAGCCCCCGGACCGGCCATTCCGGGCGCTGTCATCCTGCTTGCCCGATTGCTGTCTGCCGTCGCGCCCAGACTGTCCTTGCCTTCCGGGGTTGATCCGGCTTTCATTAGCCATGACCCACAGATCGTCGACGCTTATGTCAACGACCCCTTGGTGCAGAGCAAGGTCACAGCCCGTCTTGCCTGCGAGATGATGCAGGCTTTGCCCGGCATGATTACCGCAGCGCAACGACTGACGGTTCCTACGATGATGCAGATCGGGGATGAAGATGAGTCATTTCATCCCGACAGTTGGAATACGCTATTTGAAGGCATAGCCGCGAAACCTAAGGCCTTCAAAAAATACGACGGCTGCCGGCATGAGATCTACAACGAAATCAAAAAGGAATTGCCGCTTGCCGATTTGAGAGACTGGCTTAACGACCACAACTAATTCGTCTTTAACACCGAAGATATTAAAAAATGGACACTGTCACACCGTACAAAATCAACGTTCCTGACGAGGCTATCGAGGAAATAAAGTCCAGAGTTGTCGCTTTTCCTTGGCATGAAATGCCAAGCGACGGGGGATGGGAGTACGGCACAAATCTCGATTATATGAAGGAGTTTTGTGACTATTGGGTCACCAAATATGACTGGCGCAAACAAGAAGCACGCATAAACGAGTTCGCCAATTTCATGACCTCAGTCGACAATATTAACATTCACTTCATTCATGAGAGAGGGAGTGGGCCTAATCCGAAACCTCTCATTATCTCGCATGGTTGGCCGGGAACGATCGTCGAGTTTCTCGACTTTATCGATCTTCTGGCCCATCCTGAAAATCATGGCGGGTCGGTTGAAGATGCATTTGATGTGGTTGCGCCCTCATTGCCCGGATTTGGTTTTTCGGGTCGCCCGCCACGACCTTATGGCCCCAGAAAGATGGCTAAGACCTTCAACAGTCTCATGACTCAGATCCTGGGATATGACCGCTACATTGCCCAAGGTGGAGATTGGGGTGGTGCTATCTCAAGTTGGCTGGGTTATGACCACCCCTCCTCCTGTGCTGCGATCCATATCAATATCTTGACCATGAGACACAAAGATGGACCCCAGGGGACAGACGAAATTACTTGGGCGAAGCAGTTTGAAAAAGATCAGATCGTTCAAAATGGGTATCGGACTCAGCAGGCAACAAAACCCCAGACATTGAGTTATGCCATGATGGATAGCCCAGTCGGTGTGGCTGCGTGGATACTTGAAAAAATGCATGGCTGGTCTGATCTAACGCACGGTGACATTGAAAGCGTCTACACCAAAGACCAGTTGTTGACGAACATCATGGTTTATATCGTTACCCGAACTTTCAACACAGCATCTTGGATCTACTATGGGCGGCGCGAAGAAGGAGGAAGAATCTTATCCCCCGAGGGAAAGCGGGTAGAAGTCCCAACAGGCTGCGCGGTTTTCCCAAGAGAACTTCTCGCGTGGCCGCCCCGCAGTTATGTAGATCGTATTTATAACGTAGCGCAGTGGACCGAGATGCCACGCGGAGGTCACTTTGCAGCGATGGAAGAACCGGATCTTTTGATCCAGGACATTCGAAAATTTGCACGCAACCTTAACGAATGGCCCCCTTCTGGTTGAGACTTGATGATTGAGCAAACATCGGTGACCTGAGTATCAAGATTTACGAGGATTGGGTCTACTTCCTTCGGAATCTCCATGCCTTATAGAGATGGCGTTAAGACTTCAAAATCCTCGCGCGATAGGTGCTCTGCCACAAATTGCCAACACCCACCTTCGTGAAATGCGCCATGAACCAGAAGAAACGTCATTTTTACTAATCTACAGATTTTGCATTGACTCGATCGGCCCATAAGTAGATCAATAGCCCTAACCAGATCAATGCAAATGCCAACACGTGCACTGGAGAAAAGTCTTCGTCGTAAACGAAGATGCCAATTAAAAAGCCAACGGTTGGCGCAAGATAAAACAGCATTCCCAGGATTGAAAGGGGGACCCTATGCGATGCAACTACGTACAAGAGAATAGGCAACATTGTGTACACGGCGGACAATGGCAACAGCAACCCGGACCAAGATAACAACGAGTGACCTCCCTCCAAGGGAAACTGGATGACGAACCAGAATCCAATGAAAAACAGAGGTACCGTTTCCAAAAAAAGACCCGCTGCAGGTTCGACCGATAAACGCTTCCGAATAGCGCTATAAATAGTAAAACTGAGTCCCATGGTAACTCCGAGCCATGGGTTATCTCCGAGCCAAGCAATCAGGACGACCACACCCAATACTGAGAGCCCCGTCGCGAGCCACTGGATTCGACTTACTCGCTCACTGAAACAAATACAGCCCAGCAAGGTAGAGAATGCTGGCACTAAATAGAAACCCATTGAAAGTTCTACAATGCGTTCCGTAAAAATGCCCCAGATATACAACGCCTGCTGTGTCGCGACGATCAAACTCGTTATGGCAATCGGGAGAAAAAGTCGCCTACTCTGGAAAACTGGTACCACCCCTTTCCATGACCGCATCAATAGCAAAACACACAGCATGAAAGGCATGGCCCACAGCGCGCGGTGGCCATATACGCTTAAGAAACCAAATAATTCGGTTTGCTTAAAATAGAAAGGGAAAGAACCCCAGATTAGGATTGCAAAAAGACCATAGGCAAGACCAGTGCCATCAAAGTGGCGATGATTGCTTGGCTGCACTACGCCTGGCCTCGGTCGAACACTATCGACGACTCCAACAGAGGTCTTCCCTTAATTGGTCGAACGTCGATTCAGTTCACCCGATATTGGACTCTTGCGACTTCGTCAATTAAAGGCATAAATCGATCAGCAAACGATAGATGGGTGGGGTGATCTCGATAAGAAAACAAGGCCTCTTCATCTGGAAAATCAATCACTAACGCATAGTCCCACGTGTCGTCTCGAATTTCTAAATCTGGCCCAAATTCAAATCGAGAAACGGTTGGAACAATATTCACTAACCCTTGAAATCCCTCGGCCATTGCCTGAATTTGATCCGCTTTCACTTCAGGCTTGAATCGAATCATTGTAATCTGACGTATCACTGTTTTGGTCCCTCCTCATTCCTTCGGCTCACGACTGGTGCTTACTTATTGAGAATAAAATCTGCGCATCTTTCGCCGACCATAATTGCAGGCATATTGGTATTGGATGACACGAGAGTTGGCAGCACGGCCGCATCTGCGACACGCAGACCCGAGATACCATGGACTCTAAGCTCTGTATCTACGACTGATCGAGAATCCTGGCCCATTTTGCACGTACCGACAGGGTGCCAGCATGTATTGCCACATTCTCGAGCGTAATTGAGCAAAGACTCATAGTTTGAAATGGAGGTGCCCGGTCTCACCTCTCTCTTGATTAGCCGCCGAAATGGCTTTTGCGCAGCCAAGTCTCTACATAGCTCAAGACCAGTCACTACCGCCCTCTGATCAACTTCGGACTGTAGATAATTTGCATAGATTTCTGGTGTATGAAATGGGTCTGACGTTCTTATATGAACAGATCCCCGCGATTGAGGATGCAACTGGAACGCGGTTAATCCAAAACCGGAAAAAGTATCAACGCCAAGCCCGTCTGCCATTGCGAACCGATCTTTGCCGCTTACATGTGCGATCCCCAGTTTGAGATCCGGAGTCTCTAATTCGTGATCAGTCTTGACATGAGCAAAACAGGTTATCGTTGGAGTAGTCATAAGACCCCGGCGCAGAACAAAATACTGTATCCCGGATCGTATCGCGAACGCTCGTTTGGTAAACAGATCATTTACCGTAATAGGCTTTGTACACTCGTAAGTTGTCCGAACATTAAGATGGTCTTGAAGATTCTCTCCGACCCCCGGTAGATCTGTAATTGCTTTGATTCCTCTTTCTTCTAGCAACTCAGCTTTACCAACGCCCGATCGCTCAAGAATCATTGGTGAACCTATCGCACCGGCACTTAAAATCACCTCTCCACTTACTGTGACTTCATGCGCATTTCCAGGATGACCGGAGGAGTCAAACTCAAGATATTTGAGCCCCCTTACCTGATCGTTTTTTATCGTAAGCTTCTCGACAAGCGCTCTCGTGACGACAGTAAGATTGGGCCGTCGACGCGCTCCTCGAAGATAGCCGACTTCTGTACTGCATCGCTTCGCATTCGTCTGAGACATCTGCGCATAGTGAGCACCTTCATAGTTCCCCCCGTTGTAATCATCTGCAATAGGTATGTCGATGTCAGAACAAGCATGCATAAATGCCTCAGAAAGAACATCTTTGTGCGCAATCTCCATAACATCGATGGGACCCTTTGTCCCTCTTGAGGCGTTGCCTTTATTACGAAATTTCTCAATGCGCTTAAAGATTGGCAACACATCCTCATATCCCCAACCCGAACAACCTGCATCTCTCCACCGATCGTAGTTATGCTTGTCTCCGCGTGTCACTACCATGCCATTGATGTTACTGGAGCCGCCGAGGAGACGACCCCTTGGCCAATACAATTGTTTACCCAGCATGTTCTTTTCCGGTTCAGTAAAAAAGGGCCACAGGAGTGATTCGTCTGCAAGCAACTTGCCGAGACCAATAGGGGTTCTAATCCAATCTTGCGCATTTTTTGAGTCACGGCCGAGGGCAAAGGCAATCCCCTGAAATAATGCCCTACAGGATTCAAACCGCCCATTGACCTCACCACCGGCCTCAAGCAATAACACACGCAAATCGACGTTCTCGCTAAGCCGAGCGGCTAGCGCGGCCCCCGCTGATCCTGCGCCAGCAATCACGTAGTCATAAGTTTTCATGCTCAAACCGAGAGTGAATTCCGATCTTAACGAGCCTTATAGAACGACACTTCTAGAAGTTCGCGAATTTCGCTAACGGACGATGAGACGGGGTTGGTCGATCTTGCGGCATCGGTAAATGCTTTCTCTGCGATGATGTGTAGATTCTTTTCCGGTACTTGAAGATCGGAAAGGCCGCGAGGAATTTCAAGAGTGTCCAGAAGTTCTACTACGCCGGAGTACATTCCCTCAAAATCTTGGGAGAGCAGTCCCATCGCCTGACTGATTTGAGGTGATCTTTGCATCAATGCACTCTTGTTGAACAAGAGAACCGGCGGCAAAAGGACGGCATTTGTAAGGCCATGGTGTGTATCACATACCGCACCCACCATATGACTCATTGCGTGAACTAACCCCAAACCCTTGAGGAATGAAATCCCGGCGAGACACGATCCGACAAGCATCGCGCCGCGAGCCTCAAGATCTTCGCCGTGCGCCACGGCGCGCTCTAAAGAACCGCTAATCAGCCTGATCGCTTCAAGCGCCAAACCATCACACAAGGGATTCCAATCTGGCACTGAGTATGCTTCGATCGCGTGGACAAGAGCGTCGCACCCGGTCCACGCTGTCAGATCGGCCGGCAACCCCAACGTAAGCTCAGGATCAAGAACCGCTAAAAGAGGCTTTTGTTTGGCATGCCAAACACACCGTTTAACACCCTGTTCGGTGTCCGTCAGCATCGCTGTGCTCTCGGTCTCTGCACCCGTGCCAGCAGTCGTCGGAACGCAGATGAGCGGCACGAATGATTCAGACGCCAGATCAGGGGGCTCCGAATGGTCGTAGTCGAATGCCCATAAATCAGTGTCATTGCATCCAACCAGGCTTATTGCCTTTCCAGCATCCATTCCGCTTCCACCCCCAATCGCGATCACTGCGTCATGGCGACCCTCTTCAAACGCACGTTTTCCCCGAGCAATTTCCTGATCAGTCGGATTGGGGGAGACATCACTAAAAACGACACTTTGGACCTTACTAGCAAGACAAACATCACTCACACGCTCTATAAAAGGCAGGTCTCGACTACCTCGGTCAGTAACGATTAACGGATTCGCTATGTTGTTTTGGACACAGAAGTCTCCGATCTCGACAAGTCTTCCCGGGCCATATCGCATCGGCACTGGGAACGTCCAATCTGCATGTGTCAAAAAGTCTGGCATTTCCCCCTCCTATTTCACTAGTGTGTCCTGATATGCAAGTTAATCTATTCGGACTCGCTATCAGGCTGCTCCTCAAACTTATATTCGTGCGTTACTACTGGAAACCAGTGCGGGAAATGGTCCAACAACCCAAGCAAATCTGTTAATACATCTACGTCCCCACTAATGTCATCGACCAGTTGAAGGAACTTGTCGATGCTTAATGGCTCCAAACTCATTTGCCCAATGACTGCTCGTGTCAACGTCACTGTTGCTTTAGCTTCAGAGACATTTCCTTCCCGATGATTCAGAACACAGTTACACAGTTCGCTGCGCGCTAATTCATCACTATCGCTAAGAATCCAGTTTATTTCGAACGCTTTCCCCTCAGAACGAGAAGCATTTAGTCGAATACTCAGCGCGTCCAACATATGCAATACGCTCATACTTCTCGTGACATCGCGCAGGACCCTATGGAGTTTCGGAATCTCCGGCAGACCTTCGGTCAGTTCGAACGCTGCTGAAAGATAAGCATTTCTCCATGTCGCGTTCTCGGCACTATAGCCAAGTTGTGTGTGGGCGGCCGAAGCCAGTTCCCGCGCAGCAACGTTTTTCGGATCCGCCCACAATACTTGATTCAAAATATGGACAACCCATCGATAGTCGCCAAGCTCGTAATCTTCCCGCGCCCGATCAATCACCATATTTATGCCGCCCATGTAATCAATCGTCTTTCGAGCAAGCGCTCGCGGGGGCAGTTCATCCAAGGTCGCAGGGTTTCCGTCATACCAACCGAGATAATAGGCATAAATCCCACGGACGTTATGTTTCAGGGTGCCGTAATAGCCTCTGAGATGCCACAGTCGTGCCAGGCTAGGAGGAAATTCAATTTGGTTAGCAATCTCAGATGGAACATAACCAAAATTCATCATGCGCAAGGTCTGATCGTGCATAAACTTAATTCCATCACGCTGTTGGCCCAGAAACACCTTTACCTCCTGTTTGCCAAACACGGGCCAATTGTGGCCACTAACAAGATACTCCGTCTCGGAGAACTTTAAGGATCGCGCGACAGAATCTGCCCACTGCATTGCATCACGGGGAAACGCCCCTCTGATGGTGTAAACGTTATGCATACACATGTAGCAATTGTCTGCGACGTGCAGAGTTTTGAATTGCGGAAAGTAGCAATGCATTCCTGTCGGGGCCTCCCCCGGCGCAAACATAAATTCGATCTCTACGCCATCGACCGATAACTTTGCGCCATCCTGACCTATGACATCTGTTGGGGCGATATAGGTGACCTGACCACCCTCGATGGCCTGACCCAAACCATCATCCACCAAGCCAGAAGCGCTAATCGGGAGGTTTTCTCCATACATATAGGCATTTCTTGATGGAGTTCCTTCCGCAGCTAAACCATGCTCTTTCAAGACCCATTCCACAAACCCTTCCGAAGCAAACACACGGACTTCACCGCTCTCTACCTGGTCCTCAGATATCATTCCTCGGACGCCACCAAAATGATCGGAGTGCGTGTGGGAATAGATCATCGCGACAATCGGTTTTTCTCCCACGTGTTCATGCAGGAGGTCCAAAGCATATGCTGCAACCTCCGCGGTCGTTAAGGGGTCGATAACGATATAGCCGTTATCACTCTCGACGAACGTAACATTAGCGAGAGATTCACCCCGAACCTGGTATACGCGGTCCGTGACTTTAAATAAGCCACGGAAATTATTTAACAGAGCGTGTCGCCACAGGCTTGGATGAACCGTTACGGGGGCATCGCCGTGAAGGAATTCTTCAAACGCTTCATGATGCCAAACGACGTTTCCTTCTGAATCATAAACCGCTGCATCATCGGGTCGATGAATCAACCCGCGTGATGCAAATTCAAAATCCTGTTGATTCTGCCAATCAAAAGTCGGATCACAACATGCCTCGCCATGAGCAATTTCCGTAACTTGAGTTGGCGGTACTAGTTTTGTCATAGGTATAACTATTTTTTTCAAGAAAGAAACTTATCGGCACTGGGAAGATTTTTGACCAACCCACTCTTGTTAAAGCGTATCGTCCATGACAGGCACAAAGGCCTTTGTTATGACGTCTTCTCACCCACAAACGTTGCTCTGTGGAGCACCCTTCGAAAACCTGCTTTATCGAATCGTGCGGCAAAGTCATCACTGATCGGGCTATGTAGCGTCACACGATTATCCCAAAGCACAAGCGTGCCTTTTTGCCACCGCACCCGACACGTTATCTCTGAGCGGACACAGTGCTGAAATAAATATTCAAGCAACGGTCGGCTCTCCGCAACAGTCATCCCTTCGAAGTGGGTCGTGTATTCTTCATTAACAAAAAGGGCTTTTTTCTGGGTAGCAGGATGAATCCTTATCACAGGATGGACGGAAGCAATTCTCTCGGCATGCTTTGCTTGCATACCATCGAACTCATCATGGAATCGACCAACTTCGCCACTATCGTGAACGGCACTCAATGAATCGAGAAGCTCTTTTAATCCAGGCGAGAGAGTCTCGTAAGCGAGATACATGTTAGAGAAAAGCGTATCCCCACCATGGGGCGGAACCTCACGAGCAAATAAGGCGGCTCCTTTAGATGGCTCTGGAAGAAAGGTCACATCGGCATGCCAGTTGCCGCCCCAGTTCTCCACTTCCCAGGGTTCTTTCACAATTTCCGTTATTTCCGGAAGTCCGTCCAAACTTTCTACAAAAGGGTGCGCTTGTAGCGCAGAAAAGCGAGAAGCAAATTCCTTATGCTCTGATGGTGAAAGATCTTGGTCTCGAAAAATAATGACTAAGTGATCGATGAGAGCTTGATTAATTTCCGCAAACACTTCTTCTGAGATGGGGCCTCGAAGATCCACCCCGGATACCTCCGCACCAATTGCTCCAGTTAGAGGCTCGATATTCACGCAATCGCGACCAAGCCCATCGGAATAGCCGGAAGAGGTCATGACTCAACTTCCGAGGCGCCTGGCTTGTATCCGAAAAAATGGGTTGGGCGCAAAAAGCCATCATCAATCGCACATTTTTTTAAGCGACTACTCTCTAAGCGATAACCCGCCTCATCTTTTCCAATTAATTGTTCCAATTTGGAGAAATTTTCCCCTTCTAGCGTGCTGATCTCCTTGTTGATCTCTGTTTGGTACCACTCATTTCGATCTCGAAGAGAAACTTTTTCAAACCCGACGTTGGAAATTGCACTGCGAGTGCTCTCTAAATCACTCATCCTGAAGTCGAGATGAACGAAATCGAGCCAACTTTGCGCCCGACTTGTCAGGGTCGTCTCGTCACCTCGCAGCCAATCACTTCCAACCATTAATCCACCGGGGCGTAACACTCGCAACGCCTCCCGATAAAATGCGACCTTGTCTGGCATGTGGACAATTGCGTCTTTGCTAAACACAACATCCAGAGATTCATCGTCCAGAGGCAATGGCCCGGGTTCAACCAGTTTAAATCGCACCCGGTCACCAAGCCCTGCCGCTTCTGCACGTGCAGTGGACTGATCAATCAGGTGCGCTTCAACATCAATTCCCATCACGCTACCTGCTCCATATTTTTCCGCGAGCAACACTGCTATCACTCCGAGACCGGACCCGACATCAACGACATCGGCATCTTTGATCGACAGATCGTGTAACATCTCTGCGACTTCTTCAGAACCACCAGGCGCGAGATAACCATCTCCCCACATCCACTGCAGGGCCGCATTAAACTTATCGTTATATTGGGACACTGTTTCTGTCTGAGACATAAATGAAATCTCCTTTTAAATTTGAGTATTGATTTCTTTCGGACGGGGAAACGCCGCGCTATACCAAATCGTTTTCCATCAAGTGGGCTGGATTACTCAATCGCTGTTCTCACCCGCATCTCTATTAGCCCCTGCGTTATCGGAGAGGCAACTCCTTGAGTCTTCGCTTCGATGAACGCCGGTCCCTCGTGACTCACTGCCCGCACAACCGTCTCCTTGATATCGTTTGGGTCAGTAACTGATTGCGAGAAGGCACCTGCAGCCTCAAATATCTTGTGATAGTCCACATCGCGCAGTCGCGTGCCGATTTCCCTACCCCACATAGCCTTTTGTTGCTCACGAATCATTCCCCATTGCGCATTATTTGCGACGATCATGGTGACGTTGACCTTGCGGTCGATGGCAGTCTCCATTGGTGTAAATCCCGGAGCTAAACCAAGAGACCCATCGCCTGTAATCAAAACAACATTGGCGGAAGGCGTGGCCATCTGTATCGCTGTTGCAAATGCTGGGCCCGTCCCCATCTGCTCCCAAGGCCCCGGCGCAAAAACACCTCCGAGTGGTCGTCCCTCAAATGCCCAAAAATTAATGGCAATTTCAGCCCAACAAGCGATATCGCCGCCATCCACCACCAGAATATCTTTTTCTCCCAAACAACCGAGGACATCGATACACAGACGCAGAGGATGGATCGGTCCATCACAATCGTCTAGAACTCGCTGATGCACTTGAAGACTTTTTTTCCGGGTTTCACGGATCTTACGAACCCACTCCTCATCTTTTTCATTTACATCCCCACTTTTATCTAATGCCTCAATAAAAGCTCTGACATCAGACGCAATACGAACGTCTGCCAGCATATTGCTACTCAGCTCACGAGACGTGGCGTTCACAGAAATCAGCGAACTTTCAGGACTAAATAACGGTGCTGTGCCCTGATTAAGCGGAAATGCGAGTTTTTCACCCAGCATCAAAATGACATCACATTCCTCACTAACAAGCCGACTGCAGGGGTTCTGGTGATATTCAAGAAGACCCATATGCAGAGGATGAGTTACATCGACCGACTTAAGGTGTGTGAAAGGCGTAAAGACTGGAATATGTTTTCTCGCCGCAAAATCCATCAGGTGATCTTCCGCGCCGGAGTGCCAGACATCTTGACCTGAGATGATGACTGGTCTCTTCGCCTGATTCAGCAAAGAAACCGCTTCCTCAAGATCAGAAGGATTCGGCCACGGCCGATGCACTTTGCGTCTTTTTGGGTCGAATTCCCTTGGCCCAGGGATCGCCTTATCATCAATCTGAGCGGTAAATAGAAAGTTGATTGGTACCGTGAGCTGTACCGGTCCCGTCGGGTGACTAGCGGAAATATCAAAAGCTTTATCAAAAAACCACGGCATCCTTTGAGCCTCATTCACTTCAATCGAGTACTTAGTCATACTCCGCACTACTTCAGCTTGTGGCAGCTCCTTGAATCCGTGATTGTCAAAGTGGTGCGTGTTAGAGGACACACCGATAAAGATGACGGGATCACCCGCATAATGGGCTTCAGCCACGGCCGAAATGTAGTTGGTAAAGCCGCTAGGCTCTGCGACACAAACTGTCACGTCACGCTTGTATCGCGCGGTTGCGGTCGCTAAAAAACCTGCTTCCATTTCATTTCGTGTCGCGACGACGTCTATCCCAAAGTCCAGACAGGCGATCAACAAGGGATTTGTGAACCCACCACACAGCGTGAAGATCTGATCAACTCCCTTCGCTTTGATTGCCCGTGCAAGGAAATGACCACCTGAAATCTTCCCCTCAGCAGCTTTACTTAGGTCTTTTGGCATCGTTACACGTCGAATATCTTTCACTTAAACGCGTTTACGACGACCCTGAACGATCCGGTCCAAAATCATCGCAAGAAACAGAATAGCGAAGCCTGCCAATAGCCCTTGGCCCACATCTGCATATTGAAGCGCTTCAAGTACTTTTTCGCCCAGACCCTTCGCGCCAATCAACGAAGCGACAACCACCGTCAATAAACTAAGCAGGATGGTCTGATTCATTCCTGCCCGAATCGATGGCGCAGCCAAGGGCAAGTCAATTCTCGTCATCAAGTACCAATTAGAAGCCCCGTACGCGATCGCAGCCTCTCGTATTGATTCAGGAACGCCGTTGAGACCAAGAACCGTCAAACGGACGGTAGGTGGCATGCCAAATATCAGGCAAGTAACTACTGCAGCAGGTTTACCAGCCCCAAAAAAAAGAATGATCGGGATCATGTATACGAACGCAGGCATAGTCTGCTGAAAGTCGAGAATTGGCCTCACGATGGCATAGGCTCTCGGGTGCCTTGCACAAAATATGCCGAGCGGAATTCCAAGTCCGATTGCGATTAGCGCCGCTGTTCCCAGGAGCGCCAATGTCTGCATTGACAAAACCCAAAGACCGACGAGACCAGTAATAGCAAGAAACGCGCTGGTATAAATCGCTGCCCTAAGTCCTGCGGACAATGCGGTCAACGCAATAATGAAGCTGGACACCACAATCCAAGGTGTCTGTGTAAACACAGCCTCAAGAAAATCAAGGACTGATCGGATGCTGAAACTAATTCCATCCCAGAATCCTTCCCCGCGAGTGTTCAGGGATTCAAATACCACTTCAATGCCTTTAATAGCTCCCATACGAATCTCAGGGTCGGTCGGGAATAACTGCAAAAATGGAATTGCGCCACCCGTTCCGAAATGAGCGGCACTGGCCGCGTAGACAAGAAACACAAATAGGCCTGACATTATGAGCCGAACTAGACTAATCCCAGATTTAAGGGATCTATCTGATAGCCACTCGGAAAATCTCGCCTCCAGCGCAGAGTTGGCCAGGACGCCCTGAATTATCTTTACCAACAACAGTAGAGCCAGACCAAAAACTACGACCCAAATCCTAGATGCCTCAATCTGCGCAAATTCCATTTGCGACTGCCGGACAATCTCCTCTAGGCCTTCAATATTCCTGTTGTAGGCATCTACCTTGTCCGAGTTGTTTTCGATTGCAGATTCCAACTGAGTTCGCCGGAGTTTCAGCTGCAACTCCATCTGGGCGATCCTCTGGGAAACTTCCGCTGTCAGATCACCCCAGCCACCACGGACAATCTGTGCAAGGGCAAATGCCTCTAGGACGGTAAACGGCAGGCCCCACTTCCATAACCCACGAAAACCGAACCAAATGGGTCCGAAAATTGCGGCAGCCCAGTTAAAGGTCCATGTAAACCCGGACTTGTTCCCGATCCGGGTAAATTGCAAACCATAGTATTGCCCGTTTGAGCCAGAAAACTCTTCGACTAGACCCTTTAGATCTGAGTCATCTCCTCTCGTCTGATCCTGCGCCTGATCCTTGGCGGAGCCTGTCATGATGTTTCGGCTCCCTCAATGACTGTCTTGAGAAGATCTTCTCTGGTAACGATTCCAATTTTTTGGCCATCATCGCCCACGATCAGTAACGGCTGATCTGAAGCGATAGCTTTATGAATGAGCTCGCCGAGATGGGCATTGTGGTCGAAGCACGCCAGCCCTTCCGGCAGTGGTCCATGTGTTTTTTCAAACAAACCGATTGATTGCATAATGGCATGAGCACGTACCACCTTGAGACGGGAAATACCTGAAACAAAGTCCGCTACGTACTCGTCTGCCGGGTTTAAAACGATTTCCTCAGGGGTGCCTATCTGAACAATTCGTCCATCACGCATAATTGCGATACGGTTGCCGATTCGGACTGCCTCATCTAGATCATGAGTGATGAAAACTGTCGTCCTCTTCAGTACCGACGCTAATTGCATGAATTCGTCTTGTAATTGACGGCGAATGAGTGGATCTAGAGCGCTAAACGGCTCATCCATCAGCAATATCTCTGCGTCAACCGCCAGTGCGCGGGCCAATCCAACCCGCTGCTGCATTCCTCCCGAGAGCTCATGAGCGAACTTATTACCCCACCCTGTCAATTCGACCATGTCAAGAATCTTTTCAGCAATGGATCTTCGTTTATTTTTTGGAACCTTTCGAATTTCTAAAGGCATCGCGATATTGTCCAGCACAGACCTATGAGGCACTAGTGCAAAATTCTGAAACACCATCGCGATGTGGGTGTTTCTGTAACGTCGCAACTCGTCTTCTGAGAACGCCAACACATCGTTACCGTTAACCATTATCCTGCCTTTGGTTGGCTCCAAAAGGCGATTAATATGCCGGACAAGTGTCGACTTACCGCTACCCGAAAGCCCCATGATGCAAAAGATTTCGCCGCGTTCAATCTGTAAGTCAACGTCCGCAACCCCGATTACACAGTCATATTGCTCTAACACCTGCTGTTTCGTAATGCCGTCGTTTTCGATCGCAGCCATCGCCTCAAGATGACGATCGCCAAAGATCTTCCATACCCCCTCGATTTCGATTGCGGGTGTACGTTGCTCAGAAATCTCAGTCATTATGAAGCTACGCCTGACTATGGGTAGGGGACAAAAATCGGCGACAAAGCGACCAAAGGAGTCTGCCCTCGGGGTTCCCCGAGGGCAGTATTAAAGTTTAGTTCGGAGATTTAGAGTCCGAACCAACTATCAACGCGTTTTGGATTTGCCGCAATCCACGCAGAAATCATCTCACGCGGATCTTTTTTAACTCCAGCTATCTCGTAAGCCCAAAGCGTTACGGTATCGATGTCCAATTGGATGTTAGCCATTAGATCAGCTACTAGGGGCGCTTTCGTCTCGAGTGCCTTTGCCCAGCCAATTTGAATGACCTTGGGTTTGCTAGCGCAGGTAATTTTTGAATTTTCATACCAGTTGGGATCTTCATCCTGAGTAACCTGGTTCCAGCACCCTTGTCCATCATTCTCCGGCTCCTCAAGCTGAACCAAACCAAATGCATCCCAAACCCAATCTGGCTTCCAGCAATAACCAACATAACCCTTGCCATTTTCAACCGCTTCCCTTAGCGCTGCATAGTGCGCGCCAGGAGCCATACGAATCCACTCGTTGTTTCCGAGAAGCCCGTAGTCTCGGGTTTTGATCATGTTTTCGTTAGTCGCAATCCATCCGGAACGGCCGATCCAGATATCGCCTTTACCGTTACCATCATGGTCGATTGTCTTGGCGACTTCGGGACGCGCCAAATCAAAGATGGTTTTGACATTGTGTTTGTCTGCCCACGCTTTTGGAGCACAAAATCCACTGCTGCCGATATAGTGCTTTTCACTAATGGCAACGGTACCTTTCTCCTCGACATACTTTTTTACGAACGCGTTCTGATTAGGAAGCCAGATGTCGACATGTATATCGAAATCTCCGCTATCCATCCCCGCGTAGGCAGCTGCGTTATCGGCTGGCTTAGCTTCCGTTTTGTAACCGAGACGCTCTTCGATTAAGACCTGAAGCAGAGCCTGGATCGCCTTAAACGATGGGTACGGGCTTTGGTTCATTCGAATCGTCTCGGCAGCCATCACCGATGTCGCAGACATAGAAAGAAAGCCCAAAGCCACCAGGCTGCTAACCAACCGCTTGTTAAATTTTTTCATACCACACCTCCATAAGTAGAAAAATTATCCAAAGATCATCCTGTCTGACTCTTTCTTATTTTTGACCGGATAATCGTTCTGATTCACTGTGTTTTACTGATGCATCCTAATATGAAGAGGGCCTCCGACCGTCTGCTTGTTAAATCCAGCAGATACGCTAACATAACAACTATGAGTTTTTATACATGATAAAAATAATATAAATGTTATATCTATGGATATAACCAATCATCAGTTGAGAGCCGTTTTAAAGATTGCTGAGAAAGGAAACATCTCCCACGCAGCGAGTGCTCTTGATCTGTCCCAGCCCGGACTCAGCCGCCTACTCAATCAGGTGGAGCAGAATCTAGATGCTCGGCTGTTTGACCGATCAGGACGGGGGGTTCAATTAACAGAGATAGGTAAGATCTTCTGTGAGCACGGTAAAGAAATATTGACGCGGCATGAACTGATTCGGAAAAATATTCAAGACCTAGGGGATCAACTTGCCGGAAGCGTGCGCATCGTCATGCCGCATACTGCAGGCGTTGTGCTTTTTATTCCGTTAATGAATCACTTTAAGAAGAATCACCCTAATGTTTCCCTAAGGATAATGCCTGCTTTCAATTTGCATATTCCTCAGTACCTCAATTCGGGGACTGCTGATATAGGCCTAATCTCATACCCGCACGGCCTTTCTGGATTAAACGCGAGTCCCCTGATGACAGAGGCTTTATATTTAATTGGTAAAAAAGCAGACATGCCTAAGGGCAAGAAAAAAATCTCGCTCGAGGACGCCGTACGATTTCCGTTGCTTTTACCTTCGGTCAGTCACAGTTACCGTTTTTATATTGACAATGCTCTCGCCAAGAGCAACCTCCGAATTGAGTCTTTGTTGGAAATCGACTCAGAGGATGCAACCATCCAGATGTTGAAAGAGGGTCAAGGATTCTCGATCATTCCATACTCAATGGCTCAACGTGAGATTGACGAACACACACTGTCTGCCTGTCTTATCGAGAATCCGGTAATTTCAAGAACCTTTTTCACCGCAACCGCATCAAATCGCCCAGAGACTCGACTAACTCGGTCAGTAGCTAAGGAGTTAGTCGAGGTAGTTAAGCAAAACCGAGAGCGCGGCCGTTGGACACTAACGTAGGAGTGGTAACAACACTTTACCCGACGTTTGGTGTTTGGATTTACTTAGAACGATCGACCGGAAAAGCTACGAGACGGATTTACTGACCGTCCAGGTCGGCTGCGAGCGCCTCTTTAATCTCCGGACTCGCGTCGATCTGATGCGAGTACGCACCGTGATCGATTCCGAAAGACACGGAATCATCACCCTTGAATCCTGCGATGTCCTCCGAAGATAGTTCGAAACGTAAAAAGTGTACCGCAGAGGTTTTGTCGCTGGTCTCACGCTCTAGATCTTCGTTCGCAATCGGCCGGATGCGTTCGTTTCCGTTTACCTGAAGCCATACGGCTTTTTCGACCCCGAGCAACCGCGCCAGCGCTTGGCGACGTTCCTCTACTTCGGGATACTCAAGCATGAAAGTCGCCTTGAGATTGGTGCCATCCGGGATAAGCGGGTTATAGGCATCCAGTTCTTCCTGAATCTGATCCGCTTCAAAAATGCGCTCGATACGGAGCATCTCCTGCACCTGATATTGCATGGTCAGCGCATCCTCAAAATAAAGCGTGGCATGAGGTCCGACCTCAACACGGCGATTGGCTTTGTGTGCGAGCACACGGTTTCGAAAATCCGCCCGCTCGGCGGAATAGGTTTCGAGAGAGAGCAGCTCGCTTCGCGTTAATTTCTTCATTGGTATTCCAGAAAAATAAATTTAGAGTCCGTAAGCTTTTCGCATCAGGCTGATGGGATGCTCCGGGCTACTGCCGTCACCGACACCGTTAGCAAGATGATTGCCGGCGATTGGGCAATCACTGCCATAGTGATCGGGATTATTCTTTTTAATGGCGTTGATCACAGGCCGGCCGATCTTCATGGCTTTATCAAAGGTCTCCGCCTTTACACCGTAAGTGCCGTCATGACCGGAACAGCGTTCGATCATCGTGACCTCGGTATCCGGTATCAACTTCAGCAGATCCCGCGTTTTCGGCCCGAAATTCTGAACACGCTGGTGGCATGAGGCGTGATACACCACCGAGCCCAAAGACTGCACAAACTCTGTATTTAGCAGGCCGTCGCTGTGCCGTAACATTAAGTACTCAAACGGATCAAAAAATGCATCCGCAACTTTGCGGACCTCGGGGTCATCAGGGAACAACAGCGGGAATTCCTGACGAAACATCAATACACAGGACGGGACCAGCGCCACAAGATCCCACCCATCATCAACACATTGTGCCAACTGCGGGATATTTTCTTCCTTGGCTTTCTGGACAGAAGCAAGATCACCCAACTCCAACTTGGGCATGCCGCAACAACGTTCCTTTTGGGCAATCGTGACCGGAACATCATTGTGCTGTAGCACAGAGATCAGGTCCTCTCCTACCCCCGGGTCATTGCGATTGCCATAACAGGTCGCAAAGAGCGCTACCTTTCCCTTGGTGCGGGCAGTAGGTTTAGCCTGCGCCGCATCAAGGGTCGCCAGTTTTGACACCCTTTTTCGCAGAGGCTTGGATTCGTAACGGGGAATGCTGGCCTTACGGTGGATGCCACCCACTTTCTCCAGAGTTTTTCGTAACGGGGCAGAACGGTTGGCCGCGTTAACCACAATCGAGATGCCTGGAATACCTGCCGTATTGCCGACAAAGTCGGTACTGGTGAGCAGTTTGTCTCGTGTCGACGCGCCTTCTTTCTCGAACCGGACGGCTTTTGCCCTGAGCATCAGGTGAGGAAAATCAATATTCCACTCATGCGGCGGCACATAAGGACACTTGGTCATGTAGCAAAGGTCACAGAGATAGCACTGGTCCACAACTTTCCAGTAATCCTGCTTAGCAACGCCATCGACCTCCATGGTGTCGGATTCGTCAACCAGATCGAACAGCGTCGGAAAGCTGTCACACAACGAGACACAACGCCGACACCCATGGCACAGATCAAAGACCCGCTCCATCTCCGACATCAACTTGCCTTCATCATTGAAGTCGGGGCTTTGCCAATCGATTGGATGGCGAACCGGCGCCCCCAGGCCGCCTTCAGTTACTTTTCCCATAATTTCTTGAGCTCAACGAAAACGGGAGGCGACTTCGCGCCTCCCGTTTATGGTCGTAAAGGCCCGACTCAGTCGTCCAAGCCGTCCAGCGCTTTCTGGAACCGGTTGGCGTGAGAGCGCTCCGCCTTACCCAGCGTTTCAAACCAGTCAGAGATTTCATCGAAACCCTCTTCACGAGCTGTCTTGGCCATACCGGGGTACATGTCGGTGTACTCGTGTGTTTCTCCAGCCACTGCAGCCTTGAGATTGTCACCGGTTGCGCCGATCGGCAGCCCCGTCGCCGGATCACCGGTTTCTTCGAGGTATTCCAGATGCCCGTGGGCATGCCCGGTCTCACCCTCAGCTGTTGAGCGGAACACGGCCGCCACGTCGTTGTAGCCTTCGACATCCGCTTTGGCAGCGAAGTACAGATAACGACGGTTAGCCTGCGACTCGCCGGCAAACGCGTCTTTGAGGTTTTGTTCTGTTTTTGAATCTTTGAGAGCCATCAACTTTCTCCTTGAGTTTTGTTGAACTATGCAACAGCGTTAGTCAAAGCACTGTGAGAGCGAAATATAAGACCAGACTCGTTATTTGTATAATCGTTTATTATTATTACTTTGATCGGCATATTCTATTGATAGGATGAACTTCCGGGATCTTGAATACCTCATTGCTGTCAGCGAAACCTTGCACTTTGGGCAAGCTGCCCAGCGCTGTTTTGTCAGCCAGCCAACACTCTCTGGGCAGATTCACAAACTCGAGGAAGAGCTCGGTGCGACGCTTTTCGAGCGGACCAACCGCAGTGTCCATATCACGGCAATCGGCCAAAAGATCGTTGGGCATGCCCGGCAGATTCTGGAACAAGCCGAAGTCATTCGCAGCCTCGGCAGTGATCAGAACGATCTGCTGACAGGACCGCTTCGGATCGGCGCGATTCATACCCTCAGTCCTTATCTGGTGCCGCTCTTCATGCTGGAACTGCAAGAACAGCATCCGGAGCTGTCGCTGGAACTTACTGAAGCAACAACAGACCAACTGGTTGCAAAGTTGCGCGACCATCAACTGGATGGCGCCCTGCTGGCCACTTCACCTCCGGCTGAGGATCTGAAAGAGATTCAACTATTCAAGGAACCCTTTTGGCTGGCTCATCCGCGTGACCATCACTTCTATAACCAAGATGAAGTCTCACTTGCCGATCTCAAAGACGAAAAAGTCCTGCTGCTGTCAGAGGAACATTGTCTTTCCGAGCAGATCATCAGTGCCTGCAAGATTGACAGTCGGGACTCGGCAAACCCACTGCCCCGCCTTAACGCCTCCAGCCTGGAAACGCTGGTGCAGTTGGTCGGGATGGGCCTGGGCATCACGCTGGTTCCCGCGCTTTCCGTTCATGGCGGGCGGCTCGCGACTGACAAGGTAATTCTCCGGGAAGTCAGTATTCCGCAGGCGGTCCGCCAGGTGCGTCTGGTTTACCGACAGACTTTTCCCCGACAGCCGGCGCTTGGCGCACTCTCGGACATCATCTCAGCTGTTTTGCCCAACACAGTACGCCAAATCCAGCCATAACGGCTGAACGATCAAGCGAAGTTTATGCTGAGGCCTCTACGGGGAACAGAGCGCGGGTTTCGCTTAGCTCACACGCCTCCAGGAAAGAAGCCGCAGGCCGCGTTTCGGTTACCACGATATCAACATCATCCAGGCCGCAGACCTTTATCAGCGCATCTGAATCAAATTTAGAACTGTCCGCAACAAAACAGCTTTCTCGGGCCTGCTTAATTGCAGCTCTGGAAAATTCTGCCTCACATAGATGAAAGTCCAGAAATTCGTTGCTACTATTGATCGCACCGACAGACAAAATTGCATAGTCCACGCTGAACTGCTGAATAAAATCGATCGCCCCTTTACCGAAAGCCGCGGCATCGTCAGCACGTAACTCACCGCCGGTCATGTAGATTTGATTTCCGTTTCTGGAAGCAAGAGTACGGGCGATCTCAATGGAGTTGGTTACTACGTTCAAATTGCTGTGATTACACAACGCCTGAGCAACGTAAGCCGTCGTTGAGCCGCAGTCGATAACCAGGGAATCTCCGTCTTTTATCAGCTCCGAGGCGACTCTCGCCAAGCTGCGTTTGGCGTCAAGATTTTTTCTGAGGCGGCGATGAAAAGGTGCTTCGTGAGTCGAGATTGGCGCGGTAATCCCGCCGTGCACTCTTAATGCGAGACCTCGCTTGATCAAAGGGTCGACGTGCCGTCTGACCGTCTCTCCTGAAACCCCCAACTGAACTGCAAGGTCATTGATTGTGACCCGGCCCCGCAGATTAAGCGCGCCCATGATTGCAGCTTCGTACTTGCTGACCAGCGCCATTTCTTCAGAGGCCTCCAAAACCAAAGAATTGAGGAGTATTGTGCATATTATTGTGGTTTTGCTGTTGATTTTCAATTTTTTTGTTTATTTATGTGATTTTTTGTGTAATTCTAGAAATGTTGAGGCACGCCCCTTGACGACAACTTGAGTATTTCTATAACGGGAGGAATTCCAATGCTTTTTAGCAAAACAAAAAGAGTTTTTGTCGCGCTCTTCGCAAGCGCACTGCTCTCAAACACTGCCATGGCGGTCGAATCCAAGGACCCCATCATCCTTACGCTTCACGACTGGACCGGCCAGTTGATCAACACTGAGTTGATGGGTCGGATCCTGGAAAACATGGGCTATAACGTCAAATATCAACAAGCCGATTACATCGCACAGTTTGCGGGACTGGAGTCCGGCGACCTGCATATCGCGATGGAGATGTGGGAGACCACAGGCAAGCAGGCGATGGAAGCCAGTCTGAAAACCGGCGGTACAGTTGATCTTGGCGAGACCGGGATGAACGCCATCGAGGAATGGTGGTATCCCATGTACATGAAGGAAAAATGCCCGGGCCTTCCTGACTGGAAAGCATTGAACGAATGCGCAGAGGCGTTCTCAACTCCGGAAACCGCGCCGGCTGGGAGATACCTTGGCGGACCTGTTACCTGGGCAGGCTTCGACGAAGAACGCGTTGAAGCACTGGGACTTGATTTCGAGGTTGTCCACGCAGGTACGGATGCCGCACTCTGGGCCGAGCTCGAATCAGCTTACCAGCGCAAAGCGCCATGGATCGGCTGGGTTTACCACCCCCATTGGTCGACGGTGAAGTTCGAAGGAGAATTCATCGAGTTCCCTCTCTACAGTGACGCTTGCTATGAAGATCCGAATGTCGGCTTAAACCCCAACATGGCCTACGACTGCGGGAAACCCAGAGGCTGGATCAAAAAAGTCGGCTGGAAAGGCGGTGAAGCCAAGTGGCCTTGCGCGTATCAAGCGGTTCGTAACTTTGAAATCGATAATCCCACGATTGGCCAGATGATTGTTGAGGTCGATCTCGAGGGTAAAAAAATACCTGATGTGGTGACCGCATGGCTGGATGCCAATAAGTCAACCTGGGAGCCCTGGACCCAGTGTAACTAAAAGCTCTCGCTTCCAACCTGGGTACCAGAAAGCAGCAGGTGGTTCTTCGCGAGCCACCTGCTGTATTTTCTTACCCATCCCATAGTTCGCCAACCTGCTGTAATCAAAATGTCGACAGTCACCCCAGCGCTGCAACTTCGAAACATCTGGAAGATTTTTGGTGACGATGTTTCCGCCTTTAGGGAAGAGATCTCCAAGACACCTTCACCCGCCGAACTCGACGATGCTGGCCTGATCGCAGCGGTTCGGGACGTCACGCTGGATATCTCTCATGGAGAGATTTTCGTCATCATGGGGCTGTCGGGATCTGGGAAGTCAACACTGGTCCGATGCATGAGCCGGCTCGTCGAACCGACTGCCGGAGAACTCATGTTTGCCGGTCAGGACCTTCTTGCTGCTTCTGAGGATGAACTTATTCAGATTCGCAGGCACAAGATGGGGATGGTGTTCCAGCATTTTGCGCTCTTGCCCCATATGTCGGTCCTCGACAATGTCGCCTTTCCCTTGGAGATTCAGGGTATTGATAAGCAAACCCGGGAACAAAGAGCGAGCGAGATGATTTCTCTCGTCGGCTTGTCTGGGCGAGAGGAGTACTACCCCCGTGAACTGTCAGGTGGCCAGCAACAGCGCGTGGGTATCGCGCGGTCACTGGCAGTAGAGCCCGACATCTGGTTTCTTGATGAGCCCTTTTCAGCCCTGGACCCCCTGATTCGACGGGAAATGCAGGACGAGTTTCTCAGACTGCAGGACATCCTGAAAAAAACGATCGTATTTATCACTCATGATTTTGATGAAGCCATCCGTTTGGCTGACAGGATAGCCATCATGAAGGATGGGGCCGTCATTCAGATCGGCACGCCGGAGGATCTCATCATTAACCCGGCGACAGAGTATGTCGCTGAGTTCACGCGCGACGTTTCCCGCGCCAAAGTCTTCTCAGCCCGTATGGTCATGAGGCCGCTGGCGCCTGACGAAAAAGGAAACCTTGGGGAACTATTGAAACATGACGTTAAAGTTCACGAATTTGCAGATCAGGCAGTCAATTCTGAAGACCGGATCGGTGTCACCGATGATGCCGGATCCATTATTGGGGTGATCGACCGGCAATCGGTCCTGAACGTGCTCGTCGGCAGAGAATCGGCTGGATCCTACTGAAGATGCAGTCCGTACGGATCCTCGAGACTCCCGTCAAATTCCGTTGGGGGTTCTGGCTCCCATTAACCGCTATTGCGTGTCTGGGAATCGCCTTGCATCTGTACGAGGAACTTACGCCCTTTCTGGTGAAGTACCCCCGAGACTGGATCATTCCCCTGCGGTTCTCGATCAGCGACCTTATGCAGTGGCTGATAAAAGATTTTGATCTTGGCTTATTTACCTTCAAGGAACTTACCCGATCGATAGCCTGGATACTCGAGTGGCCGTTATCGGTTGCCAATAGTCTTCTTGCCACCGGGTTTACTTTCTCGACCGAGCCCGGTGCGCCTGTCCTCCTGCCTCCGGCACCCTGGATTGCCATTGTCGGCATCGTTGGTCTGCTGGCATTTAACCTCGCCGGCATGCGCCTAGCTCTGCTGGTCACCGGTTGTTTTCTCTATCTGGTGGTTTTCGGTCAGTGGCAAAGCGCCATGGTGACGTTGAGTTCGATCATTATTGCTGTTCCACTGGGAGTCAGCATCGGTTTCGCTCTGGGGATCACAGCCTACCGGCATCCTCTGTTGGAGCGGATACTTTCCCCAGTGCTTGATCTGATGCAAACGGTTCCTGTGTTTGCCTATCTGGTACCGGTTCTGTTCCTTTTTGGGTTTGGACCGGTTGCGGCGATGATCGCGACGATGATCTACGCAACACCTCCCATGGTCAGGGTCACGATTCTGTCTCTGCGCCAGATTCCAGAAGAGTTGATTGAGTATGGCGACATGGCCGGGTGCTCCCGCAGGCAACTGCTGCGCAGAATTCAGGTTCCGGTGGCCCGGGACTCACTCATGGTCGGCATTAATCAGGTCATTATGCTCTCGCTCAACATGGTGATCATCGCGTCCATGATCGGAGCAGGAGGTCTGGGCTTTGATGTTCTGAGTTCCCTTCGTAGGCTCGCCATCGGTGATGGCCTCGAGGCGGGTCTCGCCATAACACTGCTCGCAATCGCCCTGGATCGGTTAGGGCAGGCCTACAACAAGCGCTCGACACAATCCAGGCAGGCAGGCACTTCCCGCTCTCTGCAAGGCGCCCGCCTACCCACCCTGATTATCCTTATTCTTATTGCCTCCTGGATCGCGGCTCATTTCTTTCCGGCACTGGCGGTCTTTCCAGAGTCCCTTCAAATCACCACAAGCCATTTCTGGGACGCGATGGTTAAGTGGATCAACATCAACTTTTTCGACCAACTTGAGGCCGTTAAAACCTTTGTATTGATCAATATCATGATTCCGGTAAAGCGCTTCCTGCTCAGCACACCGTGGATCGTCGTGGTCGCATTGATCGGGTTGATCGGTTTTCGGTTAGGCGGGTTCCGGCTGGCAACTCTCGTAATTGTGCTCAGCTTATTCATAGCGGTCACCGGGCTATGGTCCAAAGCGATGATCACGGTCTATCTATGCGGCGTATCGGTTTTGTTTGCCGCCTGCATCGGGATACCAGCAGGCATCCTGGCGGCATCCCACTCGGGCATAAACCGCGTGACCCAGGTGATTATTGATACACTTCAAACGCTGCCGTCGTTCGTCTACCTGATACCTGTGGTCATGCTGTTTCGGGTTGGTGATTTTGCGGCCATGTTGGCCGTCATCGCCTACTCTCTTGCGCCCGCGGTCCGCTATACGATTCTGGGCATCGAGCAGGTACCGACACATCTCATTGAAGCCGCGCGGGCAATTGGCTGTACTCGATCCCAGATCCGGTGGCGCGTAGAGCTGCCCATCGCTTTGCCTCAGATCATGCTCGGGATTAATCAGACCATCATGATGGCGCTTTCCATGCTGGTGATCACGGCATTGGTGGGAACCCGGGACCTCGGACAAGAGGTCTATATCGCTCTTACGAAAGCGGATACAGGCCGCGGCATTATTGCTGGAGTTGGCGTCGCCTGTATCGCCATCGTGGCTGACCGGCTGATCAACCAGTGGGCACAGAAAAAGCGACTGGAGTTTGGACTGCAGTCTTAAGACAAGCAGGAATATCTGTCATGAGCAAAACAGCTGAAGATCAAATACGGGAATTGGATTTCTGGCGGGGTAATGTCACGCTTGAGCCGATAAGCGGCGGCATCACCAATCAGAATTTCGTTGTCACCGACCAAGGGCAGAAGTTCTTTGTTCGACTGGGTGACGATATTCCGCTGCATGGCGTTATGCGCTTCAACGAACTTGGAGCCAGCATTGCAGCCGCCAAAGTAGGGCTCTCCCCAAACGTTGCTCATCATGCGCCTGGGATACTGATCCTGAATTTCATTGAAGGAAAAACGCTGTCAGAGGCAGACATCAGGCAGGATGCTTACCTTGAGCAGATCTTGCCAATGCTGCACAGGTGTCACAGGGATCTGGCCCAGCAGATCCGGGGCCCGGCACTCATCTTCTGGGTCTTTCATGTCATCCGTGATTACCTCGGAACACTTGAGGATGATGGCAGTCGTATGAGTCACATGCTGCCCGCGCTGCGAGAAAAAGGCAGAACTCTTGAGGCGGCCGTGGGTTCAGTCGATCTCGTCTACGGACACAACGACCTGCTGGCCGCAAACTTTATCGATGATGGCAGTCGGCTGTGGCTGATTGACTGGGACTACGCTGGCTACAACAGTCCGCTTTTTGATCTCGCCAATCTGGCATCGAACAACGGTCTCTCCAAAGATCAGGAGGATTGGCTACTGCAGCACTACTTCGACGCTCCGGTCGCTGATCAGACCCACCATGGCTTTGAGGCCATGAAGTGCGCCTCATTGTTGAGGGAAACGCTCTGGAGTATGGTCTCCGAAATTCACTCCCAACTTGAATTCGACTTTGTGGAATACACCCGTGAGAACCTCGAAAGGTTCGACCAGCAATGGAGTCGTTTTGCTCCTTGAGAGCTTTCAGATGCGCTCCCCACACAAACATTCCTGATTAAAGGCCCAATAAATGACAAAGCTGCCTCGACACGCCCAGGTCGTAATTATCGGCGGAGGAATAGCCGGTTGCTCGACTGCCTATCACCTGACCCAAATGGGATACAAGGATGTGCTGCTGCTGGAACGGCACCAACTGACCAGTGGCAGCACTTGGCACGCGGCCGGTCTGGTCGGCCAACTGCGTACACAAGCCGGAATCACGCAATTACTCGGCAACTCCGTCGCGCTGTACGATCGTCTCGAGTCCGAAACCGGATTGGCTACCGGCTGGAAAATGAACGGCGGCCTGCGCCTTGCCTGCAACGAATCCCGGATGACCGAGATCGCGCGCCAGGCAACAACGGCGCGCAGTTTCGGTCTTGAAATGGATCTGCTGACACCCTCTGAGGCAAAAGAGCTATGGCCGCTCATGGATGTCAGTGATGTCCTGGGTGCGGCATTCTTGCCCTCGGACGGTCAAGCCAGTCCGTCTGATATCGCCCAGGCACTGGCCAAAGGTGCTCGTAACCAGGGCGGCACCATTCTTGAGGGCATCCAGGTGACGGGTGTACGAAGTGAAAATAGCCGCGTCACCGGTATCGATACCCCAGAGGGTCCTGTGGATTGCGAAATCCTGGTGAACTGTGCCGGGCAATGGGCCCGGGAAGTTGGTCAGTTAGCCGGAGTGAATGTGCCCTTGGTCTCGGTTCAGCATCAGTATCTCATCACCGAACCTATCGACGGTGTCACTTCAGATCTTCCGACGCTGAGAGACCCCGACCGTCTGACCTACTTCAAGGAGGAGGTCGGCGGACTCGTAATGGGCGGCTACGAGCCCAACCCGGTGGGTTGGGCGCAGGGAGGCTTTCCTGAGAATTTCTCATTCTCTCTATTGGGCTCAGACTGGGATCACTTCGAACAGCTGATGACACAGGCTCTGCCGCGGGTGCCTGCGCTTGCCCACGCAGGCGTCAAAGAATTGCTCAACGGCCCCGAGAGCTTTACGCCGGATGGCAACTTCATCCTGGGAGAAGCGCCGGAGCTAAGTGGCTTTTACGTCGCCGCAGGCTTTAATGCCTTTGGGATCGCTGCGGGCGGAGGCGCCGGTCAGGCGTTGGCCCAATGGATCGCGGGAGGCGAACCGCCCTTTGATCTTTGGCCGGTGGACATCCGTCGTTTTGGTCAACCCCACACCAAGCTCGAATGGGTTCGCGAACGTACGCATGAAATGTACGGCAAGCACTACACCATGGCGTGGCCGCATGAGGAACACCAGTCCGGACGGCCGTTCCGTTGTTCTCCACTCTACGAAGATCTTAAATCCCAAGGTGCATGCTTTGGAGAAAAACTGGGCTGGGAGCGTCCCAACTGGTTTGCACCAGAAGGCGTAGTGCCCAAAGACGAATACAGCTTTGGAGAGCAGAACTGGGAGCGCTACTCCGGTGACGAGCACCGGGCAGCCCGTGAAGCAGTGGCTGTCTTTGATCAGACCTCCTTTGGAAAATTCATCGTAGAGGGGGCAGACAGCGCCCAAGCATTGGAGTGGATCTGTGCCAATCGGATTGATCGGCCGGTGGGATCGGTCATCTATACCCAACTTCTGAATAGCCGAGGCGGCATTGAGAGCGATCTCACCGTAACACGGCTGGCGCCAGATCGTTTCTATCTTGTCACGGGTACGGGATTTGTCACCCATGACTTTCACTGGATACGACGCAACCTGCCGGAACGCCTTGACGCCAGGATCACAGACCAAACCGACCGTTACGCGGTGCTGTCGGTCATGGGCCCGCACTCCCGTGAACTGCTGAGCCGCGCGTCTCCAGACAGCGTGGAAGATAGTGCCCTGCCCTTTGCTGCCTCACGGCCGCTGCAGGTGGAATCATCCTCCATCACGGCGGTTCGACTCACCTATGTGGGCGAACTGGGCTACGAATTGCATATTCCGATTGATGAGGTACTCCCTGTATATCGGACACTCATGGCCGCAGGCAGCGACCTCGGCATTCGCAACGCGGGATATCGCGCGATTGAAAGTCTGAGACTTGAGAAAGGGTATCGGGCGTGGGGGTCAGATCTTTCACCAGACCAAACCCCCTTGGAGGCGGGATTGGGCTGGGCCGTGAAACTCTCAAGCGAGACTGACTTTTTGGGCAAGGATGCACTCGCGCAACAGCGCCGCCAGGGTCTCAAGAAACAGCTTGCCTGTTTTACCCCACAGGATTCGAGTATCCATCTCATCGGACGGGAGACCATTTTTCGAGATGATCAGCGGGTGGGCTGGCTGACGAGTGCCGGGTTTGGACATACGGTGGGCTGCCCCATTGGCTATGGGTATGTCCGCAATGCTGAAGGTGTGGATCGAGCCTACCTTGAGCAGGGTGACTACAGCCTGGAGGTCGCCGGCACCAGGGTCCCCTGCTCGCTTCACCTGGAGCCGCTCTACGATCCGACATCCTCCCGCGTAAAGGGTTGACCGAGATGTCCCTGGATCCGCAAATGATCGCGGTCATGCAAAAGCGCGCGACCCTGATCGATGGAGCGGGCGATCTCACAGTTCTCACCCTGGACGAGATTCGCACCGCATATAACACCGAGCGCGCATGGTGGAACGAGATCAAGCCCGAGATGCACGAGGTGCTGAACACCTTTGTTGCAGGGCCAATACGGGAAATACCCATACGTATCTACAAACCCAATCACCTGACTCAAACACCCACGCTTTTGTATCTTCATGGCGGCGGCTGGGTGGTAGGCAATCTTGACACCCATGACCGGGTAATGCGCCTGCTGGCGGAGTTTTCGGGGGCTTGTGTTGTTGGTGTCGACTATGCCCTGTCACCGGAATACCGGTTTCCGGTGGCGATCAATGAGGCACAGACGGTGCTCGACTGGCTGAAGATTCAAGGCCCGGATCACGGTCTCGATAGTTCGAGGTTGGCCATTGGGGGGGATTCTGCGGGAGCCAACATGGCGGTCTCAGTGGCCCAACTCTGTCACCAGAAAAATCCGGGGCGGATTCAGTGCCTGCTGCTCTATTACGGCGCCTACGGGCTCACGGACTCGGCAGCCTGGCAGAAATACGGCAACGCCGACTTCGAATTCACTCGTGAGGAAAAAGAATTTTACCTAGCGAGTTACCTGAACACGAAAGCAGACAGAGATGATCCCCGGTTCAAAGTGTTAGACGGAGATATCAGTCTACTGCCCAGTGCGTTCATCGCAGCGGCCGAGTGTGACCCACTGCAGGATGATTCAACAGCACTCTATAAGGCCATGCAAAACGCAGGCCGGTCAGCGACGCTGAAGATCTATTCCGGAGTGCTGCACAGTTTCATCCATTACAGTCGTATGCTTGATCAGGCCGCCGAAGCGCTGCGCGATGGCGCTGATGCGCTCAAGGCCGCGCTGGACTGAGGAAGACGTTTTCGGCCTAGCGTCCCGCGCGATCCGCCACAGAAAGGATTCTCTGCATCTCCCTGACCACGGGCTTTTCGATCAGTTTGCCATCCACGACGACGAGCCCTGTGTTCGCGTCTTCAAAGGCCGCCACCACTTTACGAGCCCGGGCTACTTCCTCCGCAGAGGGGGTAAACACTTCATTGAGATCAGCAATCTGCTTGGGATGGATGGCTCCCTTGCCGCTGAAGCCAAGATCTCTCGCCTGCCGGGCCTGAATCTTCATGCCCTCCAGATCCTCAAGATCCAGGTACGGCACATCGACAGCATCCACGCCAACACTGGCGGCCGCGTGTACGACCCGCGACCGGGCATAGAGCAACGGCTCCCACGCGTTCTTACATCTCAGATCTGCCGCCATATCTACCCCCCCGAAAAACAACGCGTCTATGCGGGCACTGGATCGGGCGATATCAAACACGGCTTCTAGCCCAGCATTCATCTCAATAATGATGTGCAGTCGGGTATCATGACCCCGCTCTGTCAGAAGATCGTCAAGCCACACCACCTCATCCGGGGATACCACCTTGGGCAACATCAATGCTGGCGGCGGCATATCTGTCGCAAGAATCGCCTGGACATCATCAAGACCCACGGCTGAGCGCAGACAATTGATACGGACAATGCGCTCTACGCCATCGTCGGCCTGCGGTTCGGCAAAAAGCGCCACGGTTTTCTCCCGCGCTTCGTCCTTATCGTGCGGTGCGATCCCGTCTTCAAGTTCAACGCAGACAATATCCGCGCCGCTCGCCAGGGCCTTGGGATACAACTCGGGCCTTAACCCGGGAACAAAGATAAAACTTCGGCGAGGCTGAACGCTCTGTGCTTGTTCTTCCGTCATGCTTGATTCCCGACCCTGCTAATACGACCGCGGCAAACCGAGAACATGCTCGCCAAGGTAGCTCAGGATCAAATTGGTTGAGATGGGTGCCACCTGATAAAGACGGGCCTCACGGAACTTGCGCTCGACATCGTATTCTTCAGCGAAGCCAAATCCCCCGTGAGTCTGCACACACATTTCCGCCGCCGCCCATGATGCCTCGGCGCACAACATCTTTGCGAGATTGGCTTCTTCCCCAGGATTCTCACCTGCGTCATAAAGCCGAATGGCTTCACGCAGCACCAGCTCTGCCGAGCGCATCTGGGCATAGGCTCTTGCGATGGGGAACTGGATGCCCTGGTTCTGACCGATAGGCCTGCCAAACACAGAACGCTCTGCAGCGTAGGCCGTGGCTTTCTGAATAAACCACTTGGCATCACCGATGCACTCGGCCGCGATCAGAATGCGTTCTGCATTCATACCCGACAGGATGTAGCGAAAGCCCCGCCCTTCGTCTCCGATCAGGTTTTCTGCCGGCACCTCCATATCATCAAAAAAGATTTCAGTGGTTGCGTGATTCATCATCGTCCGAATCGGCCGGATGGTGAGCGAATCGTCACTGGCTTCACGCATATCGACCAGCAGCACAGACAATCCGTCTGTTTTCTTCTGACCCTGGTCTTTCGGCGTCGTGCGGCACAGCAGGATCATGAGATCCGAATATTCAGCCCGGGAGGTCCATATTTTCTGGCCGTTCACCACATAATGATCATCGACCCGGTTTGCTGTGGTCCGAAGCGCTGTCGTATCGGTTCCGCTGGTCGGCTCGGTAACCCCAAATGCCTGAAGCCGCAGGTCCCCGCGGGCGATAGCCGGCAGATACTTTTCCTTCTGGGCTTCAGAGCCGTGTCGCAGCAATGTGCCCATGGTGTACATCTGGGCGTGGCATGCCCCGGCGTTACTGCCCGAGCGGTGAATCTCCTCAAGAATTGCCGCACCGGCTGAGAGTGGCAAACCCGAACCCCCGTAGGATTCAGGAATCAGTGCCCCTAAAAAGCCCGACTCAGTCAGCGCCTTCACAAACTCGCCCGGATACGCCTGCTCACGATCACACTTGCGCCAATACTCTCCCGGAAAATCTTCACACAGGCGCGAAACGCTTTCGCGTATTTCGGGATGATCTAGTTCATATGTGGGGGGTTTGATACTCATAACGTTTCGGCTGGTGGGCGAATACGGTTAATGGGAAAACTCTTTTCGAATGGATAAACCATGCTGATCCAATACCGGAACTACCGTGGGGCGGGCACCTTCGGTCACCACCGGCAAATCCGCCATACTGACCTCCACGCCGTCAAAGTGGGCCACCTGATTTCGAATAAGCTCGTGTTTCGACAAATCCTCAACCGTACTGAGACGCCCGTTCGCAATTTTCGCCCCATCCAGCAACGCAGTCATCTCATCGATATCAAAACGACCAAATACATTGCTGATAATCTCGTCCATCACTTCACGATTTCTGACGCGCTCAGGGTTGTTGACGAAACGCGGATCCAGGCCCAACTCGGGCTGACCCAGCACGGCATCACAAAAAACACACCACTCACGATCGCTCTGGATAGCGATCAGAATCTGGCCCCCTCCTTTTACCGAGTACGCCCCATAAGGCGCAATCAACGCATGAGTCAGACCCATCCGCTCGGGCGCCCCGCCGAGATAACGGTGCGACAACAAGGGAAAGTTCATGAAATCTGCCATCACATCGAACATGGCAATGGAAATATCGATGCCGATGCCGGTACGGCCACGCTGGATAAGCGCCCTCAGGATCGAAGAAAACGCGGTCTGCCCGGTCGCAATGTCACAAATGGAAATGCCGACCCGCGCAGGCTGTTCACGGGTGCCGTTGACTGCGCAGATTCCGCTTTCGGCTTGAACCAGAAAGTCATAGGCTTTTTTACGGGCGCCCGGGCCTGTGGACCCGTAGCCGTTGATCTCACAGGTAATGAGTCCCGGGTTGTGCTCCCGCAAGGCATCACCGCTAAAACCTCTGCGTGCCAGGGACCCCGGCGCCAGGTTGTGCAGAAAGACATCCGCTTCTTTCAGCATTGAACGCAAAAGAGCCTCATCGTCATCGATATTGAGATCAAGGGTGACGGACTCCTTACCGCGATTGAGCCAGGAGAAGAATACACTGTTGCCACTCGCGCCTCGATCGTAGCCTCGCGCAAAGTCTCCTTCCTTGCGTTCCACCTTGATAACGCGGGCCCCCGCATCCGCCAGCATCAGTCCGCAATATGGGGCGGCCACCGCCTGCTCCATAGAGATCACGAGCAATCCCGCAAGTTCCTGATCTAGACCCATGCTGATTTCAAGACTGATAAAACGAAAAGCCGAATCTACGGGATATCAGCGCAAAAAGCGATCAAACACATCGCACAAGATCACGTGCTACAACCCGGCCACGGCTCCGTGAAGTCTGTTGCGGCTTTTTAAACCAGGCGGTTGAAGTCTGGCGCTAGTTCCAAAAGCCCGCACGGACCGTCGCATTGCGGTCGGCATCAGGCACCTTAGCGGTCAGCACCGTGCCAGCATCCCAATGAGAACTGTCGACCATGGCAATAGTCACGTTGGTATCGTAGTCCGGAGACCAGGTGGAAGAGGAGATGTGCCCCACGACGTTTCCGCTGCTGTCCTGAAGCAGCCAAGGATGTTGGATCTCGGGAACCGCGGGTCCATCCAACTCAAGAGCGCGGATTTGCCTTACAGGCGTGCTCAACTGGGAAAGCGCCGAATGACCTAAAAACCCTTCAACCGACTCCAGGTTGCAGTACTTCCCAAGACCCGCCTCAAAAGGAGTATGCGCTGTGGTGATATCGCTGCCAAACGACAGCAGGCCCGCCTCGATGCGCTCGATCAGGTTAGGACACCCGGCCCGCACATCCAGATCTTCTCCAGCCGCAAACAAGGTATCCCAAACCGCTTCACCATATTCGCTGCCATCCAGATAGAGCTCAAATCCTCCCTGATGAGACCAGCCGGAGCGGGCGATGATCATGTCTCGGCCCTGAAAATTGATCGTCTTGTGTCTGAAAAATTTGGTGCTTGCTATAACGTCACCAAACACCCGCGCGACCAGTTCATCAGCCCGCGGGCCCTGGATCGCCAACGGGGAGACGTCTGGCTCAAATACCTCGACATCGAGTTTTGCCGCCGCCGCAAGACCCTTGCAGTAAAGCAGCATATCTGAGTCGGCAAGCGACAGCCAAAAGCGGTTCTCGTTGAGTCGGATCGCCACCGGATCATTCATCATCCGCCCGGCATCATCCACCATGGGCACGTAGTAGCACTGATCATCCTGCATTCGGGACATGTCGCGTGGTGTCGTCATCTGCACCAGACGCAATGCGTCTTTGCCTGTGATTTCAACCTGGCGTTCAACGGAGACATCCCAGACCTGAACGGCCGTTTTTAAATGGCGGTAGTCCTCTTCGGGAGAAGTGAAATACGATGCCAGCAGCATATGGTTGTAGACCGTATAGGCTTTAACACCCGCCGCGGTCACACGGCTGGAGAAAGGTGTTTTGCGTACACGGATAGAAGGCGTCAGAAACGGCATGGACATGATCTTGACTCTAAAGACAGATATTTCGCGGCGAGATAATAGCCCGTCGCGCAGTTTTTACAAGTGCCTCAGCTTTGCTCTAGGCGTCATCAGCCAGTTTCAGCTTCCAGACCTGCTGCGTTAATTCCGCCCACGGCAGCCGCTTCATCATTATCCGAAGTGTCACCAGAGATCCCCACAGCACCCAGCAGCGTCCCTTCGCTGTCTCGCACGAGCACCCCGCCCGGCACCGGCACCATGTCACCACCTGCGAGTCCGTTAATCGACTGAATAAAATACGCCTGCTGCTCAGCCCGATTCATCAGGGCGCGTGTTCCCATGCCCAGGGCGATGGCTGCATTGGCTTTACCGTGGGCAATTTGCGCACGCATCGCACTTACCCCGTCTTCGGATGCCGCCGCGGCCAGTGAACCGCGAACATCCAGCACAATAATGCTGACGGGTTTCAGGTTGAGTTTCCGCGCCTCTGCCAGCGCGCCGTCTACCAGGGTTCTCGCCTGATCCAAGGTTATCGACATAGGGTTCTCCACTTTAACTGCTGCATGGGTTTCATCTCCTAAAATCCTTTGATTCCTGTTGGATTCTTGTTCTGCGCTTTATATGTCGAGAGGGGTTCTGCGATCTCAGCCTGCGGCCGCCTCCAGGGCTTTGGGTAGTGCATCGGCGAAAAGGGCGAGATCCTCAGGACGTCCCACGGATACACGGATACATCTGTTGAGCGGGACCACCCCCGGCATTCTCACAAATATCCCTTGCGCCACAAGATGGTCCAGCACCGACTTGGCGAATACCCCGTCTTGGCCACAATCGATCGCAACGAAATTCGTTGCTGACGCCAACGCCACCAACCCATTGTCCTTGGCTATCTGACAAATCGTCTCACGGGCTTTCTCTACCCTGGCGACAACGCTTTTCAGATGCTCGTTGTCCGAGAGGGCGGCAACACACGCCGCCTGGGCAACACATCCCAGCCCGAAGTGATTGCGAATCTTGTTGAACTCATTGATGAGTTCAGGCTCACCTATCGCATAACCCACACGAATACCCGCCAGACCGTAGGCTTTGGAAAAGGTGCGAAACCTAAGGACGCGTCTGTCCGACGGGTCGATCGCAGGGAGAACGTTCTCGGGTGCGAATTCCCCGTAAGCCTCGTCAAGCACCAGCAAGGATCCTTCCGGTGTTTGCTCAACCATTGCTTCGACTGCGGACGCCGGCCACCAGGTGCCCATGGGATTATCCGGATTGGCAAAATAAATCAGTTTGGGGTGGTGCAGTCCCGCCGCCTCAACCAGTGCTGTGGGATCTTCGTGGTCGTCCCGGTACGGCACTGTAACGAGCTCTCCGCCAAAGCCGGCAACGTGAAAATTAAATGTGGGATATGCCCCAGCAGAAGTGACAACTTTATCGCCCGAGCCAACAAAGAGTCGCACCAGATTACCGAAAAGGCCATCAATCCCTTCACCCACCATAATGTGCTCGGGACCAATGCCGTGATGGTCGGCTAAGGCATGGCGGAGCTCAAAGAATTCGGGATCGCCATATTTCCACGCCTGTGTTGCCATCTGGGAGATGACCTTTGTGACCTGCTCGGAAGGTCCAAACACATTCTCATTGGCTCCAATCCTGGCTGAAAAAGCGCGCTCAAGGATGCGCTCCTGCGCTTCTGGCCCCACAAAGGGCACGGTGGCGGGCAGACTCTTGACTAGCGAAGTCGTGCGGTATTCAGACATGCGGGCATTCTGTCATAGAGTGCAAGAAATACAACGCCAACAAAGCGCCCGCTTCACACGGAAAACTGCCCACGAACCACCTGCGCAGACAAACCCCCTACCCAGATATCTGTGGGCAGATTTCCATTAAGCGTCATGCGGGTCACCACAAGACTCGGCCGCTGGATCTCATAACCCTGCTCGGCACGGATGCGCGACGTCGGGCCGGTTTCTGGCGCAATCAAGTTGTGCCGGGCAAGGTAGCAGGCAAGCGCACGGTTGGTGGTTCCCGCTGCCGGGACCTCCGGTGTACCCACGCGGGGTGCAAATTCGCGGCAGTGCACCGTGTTCTGCGCTTCGACTGTTTCCTGGCAGAACAACATCACCGTATCAACATCCGTCTGCTCGCAGTAATCGGCCAGCTGCTCAAAATCCGGAGCCACCGACTGAACGCCCAGCAATGAGGACATGGGAATAACCAGATGAGAAAAATCTGATCTTGTGTACTCCACAGGTAACGAACCATCGAGATCACCCGCCCCGGCGCCAAAGAGCCTCTCGAGGGTCTTTTTATCAATTGAGACTGGTTCAAACTCGGCAGGCTCCAGATTGAGCATCACTTCAATCCGGCCGTCGTCCTGATGATCGACTGTTACCGAAGCCGAACTTGCCGGGGTTCGCAGGGTCACCTTATCCGAGGAGCCACGAGAAATATCGAGGTAACC
>DLPX01000045.1 GCA_002477475.1 Proteobacteria bacterium UBA7447
CCTTCCAACGAACGGCCTTTTCTTATTCTGGTGACGGGCTATCCCGCAGAGGGCGTGACGGTGCCGGACATCGAGCGCCGAAGCCTCGAAGAGATCTGCACCTTCTACTGAGTTTTCTTGCCCTAAAAAGTTATTCGCCGAAGAGTTCCTTGGCTGCGGCGAGACTGTTCGGCCGATAGCGCCACAGCCAGTGGTTGTAATCGGGCGTGATGAGTTCGCAGAGGGCGTCTTTGTCTTCAGCCTGCTCAAGCAATGCCCGGATGCCCGCGGCAGTATCGACGACCTCCTGCACCCACCGCTTGCCGTTCATCAGCTGATACGACTTCATACCCGAAGGCGTGAGGTAATCGACAAAGGCCTGCGGCCAGCCCCCGCTTTCCTGGCGGATGGCCATGGCGTAGGTCGCCACCTGAAAGGCATGATCATCAACGATACCGGGGCGCGGCTTGCCCGAGCTCTTTAACTCGCGCACCGCATCGGGGTAGCGCAGATCAATAAACCCGATCACGGGAACTTCTATTCCCTGAAGGCTGAGACGAATTGGGTGCTGATAGGCTGCGGGTGTGTCCCAGCCGCTGACGATGGGATAACACTCATCGAGACACCGGCTGACTACCCCGCGCTCGCGCTTGATATCTGAAGGGCGGTACTTCTCGTCGGTGTTCTCAATCAGATCATCATAATGCGCCGTTGCCATCTCGCGAGCGCCTGCCTGATCCAGCGTAGCGCCTGCTTCCAGCATCTGGCCGATGGTGTGATCAAGCGCTGAGCCCCGATGCATGGCGGGGGAGCCCGCTTCACGGACCTTGAAAACGAGATACAAAACACCCAGCGCGGGATCCGATCGAAACTGCAGCATCGACGTCGCGGAAAGATGCTCGACCCCAAAGCGGGCGAAAGGATCGGTCATACCCGAAGATCTCCCCGAGCAGCGATTGACCCTTTATTCATAGTGTTTTCAGCGCTGGATGGGCTTGTATTTGATGCGATGCGGCTGGTCTGCTTCGTCGCCAAGGCGGCGCTTGCGGTCAGCCTCGTACTCGGCGAAGTTGCCCGCAAACCAGGTGACCTGGCTGTCACCCTCGAAGGCCAGAATATGCGTCGCGATCCGGTCAAGAAACCAGCGATCGTGAGAGATGACTACCGCACAACCCGGAAAATCCGTCAGCGCGGTTTCAAGCGCGCGCAGCGTTTCCACATCCAGGTCATTCGTCGGTTCATCGAGAAGCAGCACGTTGCCACCCTGGCGCAACACCTTGGCAAGATGCACACGGTTGCGTTCACCGCCCGACAAAGACCCGATATGTTTTTGCTGATCTGGTCCCTTAAAGTTGAAGCGGCCCACATACGCCCGCGACGATGTTTGGTACTTGCCGACTTCAAGCATATCGAGGCCGTCGGCAATTTCTTCCCAAACAGTTTTGCTGTCGTCCAGTGAATCACGGCTTTGATCCACATAAGCGATGTCGATCGTATCGCCGTGATCAATCTCACCGCTGTCGGGTGTTTCAACTCCCGTCAGCATTTTGAAGAGCGTGGTCTTGCCCGCGCCGTTCGGTCCGATGATGCCCACAATGCCACCCGGCGGCAAAGAAAAAGAAAGATCATCAATCAGCAGTTTGTCACCAAAGGCCTTGTGCAGGTTTTTGACTTCGATCACTTTGTCGCCAAGACGCGGCCCCGGCGGAATGTAGATCTCGTTGGTTTCGCTGCGTGACTGAAACTCCTGATCGACCAGATCGTTAAAGCGTGCGATACGCGCCTTGCTTTTTGCCTGGCGTCCCTTGGGATTGGCGCGCACCCATTCGAGTTCGGAGGCGATGCTCTTGCGTCGTGCCGAGGCGCTCTTTTCTTCCTGCCCGAGTCTTACGTCTTTTTGCTCAAGCCAGGAGGAGTAGTTGCCCTCCCAGGGGATGCCGTGGCCGCGGTCGAGCTCGAGGATCCAGCCGGCCACGTTATCCAGAAAATACCGGTCGTGGGTCACGGCGATAACCGTGCCCGGATACTGCTCGAGATAACGCTCCAGCCAGGCGACAGATTCGGCATCCAGATGGTTGGTCGGCTCGTCCAACAGCAGCATTTCAGGCTCTGAGAGCAGCAAACGGCAGAGCGCGACCCGCCGGCGCTCACCGCCGGAAAGAACCTCCACCCGGGCCTCCCAGGGCGGCAGGCGCAGGGCATCTGCGGCAATCTCGAGTTTGCGTTCGACCTCCCAGGCCCCGATAGCGTCGATCCTGGTCTGCAGCTCCCCCTGCTCTTCGATGAGCGCTGTCATCTCGACATCGGTGAGCTCTTCGCCAAAGCGCGCGCTCACGCGCTCGAATTCATCCAGCAGGGCTTTGGCTTCGCCGAGGCCCTGTTCCACATTGGCGCGCACATCGCTGTCGTCATCAAGCTGTGGTTCCTGGGGCAGGTATCCGACTTTCAGGTTCTTCTGCGGGATCGCTTCGCCTTCGATCTCGGTATCGATGCCGGCCATGATCCGGAGCAAAGTGGACTTGCCCGCCCCATTTAGCCCCAGCACACCGATCTTGGCGCCCGGGAAAAAAGACAGCGAGATGTCTTTGAGGATGTGCTTTTTGGGTGGGACGACTTTGCCTACTCCCATCATTGAATAAACGTATTGCGCCATGGACTTAAGAGACTGCTTTAACTTTAAAATGAAGCGGCCGATTCTACACGCGCCTAACATAGAACGAAACGCATGCAAACACTATAAAAACCGTTCTTTTTATGTTAAAAAACCATGACGCCTCTGGTGACTTAACCTGCCAGAGTCAACGAACACTGGCCGCAAGGCTTTTTAACCACAATCCATCTGGAAGCGAGATCATACTTATGAGCAACTACTCAAAGCCCCTTTCCAAAACCGAGTTACTCAACGCTATTGCCGAAGAGTCAGGCTGCGACCGCAAGCAGGTGCGCGCCGTTCTCGACAGTCTGTCCAACGTGATTTCAGGTCATGTTGCGAAAGGGTCTGCTGGTGTTTTCAAGATGCCTGGTCTCTTTAAAATCAGCGTGGTCGACAAGCCCGCCACCGAAGCCAAGCACGGCGTTCCGAACCCCTTCCGACCGGGTGAGACCATGGACGTGGCCGCCAAGCCGGCGAGCCGGCGCGTGAAAGTCCTGGCCCTTAAGAACCTTAAGGATATGGCTTCTTAAAGCGAGGCTGCCTCAAATAAAAAAAGCCTCGCCCGGTTCGCCGCGCGGGGCTTTTTTAATGCCTAAAATGCTATCTTTTGCGGGGCATCGGCGAGCCTGACCGGATCTCGGCTGCGGCAAGATCCCAGGCAGCCAGACGCTCTGGCCCCGCCGGATGGGTATCGAGCACCGTCGATTCAGTGCGCCCGCTCATGCGCCCAAGCTTCACCAGAATCCCCCGGCCTGCATCAAGATCAAAGCCTGCGTGCGCGATGATATAGGCCGAAAGATAATCAGCTTCCATCTCTTGTTTGCGGCTGAAGGTGAGTGCACCCGCCACGGCCCCGATCTGCATGCCGTCAGAGATGATCTGTCCGCTGTATGCGGCGGCGTCTCCTAAGAGCAGGGTCATCGCCACACCGCCGATGATCGCACCGACCGCCTGGCTGTTTTGGCTTTCACGAATGTGATCGGCAATGTGATGTGCCATCTCATGGGCAATCACCATCGCAATCTCGGCATCACTTCTGGCGTACTGCACGATGCCCTTGTAGATCACCACCGTTGCGGCATCAGACGCGTAGGCGTTGACTTCTTCTTCAGGAGAATAAGTGAGCTCCCATTCACAATGATGCTCACCCACATAACGGCACACTTCAAGCGCCGCGGGTTTGAGTTGGTTGTAAAGCGCACCGATGCGCGCAACGGCCTCATGATCAGAAACCTCGCGCGGCGTCGGTTCCGGTGTTGCGGCAATCTCAGCCGCCGCGGCATACACGCGGTTGTCCTGAATATCAGGCAACTGATGCTTAGGCGTTGCG
>DLPX01000008.1 GCA_002477475.1 Proteobacteria bacterium UBA7447
GCCATCAGCAGGGGAATTTCCCTGCGGCAGGGGGCACACCAGGTGGCCCAGAAGTTGATCAGGATATTTTGGCCAGCCAGTTGGTCGGAAGAGAAGGATTCGCCGCTGCTGGTCGGCAATGAAAACGGTGTGAGGGTGTTCAGGGAATCTGGAGCCGGTTCCGGTTGAGACACCAGAACACCAGCGGTAAAGAATCCTATTGACGCTGCGGCTGCCCCGCCAAGCAGCCAGGCGAGCAGCCTGCGAACTGATACCACAGGACTTATTCGAGGTCGGTCAGAAGCGCAACCAGCGCATCGGCTCCGACAAATCCGTAGCGGCGCTCTGTTTCCACTTCACGGCCGTCAGTATCGAAGAACAGAATTGCCGGAGGACCGAAAACGCCGTAGCGCTTCTTGATGGCGGCGCCTTCTGGATCGTCCGGATCAGTCACGTCTACCTTCAGTGTCCGATAGGACGCAAGTGCTGCGACGACATTGGGATCCTGAAAAGTGGTTCTCTCCATTCGCATGCAGTCGGTACACCAGTCTGCAGAAAAGTCGAGCATCACTTTTTGACCGGACTCCCCTGCTTGAGCAATCACCTTGTCCAGTGCTTTAAGAGAATCCACGTTTTCAAACTTTACCGAAGTGCTTGGCCCGGGATTGCCCACGCTTGCGGTAAGACTGCTTAAAGAAACCGGTGCCATGATGCTCCGGTTCCCGCTGAATCCGCCGATCATCGCCAGCACGCCCCAGATAAGGAGCACAGTACCGAGACCTTTGAAAAACATGGTCCATCCGGAGGCGTCGGCCGAGAGGCTCCGTCCCGCCCCCAGGAAGACGCCGGTGATGATGAAAAGGGCGGCCCATAACAGGAGGACAGGCACCGCAGGGATGGCACCCAGGAGATAGATGGCAACCCCCAGCAGCATCACGCCGAATGACTGCTTGACCCGCTCCATCCATGCGCCGCTACTCGGAATCAGCCAGGTGGCGCCTGCGCCCGCGACAATCAGGATCAGGCCCATGCCGAGCGCCATGGATGACATCAGCGCGGCGCCGATCCATGGATCTGCATTGAGGATCGCGACGCTGAGAACGGAAATAAGCAGTGGTGAAACGCAGGCGCCCACAATGAGAGCTGATGCCGCGCCGAGAATAAAGACCATCCAGATGGAGCCGCCAAGTCCCTGGCTGCCCGATGTGAGTCGGGATTGAATCGCCGAAGGCATCTGAATTTCGTAGAGACCGAACATGGATAGCGCCATTAGACCGAGGACGATGGCAATCGCCCCAATGGCCCAGATATTCTGAAAGTACGCCTGCAGCTGCTCGCCGGTTGCTCCCGCCACCGCACCAATCACTGCGTAGGTCGCAACTGTCCCGAGCACATAGACCACCGAGAGTGCGGTTGCCCTGCCCCGGCCGGCGCCCGACTGACCAACGATTGTTCCGAGCAGAATAGGAATGAGCGGCAGCACGCAGGGTGTAAAACTGAGCAACAGTCCCGTACCAAACGCGGCACCGAGATAGCCCACCAAAGCCTGGGTCGAAACGGCTTCTTTTTTGGCTGGTTCGGTGTTGTTGCCTGCTTCGCCCGAAGCGGAAAGGTTCGGATTCTCGCTGGCCGCCGCATCACTGATGATACTGGGGAGCGAGATTAAAAGAGTCTTCTTTGCCGGCGGGTAGCAGATACCCTGCTCGGCGCAGCCCTGAAAATGGGCAATGAGCCTCACTTCGCTGGCGGCAGCGTCCGCAACGATGGGCAGCTCGGCCGTAAAGTCAGCCGGAAAAATCGTGACTTCACCGAAATAAGGATCCTGTTTACTAACCCCTGGCGGGAGGGCGTGCTCCTCCAAGGTGGCTCCGGCCAGCATCTCGAAACGGAGTTTGTCCCGATACAGGTAATAGCCTGGAGCGACGAAAAACTGCGCGATAAGCGTATCGCGCCTGTCGGACCTGGCCTCGAGGCGAAAAGCCTCCTCAGCGGCGAGAAATTCGGGTCCCGAGGCCGCGACCCCAAGCAGCTGCTGCAGATCCGTCACACTATTGATCGCGCTGCTTTGGCCGGCAGTCGTCTCGGGCAGGGTCAGCGCGACCGTATGGGCGATGGGTGCGTAACAGACGCCAACAGGGTCGTTACAGCCCTGTCCGCGCGCGGTGAGCTGTAATTGTCCTGAATCTGGTGCGCCACGGGAAAGGTTCAGGATGATTCTGGCCGAGCCCTCGAGTATCTGTACGTCTCCGAAAAACTCATCTTGCTTGGTCCGCGCCGGCGGATAGCTGATATCCGAGATTGTGATGCCCGCCGGATCGGTGTCAAAACTGAATTTGTCGAGGTACATGTAATACCCCGGCGCAATATTCCAGGTCACCGCAACTTTTTCGGGCGAGATGACCTGCGCAGAAAAAGCAAACGCCTGGTCAGGTTCGAGCAGGTCTTCACTGTCCTGGGCCCCTAGCGGGGTTGAGGCGAGCCCGATCACAATCCCACACAGCATGAGCAATCGTGCGAAGGATGATTTAAACCGATCCGCAGCCGAAGACAGGTAAGACTTTTGCTTCATGGGTAGTGAGGGAAATGTTGCTCAAGAGACAAAATGATGCGAGTGACCGCTTATTTTCGCACGTTCTTCCTGGTGTAGCGTGCATAGTACGCCGGCTGTAATTGGAACAGGGTTGGCGGGACATTCGGTAGAATGCGCCCCCCGATTCGTCGCCCTTGCTTATTGCTGATCAATGCCGCTGCTATTCCTGACATTCTTGGTGGTCCCACTGCTGGAAATCTACCTCCTGATTGAGATAGGCAGCGTCATCGGCGCAGTTTGGACGGTCGCTGGCGTGGTCGGAACCGCGGTCGTGGGAGCTGCGCTGGTGCGCCGGCAGGGCCTCGCCGCGCTTGGCCGCTTTCGCTCGGCAACCGAGGCCGGGGAGTTGCCCGCAATAACGATAATCGAAGGCCTGGCGCTGCTCGTTGCCGGAGCTTTGTTGCTGACGCCGGGGTTTTTTACCGACGCGATCGGGTTTGTGCTGCTGACGTCGCCTCTGCGCCAGATTTTGATCAGGCGTTGGTTTTCCGGCCGGGCGGAGGGGATAAGAAGTGCGAACCAGCGCAAACGTGAATCTGGTGTCGTTGAGGGCGAATTTCGGCGGCTCGACGACTGATTTTCCCCTCAAGTCTTGACTTTCCTCAGATAAGCCCTATTATTAGCACTCAAATAAGGTGAGTGCTAACCTATGTTGGGCTCACAAATTCCCTCCATTACTCAAATCCTTAGGAGATAAAGTAGATGAATATTCGACCGCTGCACGACCGTATTGTGGTGCGACGCCTCGACGAAGAGCGCACCAGCGCCGGCGGAATCGTCATTCCTGATTCAGCCACCGAAAAGCCGATGACGGGCGAGGTGCTGGCTGTAGGTAACGGCAAGCGTCATGACAATGGCGAGCGTATGACCCCCGACGTCAGTGTCGGTGACAAGGTGCTTTTCGGAAAGTATTCCGGCACCGAGGTCAAAGTAGAAGGTGAAGAAGTCCTGGTGATGCGCGAAGACGACATCATGGGCGTCATTGAGGGTTGAGGACGGCAAAAGTTTTCTCCTCACCGACACGCATAATTTTTTAAAGGAACAAAATAATGTCAGCTAAAGAAGTCAAATTCGGCGAGTCCGCTCGCGCAGCCAAACTGCGTGGCGTCAACGTGCTTGCAGACGCCGTGAAAGTTACGCTGGGCCCCAAGGGCCGTAACGTTGTGCTCGACAAGTCTTTTGGTGCGCCGACGGTCACCAAAGACGGTGTCTCTGTTGCAAAGGAAATCGAGCTCAAAGATAAATTCGAAAACATGGGCGCCCAGATGGTCAAGGAAGTTGCTTCCAAGACTTCCGACGTAGCGGGCGACGGCACTACCACCGCGACGGTGCTGGCCCAGGCCATGCTGCGCGAGGGTCTGAAATCGGTTGCCGCCGGTATGAACCCGATGGATCTCAAACGGGGTATCGACAAGGCTGTGAAGGCTGCGGTTCATCAGTTGGCTGAGATCTCCAAGCCCTGTTCGGATCACCAAGAAATTGCCCAGGTCGGCACGGTATCTGCCAACGCAGACGAATCCGTCGGCGGCATCATCGCTGAAGCGATGGAAAAAGTTGGCAAAGAAGGTGTGATTACGGTCGAAGAAGGCAAAAGTCTCGATAATGAACTGGATGTGGTAGAAGGCATGCAGTTCGACCGCGGTTATCTGTCTCCATACTTCATCAACGATCAGGATGCGATGCAGACTGATATGGATAACCCGCTGATCCTTATTCACGACAAGAAGATTTCGAACATCCGCGACATGCTGCCGGTGCTTGAGGCGACGGCCAAAGCAGGGCGTCCGTTGCTCGTGATTGCCGAGGATATCGAAGGCGAAGCGCTGGCCACGTTGGTGGTGAACAACATGCGTGGCATCGTTAAGGTGTGCGCAGTGAAAGCGCCCGGATTCGGTGACCGTCGTAAAGCCATGTTGCAGGACATCGCGATTCTGACCGGTGGCGAAGTGATCTCCGAAGAGGTCGGCATGAGCCTTGAAGGCGCGACGCTGGAGAATCTTGGCTCCGCAAAGCGTGTCCAAGTCAGCAAGGAAAACACCACGGTGATCGATGGTGCCGGTTCCGCCAGCGAGATCGAAGCACGTGTGAACCAGATTCGTGTGCAGATCGACGAAGCCACTTCTGATTACGACAAGGAAAAAATGCAGGAACGTGTTGCCAAGTTGGCCGGCGGTGTGGCGGTCATCAAGGTCGGTGCTGCAACCGAAGTCGAAATGAAAGAGAAAAAGGCTCGTGTTGAAGATGCGCTGCATGCTACCCGCGCTGCGGTGGAAGAGGGCGTCGTGCCCGGAGGCGGTGTCGCCCTGGTGCGTTGCATTGCTGCTGTCGGCAGCGTGAAAGGTGCGAACCATGACCAGGATATGGGAGTGCAGATCGTACAGCGCGCCATTGAAGAGCCTCTGCGTCAGATCGTTGCCAATGCTGGGGGCGAAGGGTCAGTGGTTCTGAACAATGTGCTTAGCCAGGACGGTAACCATGGCTACAACGCCGGCTCCGGTGAGTATGGCGACATGATCAGCATGGGTATTCTTGACCCGACCAAGGTCACTCGCGTCGCTCTGCAGCACGCTGCGTCGATCGCCGGCATGATGGTCACGACCGAAGCGATGGTCGCAGAACTGCCGGAAGACAAGCCGGCTGCGCCGATGCCTGACATGGGCGGCATGGGCGG
>DLPX01000040.1:0-5559 GCA_002477475.1 Proteobacteria bacterium UBA7447
AAGCGTTCTGAGATCTCTGCCGTTGCCTGAGGCGTTGTGCCCGTGAGTCGCGCAACCATCCCCGTCGATCAGCGGCTCATCGTTGCCCTGGATGTCCCCAGTGGCGCTGAGGCCCGAGAACTCGTCAATACCCTAGGCGACGGTGTCGGTTTCTATAAGGTGGGGCTTGAACTCTTTACCGGTACGGATGGTTTTGCGACCGTCGACTGGTTGAGTGACAACGGCAAACAGGTCTTTGTTGATCTCAAGTTCTTTGACGTCCCGGCGACCGTGGCGCGGGCCGTGAAGCAATTGCGGGGCCGGAATATCACCTTTGCAACAGTGCATGGCAACGACGCCATCATGCGGGCAGCGGCCGAGGCTTCGGTCGATGTCGGTATTCTGGCCGTGACGGTGTTGACGAGCCTGGATTCGGCAGATATGCGGGATCTGGGGTTCGACTGCGACATTCCAGCGCTTGTGCGGTCCCGGGCAGAGCGTGCCGTGACTTTGGGGTGTGCGGGCGTGGTGGCGTCTGGAGAAGAAGCTGCAGTGCTGCGTGGCAGCCTGGGCGAACGGGGGGTGATTGTGACGCCCGGAATCCGCCCAGGACAGCATGATGACGACCAGAAACGGGCAGTCACCCCCACCCAGGCACTGCATGATGGGGCCGACTATCTTGTGGTCGGGCGGCCGATTCGTGATGCAGACAATCCAAAAGCAGCAGCAGAGGCGATCCAGTCTGAGATCCATTCTGCCCTGGCACTATGAATACCCCTCGCCCTGAGCTGAAAAACGACCGTCTGATGAGGGCGTTGCGCCGACAGGACGTTGACTGTACCCCAGTCTGGATCATGCGCCAGGCCGGCCGGTATCTTCCGGAGTACCGTGCCACCCGTGCACGAGCGGGAGACTTCCTGACGCTTTGCAAAACGCCGGAACTCGCCTGCGAAGTAACGCTCCAGCCTCTGGAGCGGTTTGATCTTGATGCTGCGATTCTTTTCTCGGACATCCTGACGATACCCGATGCGATGGGTTTGGGGCTCAGCCTTAAGGAAGGTGAGGGCCCGCGCTTTTCCCGTCCGGTTCGAACGGCTGCGGATATTGACGCCCTGACGCTGCCTGATCCTGAGGGAGAACTTCGCTATGTCATGGATGCTGTCAGGCTCATCCGACAGGAACTGCACGGCCGGGTCCCTCTCATTGGATTTGCGGGCAGCCCCTGGACTCTGGCGACTTATATGGTGGAAGGCCAGAGCAGTCGTGAATTCTCAATCGTCAAGAACCTGATTTACCAGGATTCTTCAGTGGCCCGTCGACTGCTGGCTCTTCTCAGCAATGCCATTGCTTTGTACCTGACGGCACAGGCGCACGCCGGGGCCCAGGTCCTGATGCTCTTTGATACCTGGGGCGGTGCCCTGGGTCATGCCGAATACCGTCACTTTTCGCTGGATCCCATGGCGCAGATAGTGGAAGCGCTTCGGGCTGATGCGGTTGCCCGTGAATTGCCGATCATTGTTTTTACCAAAGGAGGCGGCCAGTGGCTGCCGAGAATTTCGGAAATCGGATGCGATGCCCTGGGTTGTGACTGGACCACCTCCCTGAGAGAGGCACGGCGCCTGGTGCAGGACCGGGTAGCACTACAGGGGAATCTTGACCCGGCGGTGCTCAATGCTTCTCCTGAGAAGATCCGCTCAGCCGTTCGGGACGTTCTCGAAGATTATGGAACAGGTCCCGGCCATGTCTTTAACCTGGGTCACGGCATTACGCCGGGGATTGATCCTGAAAATGTCAAAGTTCTGGTGGACTCCGTCCACGAATTGAGTCGAACCCCGATTTGAATCTATTGGTTGGGCCCCGGGGCGTTTAGTCGGGGACAGGCACCGTGTAGTTGAGAGCCAGTCGGCCGCCGTCTGCGTAGATGCATTGTCCCGTGATATACGACGCATCATCGCTTGCGAGAAAGAGCGCAATACTGGCGACTTCATCAACGTCGCCGCAGCGCCCCATGGGAGTGCGTGACAGGATGGCATGCCGCTTGGCTTCATCCGTCATGACCTGCTGGAGCATCTCTGTCAGGATGCTGCCAGGGCCGATGGCGTTAACCCGGACATGCTTGTCCGCAAGTGCCACCGCCATGACCCGGGTGAGTTGATCCAACCCTCCTTTGGAAACGTTATAGGGCAGGATGTTCGGGATGGTCATAATGCCATTAACGGAAGACATATTGATGATGCTGCCGCCCCCGCCAGCCACCATATGCCGACCTGTGGCCTGACTCATCAGAAATGCCCCCTTGAGGTTGACCGAGAGTACTTTGTCAAAATCCTCTTCACTGATCTCCAGAACCTCTCCTGAACGCAGGATGCCCGCGTTGTTGACGCAGATATCGATACGGCCAGCATCGGCAATAATCTCGTCGACGGTGCTGTCCACTGCGGCTTTGTCAGAGACATCGGTACAGAAAAAACGTGCGCCTGAGATATCTGCTGCAGCGCGGGCGCCAACGTCTTCGTTAACGTCGAGCATCATGACGCGTGCGCCTTCTTTTGAAAAACGCTGCGCAATGCCCAGGCCGATTCCCTGTGCTGCGCCGGTGATAACGGCAACCTTGTCCTGAAGTCTCATGAATTTCTTATCTTAGTAATAATGATGCTATGGTGATTCTATCCCTTGTTTCTAGCTCAGAACACTTCAGGGAACGCCAGCTTCGGTAGGCCTATTCTGGAAGCAGTACCGACAATGCACGCCGCTATCAAAATCGATCGACAACTTGGTTTTGTTCCCGCTCCGGCCTATCATCACCCTACGGCGCCCGGTGTCAGGCTGTTGATTAAAGAGCTGGGGATACGAAGGGCGCAGGCCTTATTTTGATTTTGGCAGGATAAATCTAAGACTTCATGAAACTGGGTGAACTTGCAGAAAAGTTAGGTGGCGTATGCGACGGCGACGCCAATCTTGAAATCACTACGCTCGGCACGTTGGAAGACGCCGGCGCTGGAGAGGTTACTTTTCTTGCGGCATCGACATCCAGCGAGCAGTTGGTAGGTTGCGCCGCCTCAGCCGTGATTCTTCGCGAGGAAGATCGGGATGCCTGGCAGGGCGCTGCCGTTGTCTGTGAGAACCCGCATCTCGGTTATGCCCGGGCCGCAAGGCTGCTGGATAACACACCCGTCCCTGATCCCGGCATTCATCCAGGCGCTGTGGTGGCAGACAGCGCGACGGTCAGCGCGACGGCCTCGATTGGCGCAAACTGTGTAATCGAGGATGATGCTGTTATTGGAGACAGTGTGATTATCGGGCCGGGCAGCGTAATTTCAGAGCGTTCTGAGCTGGGCGCACAAACCCGTCTTTTTGCCAACGTTACGGTGATGCGTGGCGTCATCATCGGTGAGCGTTGCTTCATCAAAAGCGGGGCGGTGCTCGGCAGCGACGGATTTGGCAACACGCAGGAAGAAGGGCGCTGGGTAAGAATCCCGCAGCATGGCGGGCTGCGTATTGGCAACGACGTTCAGATCGGTGCGGTCACGACAATCGATCGGGGTGCGATCGGAGATACCGTCATCGCAGATGGAGTGGTGATCGATAATCTGGTCCAGATCGGCCACAACTGCCAGATCGGCGAGGATACGGCGATCGTATCCTGCGTCGGGATTGCCGGCAGTGTGGTGGTTGGCAAGCGCTGCATCCTGGCAGGTGCGGTGGGCGTTGCTGATCATGTCAATATTTGTGATGACGTACATCTTACGGGGATGGCGATGGTGACGGGCTCTATCAATGAGCCCGGCATGTATTCTTCGGGAACGGGACTGTTGCCGGCGACAGAATGGCGCAAAGCAGCAGTACGATTCCGCCAGCTTGACGATTTAGCCAAACGGGTCAAGGCTTTGGAGCGGGCACAAGTAGCCAACAGCAGCTATCAATCGGAAGACCTTTAGGCTGCGCGAGGAAGACCTCTTTCCACTTCCCTGGCATTCTGCTCAACAGTCCACTCCACCAGGTGCAGTGCTCCCGTGAACGTTTCGGTCAGAGCCGAACAGCTCTCAGTCCAATCTCCATCGTTACAGTAGATAAATCTGTCGTTTTCGAGAATTTGGGGCTGGTGGATGTGCCCACATACGACCCCATCAAATCCTTGTTGGCGGGCGTCTGATGACACCGTCTTCGCGTATCGATTGATCAGTTGGTTAGTCGCTGACAGATTACCTTTGATATAGGTGGCAAGAGACCAGTAAGGAAATCCCATCACGCGACGACACTGGCTAAGATACCGGTTGGCAACGCTTAGAGCCGCGTAGAGCCCGCATCCGATCAACCTGGTCATCGAAGGTCCTAGACAGATGTGGTCGAAGCGGTCTCCGTGCAGAACCAACAGTCGTTTGCCATCGGCAGTGACATGAACATGTTCAAGATGTAACGCAATGCCGAGCAATTCCAACCCAGCGTAGTCACGCATGATTTCATCATGGTTCCCCGGTATGTAGATGACTTCCGTTCCCTGCCCCGCCAATTCAATGATTTTTCTCAGGGCGAGTTGATGGCGCTTAGGCCAGTAAAGGCGTCGTTTCAGCGCCCAGAAGTCAATGACATCGCCAACAAGGTATAGTCGATCGCACTTAACGCGCTGAAGAAAATCGAGAAGCAGATCAACTTTGCATGCCCGACTGCCGAGGTGAATATCTGAGATCCATACGGTTCTGTAGCGCACATCTGAATCTGACATCAGCTTTCCTCCGAGAGTGAGTTGTCGATTGACTTATCCTGTTCCCACTGATTTCTAGGCGATATTGACACCATTCTGTATTTGCGGCGTAGCCTTTTCGTCGCAATTTGACCGATCGACTTTGGCCCAGAGTTGATCTCGCAATTTGTTAATGTCGTGACGTTGGCTGTCGAGTATCCAATCGACCAGATGTTTCGCAACGTTGGGATATGCTATTGGTGAGGGCGTTGGTTTATCAAGCCAGTCTCTGATGCGGTTGGCGTTGAGACTCTCCATCACATCAGCAAGCCCCAACTGAAGCATTGCGGCGCCATTGGATAACTGCTCGGCCTGTCCCGCGAGTGGTTTGGTCAGCAGTTTTTTCCCAAAATGAAAAAGTTCACTTGGTAATTCAAACCCCGCGCCACTGATGACACCAACTGAAGAGAGCATATGGGAAATAAAGTGCTCTCGTGAAAACGGTTGAAGATATAAATGGCCATCCACGTGCTCACGATCTATATCTGTAAAAAAGAAGAACCGGTGACTGGTTATCGGTTTAAGCAGTTGGATAACACGTTCGGGTTGCTCAAAGGGCAGATAGACGAGAATCTTGTCTTCTTCGACTAGCGAGCACCTCTCGTCAATTCCTTCTGTTTCGATGATCGGCGGCAGGATATTGCCGCCGAAGTGATGCCAGTGCAGGCCAATATTGATGTCCGTTGGTGCAAACCAGCGCAGAAGCAACGCCGCCGCGGGATTTATACCTTTTTTGGGAATTTCGTAATGGAATGCACATTGATGACTGATCCCGATAGAGGGCACTTTATTGATTTTTGCGGCCCAGGCGGAAATCGGTTCGTAGTCGCTAATAACCA
>DLPX01000040.1:5941-11521 GCA_002477475.1 Proteobacteria bacterium UBA7447
TGGTTGCGGTCTTGAAGAATAAAAGTCGGCCATTTTTCACCGAGAAGGTTAGCCCCCGCCGATGGGCGAAATCACCAAACCGATCTACGTTAAACAGAAGGGAACGATCCCGGCCGGATAGAAGATAGTCCACAGTAGCGCCTCTTTTTTGGAACTCACTGGCCATGACGGCGGAGCGGGTAATGTGGCCGTTACCTGTGCCCTGGACTCCATATAGGATTCGCATAGCTTTTTTCTAAGGTGAGGTAAAGGAAAGTCCTAGGTTTGCTGCGAGCAGTCCGAGCAGCGCGCCGGCCAGTATGTCAGTAGGAAAGTGCACAGTTAGCAATAATCGTGATAGACCGATCATGACGGCCCAACTAAAAACCCAAGTGGTAAGTGAGGGGAAAAAAGCGGCTAGCAAGGTTGCCATCAAAAAGGCGGCCGCGGTGTGTCCTGAAGGAAAACTAAACTGGTCCGAGGGAACGATCCAGACATTAACCCCGACCATCGTGTCTTTGGGCCTTGGGCGGCCTACCTTTTTTTTGAGGAAGAAGTAGACGGGCAATTCGATGGAGAATGCGATCAACCCGGCTAAGAGAAATTTAGTACTACCTGCAGCCTGTGTTAGAAAAATCACAAGTGTGATGATTCCGTAGAGATGACCGTCCCCAGAATGGGAAACAAAGGCTGCAAGTCGTCGGAGCATCCACCAGGGGCGGCGAGAAAATTTCGTCAGGATGGCGACATCCAACCCATGTACTTTGTCGAGGAAGCTTGTGGCAGCTGTTAAACCCCAGTCCATGAGCACACTTTGTGCACTCGCTATGTCAACCTTATTAACAACCTATTACAGAAAGAGGACAGTCCCAGTTGCTTCAGAGCAGCAAAATTAGACACCATACGAGCGCTGCATTTGCCAACGCTGTCAGCACTGCCGCAGAGGCGATATCCTTAGCTTTTTTAGAAAAGTCGTGCCACTCGGTTCCGACCCGATCGACTGAATACTCAACCGCGGTATTCAAGAGTTCTATGATTAGGACCAACAACAAACTCCCAATCAAAAGAACTGTCTCAATCGCTGACTTTGCGACAAGTGCCGCAACGGGAATAAGCACTATTGTGATGACGACTTCCTGTCGGAAGGCTTCTTCGCCTCGCCACGCGGAGCGGTACCCAGCGAGAGAGCAGATTAAGGCTCTTCGTATCCTTTTGAAGCCGGTGGCATTCCAGGTAGGTTGGCCTTGAGGTGACTCTCTCACAGAAAGGCTCTTGGTGACTTACTTATAACTAATAAATGTAGGCTTTTTTTGTGACAAAATTATTACGGCAACGTGCAGCTCTGCGCCAATTGCTGCTTTTGTCATGGAGGAACCGCTGGAACATTGCTCTAGAGTAAATTGAAATATTAATGTAATAAAATACGGCTTAAATAATTGTCCTCCCTACTGTTTGCTGATTAAAGGCGCGACCGTGGCTCCAACAATATTGATAGTAGAAGATGATCCGGCAGTTCGGGAACTGCTCGCTTTTATTCTTAAGCAGAATAACTTCGAGATCACTGAAGTAGAGGACGCTGAGAGTGCCCAGCAGAAACTGCTTCAAAAGCATCCCGGGTTAATCCTTGTTGACTGGATGCTCCCGGGTATGAGTGGCGTGGATTTTGCGAAACAAATAAAAGCTAACAAGTCTACAACTGATATCCCAATAATTATGCTCACGGCTCGTGGAGAGGAAGAAGACAAAGTCAGAGGGCTCGAGTGCGGTGCTGATGATTACGTGACCAAGCCCTTCTCTCCTCGGGAACTTGTGGCGCGGATCCGAGCCGTTATGCGCCGCTTGGTGCCGCACAAGAGCGATGAAGTGGCTACTTTTGGCGATCTATTGCTTGACCCGGTACGTCACCAAGTATCGGTAGCAGGCAAGCTCCTCCAGATGGGGCCTACAGAATTTAAGTTGCTACATTTTTTTATGACTCACCAAGAACGCGTCTACTCACGTGGCCAGTTGCTTGATTGGGTGTGGGGAGCCAATTCCTTTGTCGAAGAGCGTACGGTGGACGTTTATGTTCGACGTTTGCGTACGGCCCTCGAAGTGCACTCCTATGACGCCATGATTCAGACGGTCCGTGGCGTGGGTTACCGGTGCTCTGCTGAAGCACAGTGAATGAAAAACTGACTATTTGGGCCAAGGAATTTCTATTTCTTGCCCTGATCGTTACGGTAAGTGGTGTCGTCGGTTATTTGTACGAAAGTCCTTTGCTTGGAGTCGTTAGTGGGGCGGTACTTTTACTCGCGCTGCACTTCGCACAAGTCTTTGCTTTAAGTCGGACCCTAAGCCAAGCAGCAACCGCGGGGTCGAAATCACATCTGGTCTTGAGTCCTATCGGGCGCTTTCTGCAGAAAGAGATCAGGAATCTCTTCGCGTTACAGACGGATCAAGCAGCATCTGTTGCTCGCTATAAAAAACGTGGACGCAAGAGACAGCGGGCGCTCAGTGATGCGATCTCTGATTTTCGTAACTTCATTGAAGCTCTTCCTGATGCAGTGGTGATGCTAGATCAAGAGCATCGAGTTGTGTTCTGGAACCAGGCTGCGACCCATCTGTTGGGTATTTCGTCGGCGCTTGATAGAAAGCGATCGATAGAATCGCTGATCAATGATTCCGACTTCACGAAGTTCATGAAGGACGTCTCGGATCAACCGTTCGAAGTATTTTCTCCTACGTCTTCGAAACATCTTCTTTCGGTTCGTGTCGTCTCAACGAATGATCAGCGTTATCTGCTCCAGGCGCAAGATATGACCCGTGTTCGGCAGCTCGAAGATGTGCGCCGGGATTTTGTTGCTAACGCCTCTCATGAGTTAAGAACGCCCTTGACGGTCGTGCATGGCTATTTGGAAACGCTCATGGATCATTATCCGCAGGAGGAATCTTCGGAGCTAATGCGAATTTTTCGCCAAATGCATCTCCAAACCGACCGCATCAAACGTATTGTTGAAGACATGCTTATGTTATCTAGACTGGATCGGGATCCGGAGAAATCGAATGAGATGATCGACATGGATGAATTCTTTCAGGCCGGATACGAGGAGGCGGTCACGCTGGCTTCAGAAAAGAAGCACGAGGTGTTACTTGATTGCGATGAGGGCTATTCATTCATGGGTAGTGTGGAAGAGCTCAGCAGTCTTCTGACCAATCTGGTATCGAATGCGGTTCGATACACCCCCGAAAAGGGCACGATTACGATCGGATGGGCCGTGAGCCAGGAAGGGGCGTATTTATCAGTAAAAGATAACGGTATCGGGATCGAGGGTCAGCACATATCCCGACTTACAGAGAGATTTTATCGGGTGGATGTGGCGCGTTCCCGGGAACTTGGCGGGACCGGGCTGGGTCTTGCCATCGTCAAACACGTACTCTCAAGAATGGATGGTGAACTAAGCATCAGCTCGCGCCCCGGTCTGGGAAGCGCCTTCGTTTGTCGTTTCCCTACCAGCTCCGTCTCTCAGAATGCCACAGAAAACAAGCAAGTCTCGTAAAACTTAACAAAAACAGTTAGCTATAACTGTAATATTATTGTAAATAATTCTCTCTAATCTTCGCGGCGTTCTGGTTGTGTTGACCGTTTAGTCAGAGAACGCAGTCGGAATTCACTCAATGGATAAGACAACTTACTTTATATCAAAGGAAAACATCATGACCTTAGGAAAAAAACTGGTTGGGATGACGACTGCGATTGTCCTTTGCGCGCCGATAATGGCCACCCATGCGCGCGATACGATCCAGATCGTTGGCTCTTCTACCGTTTACCCTTTTGCCACTGTCGTAGCGGAGAAACTTGGCAAGCAACCGAATCTCAACACACCGGTTATCGAGTCCACCGGTACTGGAGGCGGTATGAAGCTTTTCTGCGCAGGCCTCGGAGTGGGCACGCCTGATTTCACTAACGCTTCGCGAGCCATTAAGAGTAGTGAGAAGGAATTGTGCGCAAAGAACGGAGTTACCGACATTATCGAGATTATCGTCGGCAACGATGGTATCGCGTTTTCAAACAGCGCGAGCTCGCCGAAGATGAACTTCACTAAAGAGCAGCTTTGGAAGGCAATGGCCGAGCACGGACCTAAGCCGAAGACCTGGAATGAGATCGATGCCTCGTTGCCAAATGTTGCTATCAAAATCATGGCGCCGCCGCCGACTTCGGGCACACGAGATGCGTGGAACAGTCTGGTCATGAAAGCCGGCTGTAAAGCGGTGGGTAAATACGAAGAACTGGGCAAGAAGAAATGCGCTGTCTTCCGTGAGGATGGTGCAGTTGAGGAAGCCGGCGAGAACGATACATTGATCGTCAAGCGCTTGGCTGCGGATCCCGAGGCATTTGGGATTTTTGGATTCAGCTTCCTCGACCAGAACGGAGATCAAATCCAGGGTTCAACCATCGAAGGCGTTGAGATTAGTCTTGATACCATCCAAACTTATGAGTATCCAATTGCTCGACCGTTATTTTTCTACGGAAAGAAAGCCCACGTTGGTGTGATTCCGGGAATGCAGGAATATATGAACGAGTTCGTCTCTGACGATGCAGTAGGGGATTACGGATATCTCATGGACCGAGGCCTTGTCCCACTAGAGGCTAAGACCTTGAGTGAAGTTAGGGCCAACATATCTGCGCTAAAAACAATTGATCTGTAGATCAATGGGTGGAGGATCGGGACTAAGCATTACAATGTTACTGATCCATAGTAAATTCCAAAAATACTAATCTGATTTGTGCTTGAAGGTCCTGGCGGATCGTTAGATCCGCCAGGATATTTTATTAATGACAACCTACCTTGTTGCCGCAATTGTTCTGCTCGCGCTCAGCGGCTTTTATGCTGGTAGATATAAGGCTAGGTCCATCAGAGTCGGTTCTAGACTCAATTCTCTACCGCAGTATCACGGTATTCATGTTGCGCTGTGGAGTGGCTTGCCCGCGCTGATCCTGATCGTGCTATGGGTTTCTTTTGAATCCGTTGTGGTTGAAGCGCTAGTGCGAGCATCGCTTTCGGCTGAATTCCGGACCCTTTCTGAGGATCAAGTCATTCTGGCGATGATGGAAATCCGCAATCTGGCGCAGGGTATCGGCGGGGTTCAGACGAATCTGCCATTCGCTGAGGATGCTGCATCCATGTTGACTCGCTTGAGCAGGATCGCAGATTATGCGTTGGTCGCGTCAGTTGCTGTTGTAGCGATTCTGGGGCTTGGTTTGGCACGCTCCCACATCACGCTGGATTTTCAGGCCAGACAAAGTGTTGAGCGGATATTTAATGTATTTATCTTTCTGAGCTCAGCGGTTGCAGTCATGACTACGGTTGCAATCGTACTGTCGCTCCTGTTCGAGAGTTTTCAGTTTTTCAAGCAGGTTCCGGTCCACGAGTTTTTGTTCGGTCTGAAATGGAATCCGCAGATCGCAATTCGTGCGGACCAGGGAGCGTCGACAGGAGCGTTTGGTGCAGTGCCTGTTTTCTCCGGCACATTGTTAATTGCTTTGGTCGCAATGCTGGTTGCCGGGCCGATAGGATTGGCATCCGCAGTGTATTTTTCCGAATATGCAAGGCCTCGGGT
>DLPX01000084.1:0-24507 GCA_002477475.1 Proteobacteria bacterium UBA7447
CCATTCCAGAATGTTTTAAGAACCCGGGCGAAATGCAACTTGCACTCAACCGGTTCCTTCTGATCATGGTGCCGAAGGCCGGACTCGAACCGGCACGGCTTGCGCCACCGCCCCCTCAAGACGGCGTGTCTACCAGTTCCACCACTTCGGCATATTGATCAGCCACATCAGGATATCGCTCTATTTTATATCTGGAATGCTAATTGCTGTTTGGGGCGGAGGGGATATCCGACTCAGCACCACCATCCTCTTTCAATGCATCCTCATTACCGACGCTTGGAACATCTGAAGACTGCTGAATACTTTCCCCAGTCATTACGCTCCGTGGTGCGGCACTTTGTTGGGTATAGATATAGGCAAGACTAAGTCCGGTAATAAAAAATAGTGCCGCGAGTCCTGCGGTGACCCTGCTTAAGAAGGTCGCTGAGCCCCGACTGCCAAACACTGAGCTGGAAGATCCTCCGCCAAAAGCGGCGCCCATATCCGCTCCCTTCCCCTGCTGAAGAAGAACAAGGACTACGATCGCAATCGCTGCGACGAGATGGACGACGGTAAAAATACTGGTAAGCAGGTTCATAGGATAGCCGCCTCAATGATACCAAGAAAGTCGGCGGCCTTTAGCGAGGCGCCGCCGATTAAGCCTCCATCAATATCGGGTTGCGAAAACAACCCCGCCGCATTGTCTGGCTTGACGCTGCCGCCATATAGTATCCGAGTGCCCTCGGCTGCCTGTCCACTGGCGGCAGCAATTCTCTGCCGAATCAGGCAATGAACCTCCTGAGCCTGTTCGTCGGTCGCGGTCAACCCAGTGCCGATTGCCCAGACCGGCTCGTAGGCGACTAACGCTTTAGGAAAAACGCCAATTCCCGTCTCATCGATTACCGCGTCCAACTGCCGACAAACCACATCCGCCGTCACATTACGTTCCCGTTCTTCTCGAGTCTCGCCGACGCAAATAATCGGAGTCAGACCCTTCGCTGCCGCCACAGAGGCTTTCACACCGACGTCGGCATCGCTCTCCGAATAAAGACTGCGACGCTCCGAATGCCCCAATATGGCGAACTCACAACCTATATCGACAAGCATGTCTGCAGCAATGGCACCCGTGAAGGCTCCCGGCTCGTGGATATCCAGATCTTGCGCACCCATGGCGATGGGCGTCCCAGTTGCCACTGCTGAACATAAATCGAGATAAACAAAGGGCGGACACACCACTACGTCCACTGCATCGCTTTGTGTAAGCCCTGAGCCGATGCCCGAGACGAGTGTCTCGGTCATCTCTCGACTTCCGTTCATCTTCCAGTTTCCAGCAACCAGCGGCCGTCTCATAGATATGCTCCGATGCCGACTCTAGGTCTGCAGCGTGGTTTTCTCAGGCAAAAAAGGTCGTGAATGGTAACGGCCGGCAGGTAGCGACGCAAGCGCCACAACAGAGCCCTGCCGCCGCTCAAGCCAACACGCTAATCTGGTCCGCCAGTTCTCTTGCCAGTTCTCCCACCCTGGCTTCGTCCTCTCCCTCCACCATTACTCGAATGAGGGGCTCTGTTCCTGAGGCGCGCAAAACCACCCGCCCCCGCGATCCCAACTGCTTCTCGCAGATTTTCACCGCCTCAGTCACTCGGGACTGCTCCAGCAATTCCGCAGGTCGCGCGTGCTCCGTCGAGACATTTACGAGCTTCTGCGGAAAGATTTGCAAGTCTTCTACAAGGTCTGCCAGAGATTTTCCGGTTTTTTGCATTACCTCGAGCACGGCAAGGGCAGCGACCAGTCCGTCTCCGGTTGTACTTCGATCCAACGACAGAATATGTCCGGAGGTTTCTCCTCCCAGTGTCCAATTTCGCGTGACGAGCTCTTCCAGCACAAAACGATCGCCTACCCTGGCACGGACAAATTGGATTCCCTGTGCCTCGCACGCCACCTCGACACCGAGATTAGTCATCAAGGTGCCGACAACTCCTTTGCAATCGCCTCCCTGCCGACGATACCGACTCAGAATAAAGAGGATACCGTCCCCATCAACAAGACGCCCTTGGGCGTCGGCGAGCACCACCCGATCGGCGTCCCCATCGAATGCAATCCCCACGTCTGCACCACACTGGTTTACAAGACTGCAGATCGTCTGCGGATAAGTCGACCCGGATTCCCGATTGATATTGAACCCATCTGGCTCAATGCCGATGCCGGTAACCTCAGCACCCAGCTCCCGCAATACGAGTGGCCCCACCTGGTAAGCGGCGCCATTAGCGCAATCGACGGCTACTTTGAGTCCATCCAATCTAACTCCGGGCGGCAGCGTGTTGCGGCAATGTTCCGTATAGCGCGGCAGAGCGTCAATCAGGCGCTCTGCTTTGCCGAGTGCCTCCGGCCCAACCGTGCTCATCGGCTCTGACATTAAAGCCTCAATTGATTCTTCTGTCTCATCATCCAATTTTTTACCGGATTCTGAAAAAAACTTGATGCCGTTGTCGTGATAGGGATTGTGCGACGCGCTGATCACGATCCCTCCGCAGGCACCCACCTGCCGAGTCAGATAGGCAATGCCGGGGGTGGGCAGGGGACCCGTGAGGGCGATGTCGACTCCGGCAGCGCTCAGACCCGCCTCCAGCGCCGACTCCAGAAGGTATCCAGATATGCGGGTGTCCTTGCCAATAATTACTCGACCACGTGCGTGGCCGGCACCCAGGACCCGGCCTGCCGCCCATCCCAGATGCAGGACTTCTGCCGGAGTAATGGGTGAGGTTCCCACCCTGCCCCGAACGCCGTCCGTACCGAAATAGCGACGCTTGACCATAAGATCAGTTTACCGGCGACCGTGGGTCTGATACCAGCCCATTAGTCTGACCCAGTAATTTTCGGGTGACGTCAACATTATGAACACGGACAAACCGCGCGCCCTGCTCAACGGCCATCAGGGCCAGTAGCGCACTCACTCTGTCTAAAGTCTGTCTGGACGCAACCCGGGTAAGCGAACGAACAAACTTCTTACGCGAGACGCCGATCAGGACGGGGACCCCCATCCCAGTAAACGATTCCAAATGTCCGATAAGCGTGTGGTTATGTTGACGGGTCTTGCCAAACCCAAATCCCGGATCAATAACAATCCGCTCACGATCGACCCCGCCTAGACCACAAGCGTCGATCCGAGACTGTAAAAACTCTCTGATCTCCCGGCCAATATCTTCGTAACGGGGTGCGTTCTGCATCGTGGCCGGAGTGCCTTTCATGTGCATAAGACAGACCGGAACATCCATGCGCGCGACCGTTGCAAGGGCCCCTGGTTTTCGTAACGCATAGATATCATTAATCATGCAAGCCCCAGCAGCAACGGCGGCTTCCATGACCTCGGGCTTACTCGTATCGACCGATACCTTTATGCCGTCTTTCACGAGAGCTTCGATCACTGGCAGCACCCGCGCAATTTCCACGTCTGCACTGACCAAGCCTGCGCCTGGTCGAGTTGACTCGCCGCCCACATCCACTACATGCGCCCCGTCTTCGGACAGTTTACGGCCCTGCTCTATCGCTGCCGCATGGGAAGAGAATTCTCCGCCGTCAGAAAAGGAATCAGGCGTAACGTTGACGATCCCCATGATCTGGGGATCGTCACTCAGACCAAGAGCAGGCATTCGGCCTCGCTCAGGCGATTTCCCGGCGCTGTGGCTCAGGCAGAATCGCCTGCGGGCGAATCCATATTGGGTTTGATATCAGGACGATCAGACTGCTGACCGCCATCGCCGCTTGAACGATTACCGTCGCTGCTTTCACCAGAAGACGGGGGCCGCGGAGTTTCCCCTTTCATAATCTGATCGATCTGATCCGATTCAAGAGTCTCCCAATCCATCAGCGCGTGGGCCATGACTTCGATCATCTCTTTTCGGTTTTCGATGATGTCTCGAGCACGGGCATACTGCTCCTCGATGATGCGGCTGATCTCCTGATCTACCTGCTCAGCGGTTGCATTACTTATATTTTTGTGGGTCGTCATATCCCGACCCAGAAATACTTCCGATTCATTATCGCCGTAGACCCTCGGGCCAAGATGATCACTCATCCCCCAGCGCTGAACCATTTTCTGCGCCAAACCGGTTGCCTGTTCAAAATCATTGGCCGCGCCGGTCGTCATTTGATTCATAAAGACTTCTTCAGCAATACGCCCGCCCATCAGCACCGCGATCCGCGCCAGCAGATGTTCGCGATTGTGGCTGTAGCGATCTTCCTCGGGCAGCTGCATCGTCACGCCCAATGCTCGTCCGCGGGGAATAATAGTGACTTTGTGTACAGGATCGGTCTGGTCGGATAGCGCTTTCGCAACCACCGCGTGGCCGGACTCGTGATACGCGGTATTCAGTCTTTCCTCTTCTGGCATAACGATTGAGCGCCTCTCGACGCCCATGATGACCTTGTCTTTAGCCAGTTCGAACTGCTCCATCGACACCTTCCGCCGGCTCGCCCGAGCCGCAAACAAAGCGGCCTCGTTGATGAGGTTGGCAAGATCTGCCCCGGAAAAACCCGGCGTCCCACGAGCAATAATGGCCGCATCCACATCATTGTCGATCGGCACTTTGCGCATATGTACTTTCAGGATCGCCTCACGACCTCGAATATCGGGCAGAGGAACATGCACCTGGCGATCAAAGCGTCCCGGGCGCAGCAGTGCAGGATCCAGAACATCCGGGCGGTTGGTTGCGGCAATCACGATAATCCCCTCATTGCCCTCAAATCCGTCCATTTCTACAAGCAGTTGATTAAGGGTCTGCTCACGTTCGTCGTGACCTCCCCCAAGGCCTGCGCCGCGCTGGCGTCCTACGGCGTCGATCTCATCGATAAAAATAATGCAGGGTGCGTTCTTCTTGGCCTGCTCAAACATATCCCGCACTCGTGAGGCGCCGACCCCCACGAACATTTCGACAAAATCTGAACCCGAGATAGTGAAAAACGGAACCTTGGCTTCCCCCGCGATCGCTCTCGCAAGCAGCGTTTTTCCGGTTCCGGGGCTTCCCGTCATCAACACGCCACGCGGAATCCTTCCACCCAGTTTCTGAAAACGCGACGGATCCTGGAGAAACTCCACTAGTTCGCCGACTTCTTCCTTGGCTTCATCGACCCCTGCCACATCTTGAAAGGTGACATTGTTCTTGTCCTCAGTCAGCATCCGAGCCTTGCTCTTGCCGAAACTTAATGCGCCCCGGCCGCCACCGCCCTGCATCTGGCGCATGAAGAATATCCACACGCCGACCAGCAGAAGCAATGGGAACCAACTGATGAAGATCTGCATCAGCAGAGAAGCCTCTTCTTCTTTTTGCGCCTTGATCACGATATCGGCTTTGAGAAGGTCGTTAACCAGGCCGGGATCGCCAGGTGAATAGGTGACATATCTCTCACCGTTGCGGCCCCTGATGTAAATCGTGGCCCCGTCAATAGTGACCTGCTCCACGGACCCCCGCTCCACCTCGTCCAGAAACACCGAGTAATCGATCTCCTTGCCCGCCCGGTTCTGTTCCGGCGCGAAATTATTAAATACCGCCATCAAAACCATTGCGATGACGAGCCAAAGCACCAAATTCTTGGTTAAATTATTCATAAGCCTTCAATGATCAAACTTAAGTCCACAATCGGATTTTCAGAAATTCGCATGTTGATCGGCGATCGTGGGATTTTGAGAGTTTTTCCTATGAAACACAAACTTCTCCCACGGCGACGGGTTGTCGAGCGACCAAATAGGCCTCGGCACTTTTCGCGCGTGAAGCGTTCGGCTTTCTGACCCGAACCACAGCAAATATCTTTTCCACTTTATGCCGCAAAGCATCAGCCTGCTCCCCTTCAAAAAACTTTCCAATGAATACCCCTTTTGGCCCTAGATGCCCCAATGCAAACCGGACGGCCGCAAGCATCAAATCTTCCATCGCAGCCTGGTCAACACTGGATATCCCGGTAATATTGGGGGCTAAATCAGAAATTACAAGGTCTGCCGGCCGCTCGCCGAGCGCCTCACTTAACTCTTTCACCACGGCATCCTCAAGAAAATCACCCTTGATACCTGTTACTCCAGAGATCTTCCCCATATCGAGTCGGTCTACCGCAACCACAATTCCAGTCGAACCAACTTTTGCCGCCGCGTATTGACTCCAACTACCCGGTGCCGCCCCAAGATCAACGACTGACATCCCCGCGCGCAGGAGACGCTCCTTTTCATCCAGTTGTTGCAGCTTGAAGGCAGCGCGAGAACGATAGTCGCTTTCCCTGGCTTTCTTGACGTAGGGATCCCGATTCTGTCGTGCCGCCCAGTTGCGAGATCTTGAAGCGCGCTTAGAGCCCATTGTGTGTCAGTGTTATCCTGTGACCCGGCCGTTAATTGATTTATCGAGACCCTCATGAAACTGAGCGGAAAACAACTCAACCACCTGCGATCTCTGGCACACCATCTCAAACCCGTCGTGACGGTGGGCGCGGCCGGCGTCACACCCGCCGTCGCTTCGGAGCTCGAAGTCGCTCTCACAAGTCATGAGTTGGTCAAAATCAGATTGCCCTCTCTGGGAAAAAGCGAAAAACGCGAGCTGCTTGATCGCCTGTGTACAATGACTGAATCTTCTCCTGTGCAACTGATCGGCCGCATCGGCGTTGCGTTTCGCACATCGCCCGACCAGTTGATTCGTCTACCTTGAGATTCTAACCAACCCGTGTCTGGGCTATGTGTTTTGTCGCCGTTGCGCTCGGTATCAGCAAGAACTTCCCTTTAATTCTCGCGGCTAACCGGGATGAGGTTTTCTCAAGGCCGGCTGAACCCATGACGCGGTGGATCGAGAGTCCTTCAGTCATCGCGGGTCGGGATCTTAGCGCCGGCGGGACCTGGCTTGGACTGTCACAAGAAGGCCGCTTTGCTGCGTTGACAAACTGTGGCACGGCCGCCGTCTCCAGAAAATCTGGAACGCTGTCGCGAGGAATGATCGTAAAAGATTTTCTGCTGGGGCAGCCCGACACGCTGCGCGATACCGAGACCGGAGCGCTCGCAGATCAACCTGGTTACGGCGGATTTAACCTGATCGCCGGCAACCTCTCTAAAGTAACTATTTTAAGTAACGTGTCGTCTTTCCATCGTTCAGAACACTCGGGTGTGTTCGTTTTGAGCAACTGCCCGCCCAATATCGAGTGGCCGAAAACCCGTCTCGGGGCAATAAGGTTTTCGGAGGTGCTCAGTCTCTCGGACACATCCGGAGGCAAAGAAGAGTTGAAAAATTCCCTCTTTGATTTTCTTGCCGATTCAACACCGGTAACGCCTTCGACAGAGGCGCGTGGAGACGATGCCTTATCCAGCACATTGCAGCGAGTGATATTTGTCAGGGGAAGCCACTATGGCACCAGAGCAAGCAGCGTAATCATCGTAGATCAACACGGACAGGCCGCATTCTATGAACGAACCTTCAATGCTCACAGTCAGTTGGCTCTTGAAAGTGAGGAGCGCATCCAGATCAATGAATTGCGCTCACCCTAAAACCCAGCTATGCAGATCAATACCCGCCCATTGAGTGCGCATCCAATAGCCGGCGCGCCGAGTCCGCCAGCCTTTTTCGTCCGAGCAGTATCTGCCACTTGCGGCCGCCCAGCTCATGAAAAAGATACGCGGCGCGCACACCGGCCAGCAGTACTGCCCGCACTTTGAGAACAATCGTCTCATCTTTCAGATGTCGCTCGCTGCCCCGGATGACGATCTTCGGCGAAAGCAAGCTCACAGTGGCTGAATAGATGTCTGCAAAGACAGCAATCCCTTCGGGAGAGACGGGATCCTGGATTGTTTTCCCATCGCGAATTTCTTCCAGTTGGGAACGCAGCCGTGATGCGGCTGTGGTGTCACGTCTTAATCGTTTCTGGATGTCGATCATGGCAATCGCATACCGCAGTCGCTCCACCGCCGATGGATCAGGACTTTTTCGTGCAATGTCGGGCAAGCCCGCATAGACACCCTGGACTCCCCCCAATGCCATCTCAGTGTCGTTTTCATTCAAGACCAGAATACTCTCAAGCGCGCAGCGTAACGGTTCCGGCTGACCGTGGCCCCGTCGGGCGAACTCTTGCGCCAGCAGAGCACATTGACAGACTCCCGCCAGCGCCAGAACGCGTTGCTCGTCCCGGGAAGGCTCCCGATCACTCATGTTTTCGAGATCAGGGAAAATGTGCTTCCCGAACAGTCGTCAAAGCGAATGCAAAGACTCATCGATACGTTGGCGGACTTCATGTGCCACCTGTAGCGCCCGCACACCCGTCTCGCCGTCAACAACAGGGTCTCGACCACTCTTGACGCAGTCCACGAAATCCTCGAGTTCTGCATCCAACGGGGAGCGCGGCGTCACTTGAATTGATTCACTGATGATCGGCGCAAAACCACCCTCTGCTGGGCGAACCCCTGGACGGGCCACATCGATCTGTTGGTCATCGAAATTAAGCGCGAGGTAGCAAGACTCCGCGAAAACACGGATTCTGCGGAATTTTTTGGACGACACGCGACTCGCTGTCACATTAACGACTGCGCCGTCTTCGAACTCCAGTCGAGCATTGGCGATATCGACATGATCTGTAATCACACGCGCTCCGACTGCAGAGATATAGCGAAGCTCTGAAGGTACGAGCGAAAGCACGATGTCGATATCATGGATCATCAAGTCTGTAACGACATCGACATCAGTGGCTCGAGCGACAAATTCTCCGAGGCGGTGCACCTCCATGAATCGTGGCCGATCCAATTCTTCAGCAAGCCGAACCACCCCGGCATTGAACCTCTCGAGATGACCAATCTGCAGCAGGGTTCCAGTCTGCTTTGCAAGATTCACAATTGCTCTTGCATCTTCCAGAGTGTGGGCTACCGGTTTTTCCAGCAGCACAGGAATTCCTTTATCCAGAAAGGGCTCAGCAATCTCACGATGAAGGGAGGTAGGTACTACGATGCTTACCGCATCCACAATGTCCAACAGGCTATCCGGATCCTGCACGAAACTGCAGTCGCACTCCCGGGCGACCTGACTCCCCTGCTCGGCATTCGTATCCATGACTGCCACCAGATCGACATTCGCCATCTTCTGGTAGATCCGGGCATGGATAAAGCCAAGATAGCCTACCCCAACCACACCCACTCTTAACGGTTTTTCAGTCATGCTCCGAAGTAGTCAAATTTACAAAAACACGTGTCGCAATCTGGCAAACTGGAATTCAACTTTATCCCCTAGGCTCGTTGGTGTGTGGCAAAATGATTTGATGGAAAGATCGCCGGCGCAATAGCTAATTCACTTGAACGCCGACATTACCGCTCAACATCCACCTCGGCAAGCCCCAAGACATTTCTTTCTATGAGCAAAATTATCGACCTTCGCAGCGACACAGTAACTAGACCTTCATCGAGGATGCGCCAGGCCATGGCCGAAGCGCCTGTCGGAGACGATGTCTACGGTGATGATCCATCAGTCAATCGCCTCGAAGCGAAGGCCGCAGAGTTGCTTGGGCAGGAATCCGGTCTTTTTGTGACAAGCGGTACTCAAGGCAATTTGCTTGCAATCCTGACCCACTGCCAGCGGGGCGAAGAGTACATTGCCGGCACAAAAGCGCATGCCTACCTCGAAGAAGGCGGCGGGGGTGCGGTACTGGCAAGCGTTCAACCGCAGCCCATCGAAAACCGGCCTGACGGCACACTGGATCTTGAGGCGGTCCGGACCGCGATCAAGCCGGATGACTTTCACCTCGCGATCACGAGACTATTCTGTCTGGAGAATACCTTCCTGGGCACGCCCTTGCCGATGGATTATCTGTCTGACGCCAAAGCATTGGCTGCGGAACACAACTTACGGTTCCATCTGGATGGAGCGAGAATTTTTAATGCAGCAGTCAGTGGCGGTATCGCTCCGGACGCGATAGGCAGATTGTTTGACTCGGTCTCCGCTTGCCTGTCCAAAGGTCTCGGCGCACCCATCGGCAGCGTATTGACAGGCTCACGGGATTTCATCCAACGGGCGCGACGGTGGCGAAAGATGCTCGGTGGCGGCACTCGACAGGTGGGCATCCTTGCTGCTGCTGGCCTCTACGCCCTGGAACATAACATTGAACGCTTGGCACAAGACCATGACCACGCTGCGCTGCTTGCCGAGGGGTTAGGAGAGATTGAGGAGATCGAAGTTCAGTCCACCGATCAGCGTACCAATATGGTCTTTCTTTCAGTATCAAAGCCAAAAGGAGAGCATCTCGCCGGTTTTATGCGTGAACGCGGAATACTCCTAACCGTAGAAGAGAATCCTATTCGCTTGGTGACTCACCTGGATATTGGACGCAAGGATGTTGACGAGACAGTCGACGCCTTTAAGGAATACTTTCGCCGGGCAGCATAATCTTCCAAATGTCCCGTATGAGTTGCTCTAGGTCGAAATCGCGGCCCCTGCACTCAGGAATGTGGGTCAACCACTTACCGGATGCACATCGTTCAGGCAGTTTGTTGGAATGTTCCGCGCGTTGAACGAAACGCTGATTCCCGCGCCTCCATCTCTTCCCTGGCCTTTTTGAAAGCCTCTGTGCGTACCGGACCAAAACCCCGGACTTGCATGGGCCATTTGACCAACCGGAGCGCATCGTCAATATTGCTCGATGTCACAGGCATCTCGCCAAATGTATTGATGGTTCTTTGAAAATCCGACTGAATCTTTCGTTGCAGTGCGTTTTCCTCGCTAAAGCGAAAAGGGTCGAACCACTTTCCCCGCGCCCAACGCAGCGCGCTTAAAGCCTTAAAAACGGTAAACACCCAAGGACCGAAACTTCGCATCCGGGGTCGTCCAGTATCAGGATCAGTCCGCGAAATTAGCGGCGGTGCAAGGTGCACCCGCAGCTTGAAGCGCCCCCCAAACTCCTCGGAAAGCGATTCACGAAACTTCGGCTGACTGTAAAGCCGCGCCACTTCGTACTCATCCTTTTGATAGAGTACCCGAAACGCGCTTTCGATTAGCGGCGGAATCAACCGGTCGTGGTAACAAGCATCAATGCTTTGTCGAGCCCTACCGACCCACTCTGAAAGTCGTGCAGCCACTTGCGGGCCGTGCGATTCGCGCAGCAGACCTTGCCGACGTGTTAGCAATTCGTCCTCCAACTGCTTCGATGAAACATCAGGGTCAGCTCTCGACCTCCCCATCAGGGTATTTGCTTTTGCAGGATCGGCCGCCGTTTCTCGCCCAAGACGGAAGGCCGCAAGATTAGTGTCTACATCACGTCCGTTTAGCTCAATGGCCTTCTCGATAGCCTCATGAGGAATCGGCAAAACTTCGCACTGATAGGCGTACCCGAGCATGATCAAATTAGCGGTCAACGTCTCACCAAACACCCCCTTTGCCAACTCGGTAGCCGGTACGGTATGTATCCCTCCAGAAGAATTACGAATGTCTTGAAGCAACGTCTCCAAAGGGAAGTTTTGATCCGGCTCCCGCGTAAAGTCTCCCGTCATCATTTTGTGCGTGTTGACGACTGATGCGGTCTGGCTGCTCAACTTGGTGCGCGTTTCCTGTGCAGCCGCGCTAACCACATCACAGCCCAGCAGCAGGTCCGATCCGCCGTCTGCAATATGCGTGGCCGTCACGTCATCAGGTTGGGGTGTCAGGATAATGTGGCTGGTGACCGCCCCCCCTTTTTGTGCGAGTCCTGCCATATCAAGCACTGAACAACCCATTCGCGCCACATGGGCAGCCATGCCAATAATGGCTCCGATGGTGACCACGCCCGTTCCACCAACTCCTGTCAGGATGATGGAGTAGGGTTTGTCTTTGCTGATCCTAACGGATTCAAGAGTCTTGGTTGTTTCAGGGGTAACTGGATTCGCGGATGGGAGAGGCTTCTTTTTTTCGCCTCCAATAACCGATACAAAACTCGGACAAAATCCTTTGTTGCAGGAATAGTCCAGGTTGCATGCCGACTGATCGATGGCTCTTTTACGCCCAAGATCCGTTTCCAACGGAACCAGTGCGACACAATTTGACTGCGTCCCGCAGTCTCCACATCCCTCACAGACTGCCTCGTTGATAAAAAGCCGTTTGTTGGGAGTTTCCATCAATCCGCGACGCCGGCGGCGACGCTTTTCCGCGGCGCAGGTTTGATCGAAAATGATGACGGATGTGCCCAGTACCTCGCGCATCTCTCTTTGGATCCGGGTGAGCAGGTCACGATGATAGATCCTGACGCCCGGAGCCCAGTCCGCATCAGAGGGATACTTCTGGGGGTCATCAGTAACCACCACGATCTGTGAAACACCTTCTGCGTGGACCTGTCTCGAGATCCGCATGACATCCATTGGGCCATCCACCGACTGGCCGCCCGTCATAGCTACTGCATCGTTATACAGAATCTTGTAGGTGATATTGACTTGAGCTCCCACACAGGCCCTGATGGCAAGCAATCCCGAATGAAAGTAGGTCCCATCCCCAATGTTCTGGAAAACATGGCTGGTAGAACTGAACGGCGCTTCTCCGATCCAGCTCGCTCCTTCTCCGCCCATCTGAGTAAAGGTGTCGGTTTCACGATCCATCCACTGGGCCATATAGTGGCAGCCGATCCCGGCGAGTGCCCGCGACCCCTTCGGCACCTGCGTCGAAGTGTTGTGAGGACAGCCCGCACAGAAGTAAGGCGTCCTGCGCATTGCGGCATCCGTGAGTGCTGAATGATCTGCACGATCAGCAAGCCGCTTGAGGGCTCCGGCCAGCGCCTCATCACCCGTAAGTTGGAGAAGACGCTCACCAATCGCCTGCCCAATCTGCGCCGCATCAAGCCGCCCGTGTGCCTGAAAGAGGGCCTCCCCTGACTCATCAGCTTTGCCGATGACTTCAGGCGGATTGGCTGCACCATACAAGATGCTCCGGACCTGATCTTCCATCAGCGCGCGCTTTTCTTCGACCACCACCAGCTTGCGGGTCCCGTTCGCGAATGCCTTGAGGCCTTCGGGCTCAAGGGGCCAAGGCATCCCGACCTTGTAGAGTTTCAATCCCAAGCGTTTTGCCCGAATCTCATCAATGCCGAGCTCCAGGAGCGCTCTTCTCACGTCGAGATAGGATTTCCCCGTGGAGATGATTCCCAACTGACCCTGCGTATCGCCGAGCGCCTGACGGTCAATGGGGTTCTGTCTCAAAAAAGCTGACACCGCAGGCAGCTTAAATTGATGCAGCCTTGCTTCTTGCGCCTGCGGCGTATCAGGCCAGCGGAAGTTGACCCCACCCTCTGGCATCACAAAATCATCTGGCGCCGTTATTGAAATCCGGTCAGCGCTCGCAATAACGGATGCAGAGGCTTCGACCGTGTCATGTACGCTCTTAAGTCCAACCCAACATCCGGAGTATCGAGACAAAGCCCAGCCATAGAGTCCGAAATCGAGGATGTCCTGCACCCCGGCAGGATTCAGTACAGGAATCAAAGTATTGACGAGAGAATATTCACTTTGATGAGCAGTGGTTGAAGACTCACACACATGATCATCTCCCATCAGGATCAGGACGCCGCCGTGGGCGCTGGTGCCTGCAAGATTGCCGTGCCGAAGCGGATCACCCGACCTATCCACCCCTGGACCCTTGGCGTACCACATCGAGAAAACCCCGTCGTAAAGGCCGTCGCCTCTCCATCCCGCTTGCTGGGTTCCCCAGACCGCCGTCGCTGCAAGGTCCTCATTAACGGCGGGCAAAAACTTGATGTCGCAGGCTTCAAGCTGGGGCTTGGCCAGTGCCAATTGTTGATCCAATGCGCCCAACGGCGAGCCTCGATATCCGGTCACGTACCCTGCTGTGCGCACGCCGGCCCTACGATCTACATCGCTCTGCATCATGGGCAGACGCACCAGCGCCTGTATCCCGGTCACGAAAATCTGATCTGACTTAAGGAGGTACTTATCCTCAAGTGACACTTGTCTCAGTTTGGTCATGGTCGGGCTAACGCAAGATAGATCGCTTTAAGAAGTAGACTATTTAAGATTTCAGAATCGGTGCAAACCTTCCTCATCTGGAAGAATACACGTTTCTGAAATGGAACTCGCCGACCGCTCTTTGCAAAACTCTCCGGCGTGAAAGAACTCAGTCGACGTGAGTCATGCTATCAGATTCTGGGGCACAGTTCGTGGACACCGTTAGTTAGGGAAAAATTGAAAAAAACTGTGTATGCGCTTGGATTTTATGGTGGTATATTCCGGCGCAATAAACAGGGAATAAGTATGGGCAGGGCAGGCTATCAGATCCATTCGACCGCAGTTCGTCGTTTCGGCTTTCTCCTTCTTCGCGATTTTACGATGATGGCGTTTTCTGCCGCCGTCGAGCCTTTGCGTACCGCGAACCGCGCCGCCGAAACAGAACTGTATCAGTTCCCGCTCTTTACGCTCAACGGCCAACCCGGGCAGGCAAGTAACGGACTCAGTGTCAACCCGGTTCGTCAGCTCACGGGGAAAGAGCCTCTGGATGCCCTCTTTGTCTGTGCGGGAGCCGATCTGCACTCGGTCAACCCAGAATCTCTGTTGGAAAAACTCAAGCCCTTCATTAAGCGAGGCGTGGCGATCGGCGGTATTTGCACAGCGAGTTATCAACTGGCCCGCGCCGGTATTCTCGACGGCTATCGATGCACGTTGCATTGGGAAAATATTCCCGACATGCATGATGAGTTTCCCCATCTTGTGGTGTCCTCTGGTTTGTTCGAACTCGATCGCGACCGTTACACGTGCTCGGGGGGAACGGCTCCGATAGACATGATGCTGACCCTGATTGCGCAGGAGCGCGGTCGTGCGCTTTCCGACCGGATCTCTGAGGGTATGCTGTGCGAGCGGATTCGAGACGGCTCTGATCGGCAGCGGATGCCTTTACGAATGCGGTTGGGTTCTAGCCAACCCAAACTGGTCGAAGCCGTTGAGCTGATGGAATCTAATATCGAAGAGCCGATGACTCTGGACGAACTTTCAACGCACGTTGGAATCTCCCGTCGTCAACTTGAGCGCCTCTTTCAGAAACACTTGCAATGCGTGCCCACTCGGTATTATTTGGAAATCCGACTTCGCCGGGCGCGATCATTACTGTTGCGCAGTTCGAGATCTATCGTCGATATCGCATTCGCCTGTGGATTTGTATCTGCCCCTCATTTCAGCAAATGCTATCGGGACTTCTTCGGCATTCCTCCCCGGGAAGAACGCCTCCCTCGAAACAACCCTGCGGCATCATCCCTGGTGGAATTGATGCAGGGCGACGGGAGTCCTGATCCGATTTCAACTATCGAAGACGGGACTCAAAAGCCGGCAGAGCTCGCGTCCTGATTGCCCGCGCGCAGCTCAACAAAAAACCGGTCAAGCAACTCGGCGCACTCGTCTCCCAGCACACCCGCCGTGATCTGACATTGGTGATTTGCAAGCGGTGACTGCAGCAAATTGGCTGTGCTGCCGACTGCGCCTGATTTTTTGTCGAACGCCCCAAAAACAACGCGTTCAACCCGCGCCTGTATGATTGCGCCCGCACACATCAGACAAGGCTCCAGGGTGACATATAGGGTTGTACCAACAAGACGGTAGTTCCCCAGAGTCCGCGCCGCATCTCTTAATGCAACAATCTCGGCATGGGCAGTCGGATCGTGCGTCCCTAGCGGCTGGTTATACCCTTCGCCGATCACTTCATCACCTAAAACCACCACCGCGCCCACCGGCACTTCATTGTGCTCAGCCGCGTGCTTCGCCTGGGTCAGGGCGTGACGCATCCAGCGTTTATCGATCTCCACTGTATTGATCCTCAACCCTCGTTAAAACAAAGCGCCCATCACCGCAAACCTTCAGGATGACTTCAGGCTCAACGCAACCGTAAAAGCCACGGTGACACCCAAACCTATGACGGTGCGAATCCAATTGAAACGGATCCAACGGACCTCAGATAACAGACGTTCCTCACGCAAGGCGCTTGCATCCCGCTCACCGACATTTACCGTTTCGATGCGTCTATTAAGCGGTAAATGAACCAAAATCGTAAGTCCTTGTACCCCCAGCAGATACACAAAGCCCGCGATGATCGCCAACACTGTGTCGACCGAGTATGGCCCCATGAGTGAGACGATCAGGGTGCTGATAACCGAAATCATAGAGCCCACCCAGACGATCATGACAATCGGCTAATTGTTTTGAATTACCTCATCGGTAACCTGAAACGCCCTGATGAATTCCTTGTCTGCGAGCCTCGCCAGGCCAGGCATGACAACAACGGCGTAGGTAAAAACGAAGTCGGTGACCGGAGCGCATAAAAGTGTGGAGGTCAGCACAAGCCCCGCAGACAACGTCATCATCTCCTCCAGGAGTTAGATGCCCTCATTCCCACTCAATCGTGGCCGGCGGTTTTCCGGAAATATCGTAAACCACCCGGGAAATGCCTTTAACCTCATTAATGATCCTTCGGCTCACGCGATCGAGAAAATCGTAAGGCAGTTCTGCCCACTTGGCCGTCATGAAGTCCACTGTCTCCACGGCACGAAGGGCAACAACGTAATCATAGGCGCGGTTATCCCCTACCACGCCGACCGACTTGACCGGAAGGAAGACCACAAAAGCCTGGCTCACTTTGTCGTAGAGACCCTCGCGCCGAAGCTCTGAAATAAAGATCGCGTCGGCTTGTCGCAATAGGTCTGCATAAGGTTTCTGCACCTCTCCCAGGATGCGCACACCCAGTCCCGGACCGGGGAACGGATGACGGAAAATCATCTCTTCAGGCAATCCCAACTCTAGACCGATTTTCCGCACCTCGTCCTTGAAAAGGTCCCGGAGTGGCTCCACCAGGCTCAGCGCCATATGTTCCGGGAGGCCGCCGACGTTATGATGGGATTTGATCACCTTTGCTTTGCCAGAGGAGTCGCCAGCGGATTCGATGACGTCCGGATAGATGGTTCCCTGCGCCAGCCACTTCACGTCGGAAATCTTTCCGGCTTCCTGGTCAAAAACATCAATAAACGCGTGCCCAATTCTTTTGCGTTTTTCTTCCGGATCCGTCACGCCTTTCAGATCCTCAAGGAAGCGGTCCTGGGCGTTTACACGCACGACTCTCACCCCCATATTCTTGGAGAAAGTCCGCATGACATCGTCGCCTTCATCAAGGCGCAGTAGACCGGTATCGACAAACACACAGGTCAATTGCTCTCCAATCGCACGATGAAGCAGTGCTGCCGCGACAGACGAGTCCACTCCGCCCGACAACCCCAAGAGCACGTTATCCGATCCCACTTTCTGACGGATGTCTTGAATCGCGGAATCGATAATCCGATCCGAGGTCCATTCCCGCCCGCAACCGCAGATCTCATGCACAAAGCGCTCGATAATCTGACGGCCCTGAGCGGTATGCGTTACTTCAGGGTGGAATTGCAATCCGTAGAAGCGACGATCCTCGTCTGCCATACCCGCAAGAGGGGCACTGGGCGTTTCGGCAATGACACGGAAGCCTGACGGCAGAGAATCAACCCGATCGCCGTGACTCATCCAGACATCCAAGAGCCCGTATCCCTCGGCCGTCCGATGATCTTCGATGTCTCGTAATAGACTCGAATGGCCGCGTGCCCGAACCTGCGCGTAGCCGTATTCTCGATGGCTGGCAGGTACAACCACGCCGCCGAGCTGGCCCGCCATCGTCTGCATTCCATAACAGATGCCCAGCACCGGCACCCCTAACGAAAACACCTGTTCAGGCACTTTCGGGGCATCCGTGCCATGGACGCTCTCCGGCCCGCCGGAAAGAATGATCCCGCTCGCCCAAAAATCTACAACCTTTTTCGGGGAGACATCCCAGGGAAACAGTTCCGAATACACGCCTGCTTCTCGGACCCGCCGGGCGATCAGTTGACTATACTGGGATCCGAAATCAAGAATCAGGATGCGATCCTGATCCGAACCTGCCGCTACCCCAGGCGGTGACAAGCTCAACTGCCCCGTTGATAGTTTGGCGCTTCTTTCACAACAGTCACGTCGTGAACGTGACTTTCTGTGTACCCGGAATGTGTGATCTGGACAAACCGGCAGTGTGATCTCATTTCAGCAATCGTGGCGCACCCCGTATACCCCATACTGGCCCTGAGCCCGCCGGTCAGTTGATGAATAATCTGCGACATCGGTCCCTTAAATGGAACCCGTCCCTCAATACCCTCTGGGACGAGTTTTCCAGGATCACTCTGCCCTTCTTGAAAGTACCGATCCTTAGAACCTTCTTGCATTGCACCAAGCGAACCCATGCCTCGATAGCTCTTATAGGATCTGCCCTGAAAGAGCTCGATCTCGCCCGGCGCCTCCTCGGTTCCCGCGAGCAGTCCCCCAACCATTACCGCGTTGGCTCCTGCCGCAATGGCCTTGGCGATGTCCCCGGAAAAACGAATTCCTCCATCGGCTATCACAGGAATCGCAAACTCTCTAAGTGCCGCGGCGGTATCTGAGATTGCTGTGATTTGAGGCACACCCACTCCTGCGACCACCCGCGTAGTGCAAATGGAGCCTGGTCCAATGCCGACTTTCACGCCATCGGCGCCCGCATCGGCCAAAGCCCGGGCCGCATCGGCGGTAGCGATATTTCCCGCGACGACTTCGACGTTGACGAATGACTTTTTGATTTCACGAACGCGCTCAAGCACACCTCGCGAATGTCCATGCGCAGTGTCGACCACGATGGCATCAACTCCGGCCTCTACCAGACGCTCACAACGCTCTGCCGAATCTCCCCCGGTACCAATCGCGGCCGAAACACGGAGCCGCCCCTCACCATCCTTGCACGCATCAGGAAACTCGGTCTGCTTCTGTATATCCTTGACAGTGACAAGCCCTTTCAGATTAAAGGCCTCGTCTACCAGCAGTACCTTCTCTATCCGGTGCTCATGGAGCAAACCGCGGATATCCTCCCGCGTGGCTTTCTCCGGCGCAGTCACCAAGCGTTCGCGGGGGGTCATCACTGCAGTCACCGCCTGGTCAGAACGATCTTCGAAGCGTATATCCCGACTCGTGACGATTCCGGTAAGCCGACCGTTTTCATCCAGCACCGGTACCCCCGAAAAGTTTTTCTCCCGTATCAGGGCTACCACTTCGCCGACCGTTGCGGAATTGGGAACACAGACCGGATTTTTAATGATACCGCTCTCATACTTTTTGACCGCACTCACCTGCTCCGCCTGCTCGGTCGGCGTCATATTGCGATGTATTACCCCCAGACCGCCAGACTGGGCCAAACAAATGGCCGCTCGCGCCTCAGTCACAGTATCCATTGCCGCAGAAATGAGCGGAATATTGAGAGTAATGTTGCGCGAAAAGGCGCTAGCCAGATCGACTTCGTGAGGGAGAACATCCGACCGGTCAGGGACCAAGAGCACGTCGTCGAAGGTGAGTGCAAGATCTGGATGTTCCATCGATCGATTATACGGTTTGACTTGGACGCGGTAAACTTGTAGGGTGTTCTTAGGCATTAAGTGACTGTTATTTTTAAATAAATCACACGAATGTAATTCGGAGGAAACCTGATGAAAAAACTGTCTACCTGGGTCTCGTTGCTTGCGGGAGTGGGCATGGTGCTATCAATTTCAGCCTCTCACGCCGGAACCGCCTCCGAGGCGATCGCGCAGGCTGAAGCGGACCTTGCCGCAGCTCAACAGGCCAGTGCGGTCTGGCGCCTGCTTGATCCGGCGACGGGCGGAGGTGCTGTCCCGCTGGGCAAACTTCTGAAGACGGCGAAGGCCAAACTCGAAGCAAACGAGGAATCTGAAGCAATTCGAATCGCTGAAAAGATCTCTTGGGCCGCTCATGCAGGTATCGCGCAGTCCAAAGCCCAAAAAACCGCAGCGCCCTTCTACTTTTAAACTGTTTTATCGCCAAAAAAGCCGGACTTTGTCCGGCTTTTTTTACGCCCTGTCTCAGCGCCCTGAGTTAATCCACGCTTTGTGCTTATCGGGGGATCTCCCGAAAGGCATAATATCGGGATGAGCCGAACGATCCTCCAGGTTAGTGAGTTCACCCGGGTAGCGCGCGATCTTCTTGAGGAGCATTTCGGGACAGTCTGGCTCACCGGTGAGATCTCTAATCTCGCGACACCGGCCTCCGGGCATATATATTTTTCATTGAAGGACGAGCACGCGCAAATCCGCTGCGCGATGTTTCGAAATCGCCGCTCACCCTATCGAGGCACCCTTGAGAACGGTACCGAGGTCTTATTAAGCGGAAATGTGTCAATCTACGAAGCCCGCGGCGATTTTCAACTTATCGTTGAATACATCGAACCCGCAGGTGAAGGCGAACTGCGGCAGCGTTTTGAGGAGTTAAAACGCAGGCTGACTGCTGAAGGGCTTTTCGATCCCGGGGAGCGACGCCCGATTCCTGAGCGTCCTGGCCGAATCGGGATCATCACCTCGAAACACGGCGCGGCGCTTCAGGATATGTTAGCGACTCTGACCCGGCGCTTCCCCCTGGCCGAAGCGCTGGTGTCGCCTGTCATGGTCCAGGGAGAGCACGCAGCTCCCCAAATTGCTCACGCGCTGAACATGCTGAGCCCTCGCCAATGCGACGTCGTTCTGCTTGCTCGAGGTGGGGGCTCGCTCGAGGACTTGTGGGCCTTCAACGAAGAAATCGTAGTCCGCGCAATCGGAAAGTGCAAACTGCCCGTTGTCTCAGGCGTAGGTCATGAAACCGACACGACTCTGGCGGACTTCGCCGCAGATTTGCGTTGCGCCACGCCTACCGCCGCCGCAGAGGCCGTCACTCCGGACATCGAGAGCCTGACCGGCTTGATTGACGGGCAGATTTTTCGGCTTGGCTCAGCGCTTGATCGCCAACGGCAAACGTCAGCCCAGCGGCTCGATAACGCGATGGCACGGCTCCGACACCCCAGCGATCGTCTCACCTATCAGGCGGAGAAACTCTTGTCTTTAGGTGAACGACTGAAAACCGGATGGCGCCTTGAACATCAAAACCAGCACGCGCGCCTGACTCGATGCGGCCAGAAGCTTCAGATGCACTCCCCTCAAACTGAGGTAGCCGAAATATCTTCAAGGATCAAGACGGCGCGCACACGTCTTTTAAACCGGCTACATCAGGATCTGACGCAGCAACATCACCGTCTGGAACAAGCTGCAGCGCAACTTAAGGCGCTGAGCCCAACTGCCACTTTGGACCGCGGCTTCGCAATCGTACAAGTTGCGGGAAAAGAAACTGTCGTACGATCCGCGGCGACTCTGAAACCCGGTGACGCTATCGTCACCCGTTTCGCAAACGGAACCGCGAACGCAGAAGTCACGTCGACCCAACCAGGGGACAGGTAACGTCGCTATCCGCGCCCGGCACAAGCAGGGCGCCTTTGTCACCCTCTCCCCTTGCGAGACGTTTTCTTTTTGTCGTACGGATTTTCCGCATTGCGCAGTTCAAATCGAATCCGTGTTCCCGTCAACTTGAAAGTCCCGGCGAGCGTTTTCCCGAGATACCGGAGGTAACTTGCGGGCAGTTTGTGCAAAGTGTTGCCGTGAAGCACTACGATGGGAGGGTTTTTCCCTCCCTGGTGCGCATATTTCGGCTTGATCGTGCGATGGTTGACCATAGGTGGACGGTGATGCTCGACCGCCTGGGCCAGAGCCCGATTGAGGCGGCTGGTCCCCATCTCTGCCATCGCGCTGGCTCGAACTCGCCGAATCGCTTTGGTCAGTTCCGCAATCCCAGAACCATGCATCGCCGAGATAAAGACGGTGTCATGCTCAGGCAAGAAATCCAGTTTTCGGGAAAGTTCACGGCGTATCGCATTTTTGTCCCTTCTTTCGAGGCCATCCCATTTATTTACAGCAATCACAATCGAACGGCCTGTCTCAACAATCAAGCCAGCTATCGTCGCATCCTGGTCACTCACACCTTCTCTTGCATCGAGGACCAGCACCGCTCCCTCGGCAGATGCCAAGGCTTGCAAGGTCTTGACTACGGAGAACTTCTCAAGGGTCTCGCGCACGCGAGATTTTCTGCGCACCCCCGCAGTATCCAGCAGCAGCAAAGCTTCCCCATCGCGTTCGACAGGCACCGCAACACTATCCCGCGTTGTGCCCGGAAGATCTGCGACGATCATCCTGGGCTCACCGGCCAGGCAGTTGACCAGAGTGGATTTTCCGACATTGGGTCTGCCGACTATCGCGATCCGATTGGCCTCTGCGCTGATCCCTTCAGATTCCGAGTCAGGCACGATGCTGGCAATTGCGTCCAACAAGGTCCCAACGCCTTGTCCTGTTTTAGCCGAAACGACCTGAGGCGTACCCAGGGACAGTTCAAAGAATTCACTGGCGGTGATGTCGCGATCCAGGCCCTCCGCCTTATTGGCTGCCACCAAGACTGGGGTTTCGTCCCTGCGTAAATCTGAGGCGATATCTCGATCTGAAGCCGACAGGCCATCACGCGCATCAAGCAGAAACACGACCGCGTCGGCCTCTGACAGCGCCTGGAACACCTGTTCCCGGACCGCGGCACTCAGAACATCTCCGTCATCCGAGAGTCCCCCAGTATCAATCAGGAGAAAACGTCGATCCTGATGTGAGGCCTCGCCATAAAGTCGATCACGGGTAACGCCCGGTTGGTCATCGACAAGCGCCTGGCGCGAGCGGGTCAGTCGGTTAAATAATGTCGACTTGCCAACGTTGGGCCTGCCGACAAGAGCGACAACGGGAATCATGTTGCGAGGAAACGCCCTTAAGGCCTAGAAGTTCAGGATCACTCACCAACCGCCCAAGCGGTCAGCGATCCATTCTCCGACAGAGTGACGAAGCGGTCGTCGTCGCCGGCTCCGTAAATCCCCAGGACCGCGCCGCCGCCTCCCTTCTTGCGCCCCACGAACTCCCCGGAGGCTGCATCAAGTAAGTAGAGCAGTCCTTTATAGTCCCCAACGACCGCAAAGCCACGCGGCTCCAGACCAAAGGGTCCGCTGACACCTCTACCCAGAAGCGCGTCTAGCTTCCAGATCTGCGTGCCGCTTTGGATATCCAGACCGGAAACTGATCCATCGTCCGCTGTCACCAGCAGTATGTCTCCTACTGCACTCAACGGACGCAGGGTAGAGTAATCTGCATCCCACTCGATGCGTCTTGTCTTCAAAGAAACCGCGCTGATTTGAGCCTGGAAACCGGCAATAATCAGGCGTTCGCCCATCTGGTATGGGTCCGAGTCAATGTCCACCAGGCGATTGACTTCATTGCTGCCGCGAGCTCGAAAAATACGCGCACTCCAGAGCTCCGCCCCCGATTCAACATCGATGCCTGACAGTCTCCCGCTGGCAAAACCGATTAACGCCACGTTATTGATAACCAGCGGGGCAGAGAGCCCTCGCACGGTGAGCGCTGGCACCGAGCGCCGGACGCGCCAGAGAATCCCGCCGGACTCAAGGTCTGCGCCAATGACCTGGCCATCGCCCGATCGAAGCAGCACCTGCTTTTCCGTGAGCACCGGACGCGCAAGAACTTCCGTACCCATTTTCTGCCGCCAACGCAGGCTGCCATTCTCGGCATCAAGGGACACTACCTCTCCCTCGCGGGTCACGACAATTACATGCCTGGTATCTGCCCCTACCCCGGCGGCCAACGACTCTTCCAGGTTCTGCTGCCAGATGATCTGGCCCGATTCAGCGTCAAGGGAATAAATTCGCCCTCCCGGTTCTGCGGCATACAGCCGGCCCGTCTGCAAAGAGGGCGCCAGAAGAAAGTTACCATTCTGGTATCCTGCTCCCAGATCACGACGCCAGAGTTTTCGTAAGGTAGCCGTCTGCTCTACCGTTGGGGCCTGCGTGACGGGCCCTCCCTCCCGCATAAAGTGGATGGCGCTCTTTCCGCATCCCAACAAGGGCAGCATCATCGCCGCCAGCAGTACAAGACGCACTTTCATCGGGTATCACCCATCATCACCCTTTCGGGTCATGTTCATTTTTGCCGTAATCAGTCGCCCCGCTTGAGAATCCGCCGTAACCCCCTTCAGCGCCTCTTGATACGCCTGTCGCGCACCCTCCAGGTCGCCGCTCGCCACTAGCGCATCGCCGAGCAGTTCCTGAAAATGAGAGCTAAAACCATCGTCGCCTTCGGCGCGGGCCAGATTGCGGATCTCCTCGGGATCTCCCTCCTTCAGCGCGATCACCGCAAGTCGGACACGCGCTACCTGGCGCATCACCGGATCGGACGTTGACGCAATCAGTTCAATCAACGCAGCCTTGGCATTGGCCGTATCTCCCTCCTCGAGTGCCAGTCGTGCGAGCATCAACTGCGCCAGATCCGCATAGCCACTTCCAGAATGTTTTGAAACCAGAGCCTCAGCCGCGGCACTCGCCGCCTGAGACCGTTCTGCGGCCGCTGCACCCAGCATTTCCTCATACAGGACTGAGGCTTTGCCCGCCTGACTGTCCTCGTACATCCGCCATCCTTGAATACTTCCTACACCACCAATGCCAATCACCACGCCGGCAACAATTCCAGTACCGTTGCGCTTCCACCACTCCCGCAGTTTCTCAGTTTCATCGTCATGGGCTACGTGGA
>DLPX01000084.1:24874-55525 GCA_002477475.1 Proteobacteria bacterium UBA7447
AGTCTGTAATCGAACGAACAGCCGCCAGTAGTTCAGTTGCCGGCACTGTACTTTGTTCACCCTGTCCACGCAGTGGTTTCATTTTCACCGTTGAGGTATCGACCGACTCGTCGTCGATAATCACAGCCACTTGCGCACCGCTATTGTCCGCCCGCCGCAATTGCTTCTTAAGATTGCCCTGGCCGCAATTTACCTGCGCATCGACCCCGGCATCCCTAAGACTCTCCGCATACCGAATCGCCTCAAGTTCCGCGATATCCCCTAGTGCAGCGACGAATACGCGGGGCGATTGTATCGGACTCTCTTCTCCTTGCAGCGTAACCAGTTCGATCAATCTCTCAAGCCCGCAGGCAAAACCTGCCGCCGGCGCGGGTCGTCCCCCCAACTGCTCGACGAGCCCGTCATACCGACCTCCGGCACAGATCGCGCTTTGCGTCCCCAGTTGATCAGTAGTCCATTCAAACACCAGGCCCGTGTAGTAATCGAGTCCGCGAACCAGGCGGGTGTTCACCGAGAAGGCGATGTTTACAGTCGTCAACAGGCGCTGCAACCGCTCGAAATTATCCTGTTCAGCCTTTTCGAGAAAATCGGAAAGGCTGGGCGCGCTATTAAGCACTTCCTGTGTGCCTTGATCCTTGCTGTCCAGAATTCTTAGCGGGTTGCGTTCCAGACGCCTTTGGCTATCGGTGTCCAGCGCATCTACGTGATCCGAGAGATAAGCTTTTAGGGCATCCCGGAAATTGGCACGCGCTGCCACCGAACCGAGTGAATTAATCTCGAGAGTCAGGCCTCTGATTCCAAGACAACGCCATAGCCGCTCCCCCACCGCGATAACCTCTGCCTCGATATCCGATCCCGCCCAACCCAAGGCTTCGATTCCAAACTGATGAAACTGTCGATAACGGCCTTTTTGCGGACGTTCATGCCGAAACATCGGCCCGACATACCAAAGCCGCTGTGTCTGATTGTGAAGTAGGCCATGCTCATTTCCCGCCCGGACGCAACTCGCGGTCGCTTCGGGCCGCAAAGTGAGGCTGTCGCCATTGTTGTCGGTAAAGGTATACATCTCTTTTTCGACAATATCGGTTTGCTCCCCGATGGATCTGCGAAAAAGCTCAGTCCGCTCAACGATGGGCGTCCGAATCTCCCTGTAACCATAGCGACAGGATACTTCTCGCACGACGGCCTCTACCCGTTGCCAGGTTTCAATCTGCCCAGGCAAAAGGTCATTCATCCCTCTGATTGACTGAACGTTATTCTCTGCCGCCATGATGTCAGCGTCCGACCCGCACCTTCGCGTTACGACCTGATTTACCAACGGGGATGCTGAACTCTCGCCCGCCATAAACCACTTTAGCGCCTTCGGGATAGCTGACCAGCAATGTGAATGGGGGCTTGCCGGCCAGGCTGACCACTTTCCCCCCTTCGATATATCGTCGGAGAAGCTCAACGTTGTCACGATCCCATACGACGACGTGCGTACTCTCTTGCACTTTTAGCGTAATACTGCGACTGCCCGCAGTCAGTGGACGGGTGGTTCCGCCGGTCTGTGACACCGAAGTCGATACCTCAGGATTCAGGGTTTGACGTTGGGACGCTGCGGCGGCCGAGGCCTGTGTTTGGGAACCCGTCTGCTGGCTTCCTTTTTTTGCAGTTTTTGTGGAAGCACTGCTTGCCGCTTTCGCGCTCCCGGATGTGGATGATTTTTTCTTGGTCGTCTTTTTCGAATCTGTATTTGCGGAGCTTGTGGCAACTTTTCCAGGATCTGATTGCTTCTTCTTGCTCTCTTGTTTTTTTGAAGATTCTTCGGAGCTTTCTTTTTCGGCGACTAATACTTTCGCCTGATCTTTTTTGGTCGACTCCGCCAACTTAGCTTCGGATTGACCCGATTGCGCTGCTTGCGCTTGCGAGGCCGGTATTGCTACCGAACTCTCAGTATCACTACCCGCGGAGGCCGTCACGCCGGCCGTTGCAGTGTTAACGGTTGGTGCTGTTTGCGACTCGGATGACTCTGCCTGCGTGCCGGCCTTGCCTGAAGCGATTTTTCCAGAATCTGACGTCTCACCGTCATTCGTCGGAGTTAACGTCACCGCCAGTTCGGTTTTTGGTTCGTTGACAACACTTTCCTCCGTGGCTGCCACAGGGTCGTCGTCCGATGCCGCTCCCGACTGCGAGCGTGTTTCTTCTGCAATATCCAAACGCAAGCGTTCAACGTCACTCGCACGGTTCAAGAACGCCGCGTAGAGCCCCCCAACCACCAGCAACAGGACACCCGCCGTGACCACCCATCGGTATTGAATCGGGATCGGTTGCGGTCGACTGGTCGCGGACTCCGTCATGGTTCCCGGGCCGTCTTCTTTGGCAGGCAGGAGTTCTTGACGGTCGTCAATAGCCTGCTCAATCGAGACACCCGCGAGACGCGCATAGTTGCGCAAATATCCCACGGCATAGGTCCATCCCGCTGTTTGACTGTAATCATCTGCCTCAAGTGCCTCTACGACCTGAGGCAGCAGATTTAACTCTGCGGCCACCTCCTCAAGGCTCCAGCCATACAACTCCCGAGCACCCCGGAGAATCTCACCAGGGCTGGTATTGCGTGTCTCGGCAGACTCAGCCATTGTCACCCCCACTCATCAAGACATTCAACTGTTCGACCTGTTCGCTACCTGGATAAGCGCTTCTCAACCGAGCGGCATATTCCTTTGCAAGATCATCTGCGCCAAGTTTGCGCTCAGTACGAACCGCAAGCAAGAGGCTGTCCGCAGTAACGCCCCCTGCGCCGAACATACGCTCGAGGAAGGCTCGGGCACTGAAATATTCCTCCAACTTGAAACTTGCCCGTGCTGACTGGTAAAGCACCGGAGTGCTCTTGGGCTTTGCGACCAATGCCGCACGAAATTGTTCTTGGGCGGCTCTGAACTCCCCCGCCCCAATCAGGCAAACCCCGAGGCCATATTGGCTGACATAAGGCTCTGTATTGAAGGGATCATCGCGGGCTGTCTCAAACTGTTTTGCTCCGCCCGTCCATTTGCCTTGCTCACACAGATAACTCCCATAGTCATTACGGGCGCCCACATTGCCCGGGTCGCTGACCAACGCCTGATCAAAATGCGTCTTGGCATCAGACGTTTCCCCAAGACGCATTTTAAGCAGAGCCATCGCATGATTTGCTGTGGAGTCATCGGGCGCGACAGCGAGAGCGTCATTCATCGCTTCAAGTGCAGAGGCCAAACGATTCTGGGCCATGTACTCCAATCCCAATCGGGTATACAACTCAACCCGCTGCTCCGGATCCCAACCGGACTCATCCTCCCATATAGGTGCACAGCCATTGATCACTAGGATCAGCAAAAGACTGGCGAGATACTTCGCTCTCACAACACGCTCACGACACGGTCTTGGCGAGCTTCGCACTGCGATGGGTTCGGTCCTGAACCGCGCCGGCGAGCTGTCCACATGCCGCGGCGATATCCGCACCACGTGTCTTTCGGGTAATGGTGGTCAGTCCGCTGGAGATCAGGCGCTGGCGAAAACGGTCTATCGCATCTGGATCCGAACAGAGGTACTCGACGCCCGGAACAGGATTAAACGGAATAAGGTTGATCTTGGAGGGAATCCCGCGAAGCAGGGATACCAGGGTCTCAGCATCTTCCTCCGCGTCATTTACCCCTGACAGCATTACATACTCAAAGGTAATGCGCCGACGACTGTCGTTACGAAGAAATCTCCGGCAAGCGTCCAAAAGGATCTCAATGGGATATTTGCGGTTTAAGGGCACCAACTCGTCCCGCACCGCATCGCGCACGGCGTGCAAGGAGACTGCCAAACTGACGGGGCAGTCCTCAGACAGTTTATCCATGGCAGGAACAACGCCTGCCGTACTGAGGGTTACACGCCGGCGAGATAGCCCAAAAGAAAGATCATCCAGCATAAGCCGCATGGCGCTGACGACGGCATCATAGTTCAGCAGTGGCTCTCCCATACCCATCATCACCACATTGGAAATGGGCCGCTCTCTCCAACCTTCCTGCTTGAGCAATCGATCCGCAAGCAGCAGCTGACCAATAATCTCTCCAGCTGACAAATTCCGACTAAACCCCTGGCGGGCGGTCGCGCAGAAACTGCAGGTCAACATGCATCCTGCTTGCGAGGAGATACATAACGTACCCCGGTCTTCCTCGGGAATGAATACCGTCTCGATGGAGTTTCCGTCTGACAGACGGAATAACCATTTGCGTGTGCCGTCCTGTGAATGCTGAGCCCGAGCCACTTCGGGCAATGCGATCACCGCGTTCTCGGACAGCGTCTGCCTTAAAGACAGGCGCAAATCCGTCATTTCCGAGAAATCAGTAACTCCCCTCTGGTACACCCACTGGAGCAACTGGCGGGCATGGAATGCTTTCTCGCCCAGCGATGCAAAGTAGTCTTGCAGCGCGAACCGATCCAGTCCTACAAGGTTCTTGGGCGCTGACACAAAGATTCTGACTGCCTCAGTCAGTCCTCGGACAAAGGTCAGCGTCGTCGAAGAAGAAAGCAATCTCCTCCCGCGCAGTATCTGGCCCATCCGAACCGTGGACGGCATTGGCTTCAACGGATTCTGCAAAATCTGCACGAATCGTGCCAGGCGCCGCGTCAGCCGGGTTGGTCGCACCCATAATCTCCCGATTACGGGCAATCGCGTTCTCCCCTTCGAGTACCTGAACCATAACTGGCCCGGAGATCATGTATTCCACAAGATCATTGTAGAAAGGCCGCTCTCGGTGTACAGCGTAGAACTCCTGCGCCTGGGCGCGGGTCAAGTGAATCATGCGCGCCGCCAGAAGTTGCAGACCCCCTGACTCAAAACGTTCGTAAATTTTTCCGATGAGGTTTCTTCGGACAGCGTCGGGCTTGACGATCGAAAATGTTCTTTCGATGCTCATTCAGGTTCTCCAGGTTCAGGGATAAAGATCTTACTGGGGATCCGCTTGCCCGCTATGCCAGCGTGGCTGCAGTTTTAAAACATCCAGTCGCAGCTCAAGCCGCCAAGATCCCCGCGTGAGGGGAGATTTTATTCCGAGGGGGAGACACGGGCAACGAGAACCTCCTCGTTAACTCGCTGAATCTCCACTCCCACCTCGTTTTCAGAGGCATTTTCAGGATCCACAACCCTTACCGGCATGTAGTTCGCCAACCGCCCATGATAAGCGTTGCTCTTGGCGGGCACATCAACCCGTTCAACAATCAGTCGTCCTACGCTGCCAATCATGCGGCGAAGCGCCAACCGCCGATTAGCCTCCCCAACGGTACGAAGCGTAGCGGCGCGTCTGCGCCGCTCTTCCTTCGGGACCTGTCTGGGAATGCGAGCTGCGGGCGTACCGGGCCGGGCCGAAAATGAAAAGACATGCGGATAGATTACCTGGGCGCGATCAATGACATCGACGGTGTCGGCAAAATCCTGCTCAGATTCTGTAGGAAACCCCGCCATGACATCTGCTCCGAGAACTAACCCGTTAATGTGTTGTCGGGCAGATTCCAAACGGTCTATTAGGAACTCGCGGTCATAGCGGCGTTTCATGCGTTTCAGGATTAAGGTACTTCCGCTCTGGATTGATACGTGGAGGTAAGGACAAAACCGCTCCGAATCTGAGAGCACAGCCACCAGGTCATCGGTAAGGTGGACGGGATCTACAGAGCTCAGTCGAATCCGGAAGGCTCCGGGAATATCAGCAATCTTCTTGAGTAGTGATGCCAACGGGAGTTGAGATCCATCTTCGAAACCTGGGCTTTCATAGCTACCAAGATCCACTCCGCAGATCACGACCTCAGAAAACCCGCCGCTGACAAAGTTTCTGACCTGCCGCAAGATGTGTGCCTCATCAAAAGACCAACTCTGCCCCCGTGCACGGTGAATGACGCAAAATGTGCAGGACTGATCACATCCCTGCTGCACTTGGACGAAGGCTCTTGAACGCGACTCAAAGCCCTCCAGAAGGGCTGGAGGAAGCCCCGTCAACCGATCTATCTGAATAACCGCCTCAGGGACTTGGACTGATTTTTTCAGGTTCCGGACAAACTTTGCCACGGCAAACTTGTGATCGTTACCCAATACCAGGGAAACGCCCGGGATCTCTGCGCAGGCATCTGCCTGGTTCTGAGCATAGCAGCCGGTCACGATGACATGGGCCTTTGGGTTCTGGCGAAGCGCGCGCCTAACGGCTTGCCGGGTCTGGCGATCGGCCTCAGCCGTCACCGTGCAGGAGTTGATCACATAAACATCTGCAAATTCAGTTGGGTCAACAAGACTCCATTGATCTCGTTCGAGATCCTGGGCCATCGCCGCCGACTCAAAACTGTTTATTTTGCAGCCAAGCGTGGTGATCGCGGCAAGGCCGGAGGGATTCGCCTGATGAGGTGCCGCAGAAATGGGCGACTCGGTTACCGGAAACGACACCTAGGAAGGGTTTACGGTAAAACTTTCGCCGCAACCGCACTCATCCGCCACGTTTGGGTTCTTAAAACGGAATGCGGTTGAAAAACCATCGGAGGCGAAATCGATTTCCGTGCCGTCGATGTACTTGATGCTATCTCCATCAACGATCACTTTTACTCCCCGGCTGGTGAAAACTTGATCTTCAGGGCTGATCTCGTCAGCAAAGTCGACAACATAAGCGAGTCCCGAGCATCCGGTCGTCTTGACGCCAAGCCGCAACCCTTCGCCGTGACCTCGCGATTCGAGATGGTCTGAGACTCGCTGTGCTGCTGCTTCTGTCAGGGTAATTGCCATATGCGATCTGCCTACGGTCTAGTGAGGTACAAGTTCAATTTACAACGGATATTTTATCACGTAGGGGTAGTGCTGTTGTTTTTTGCTGTGTTTTGCTCTTCCCTTTGTGCTCTCTTTTGCGGCTCCTTGTCAGAGATTCCCAAAGCATACTCCAGAGAAGTCAAGACACCTCGAAGAATATTGACCTCTTGGGTAGATTTCACACCCTGAAGCAAAAGACGGCGGATTTTGCGAAGCAACTTGGTCTTGGGACCCGAGAGGAACGCGGTCTTGCTCAGCACTATCTCCAAATGGGTCATTAGCTGGTCGAATTCGCCCATGGTCATCGGGGTCTCCTCTTCCGCACTTTGCACAGCAGGCTCCAACGCCCCGAGACCAGACTGCTTCCGGAACTCGTATGCCATTACTGCAACCGCGGTTGCCACATTGAGAGAGGGAAAGGCTTCATTCACGTCAATCCGAAGGTGGGCGTGACACAGGTCCAGATGGGCGTTGGATAAACCACAAGCTTCCGGGCCAAAGACCAGCGCACAGTTTGTCACTTGTTGCTTAACCACCAATCGGGCTGCCACCTGCCCAGCGTCCAGCAGAGGCCACGCCAGTGAGCGCCTGCGAGCGGTTGCACCAATAACGCACCCGCAATCACTCACGGCCTCTTCCAGCGAATCAGACACCCTAGCTTGATCAAGAATGTAGTCCGCACCTGCAGCGCGGGCGGTTGCCGCTGGATCTGGAAAGCTGCGTGGGTTAACCAGACACAACTGGCTGAGACCCATATTGGCCATCACCCGAGCCGTCGCACCAATATTCCCGGGATGGGTTGTCTCTACCATGACAATCCGTACACTCACTTCTCAACTCTCCCATCTTGTTTCTTGGGTCCTGCGAACCTCGCGGACTCTCATTGGGCTACAATCCGCACCCGCAAGATACCGTTCGATCCTGACCGGTGAGGTTGATTGAAACGCACCTTCACCGAAAGGAACGATCCAAGATCGCCCTGGCTCGCTCAGGGGATCGCCACACCTTGAACCCGGAGCGTTCTCGCCAACATGCACCCGATGCTGCACACCGCTGTGCGATCCGTCCGAGAAGGTGGGCGAGTCATTTTAATGTACTTCAGTCAACTGGATCGCTTGGAGTACTCCTCCAAGGGTCGAAACGACTTTGTCAGTCAGGCGGATATCGAAGCCGAACGTGCGGTTCTGGATGTCCTCACTCACGCCTATCCGGAACATGGTGTTCTCGCTGAAGAGAGCGGTCTGCAAGAAGGCTCGGAATATACCTGGGTAATTGACCCCCTCGACGGCACTACCAACTTTCTCCATGGTTTTCCGATGTTCGCAGTTTCAGTCGCAGCTATGCGCAACGGGGTTCTCGAACACGGTGTCGTCTACGATCCGCTTCGCGATGAGATGTTTACTGCCAGTCGCGGTGAGGGCGCACAACTGAACGGGAAACGGCTCCGCGTGAGTTCGACCCGGCAACTGACGCCGGCACTACTGGGAACAGGCTTCCCATTCCGGGACCTCAGTATCATGGAGCCCTGGATGCGCAGTTTTCAGAGCCTCGTCCCCAAGACCGCGGGAATTCGCCGCGCGGGCGCTGCTGCGCTGGACCTTGCCTACGTTGCAGCCGGTAGATTGGATGGGTTCTGGGAGTTCGGCCTGAAGCCTTGGGATATGGCGGCAGGCGCGCTTTTAATCCGTGAAGCCGGGGGACTGGTCTCTGATGTCTCAGGAGAACAGGGGTTCATTGAAAGCGGCAACCTTGTCGCCGCCACTCCACACATTTTTGAGGATCTCAGGAAGATTGTGGCCCGAAGCGGGCTGTAATCATTTACCGCGCTGCCGACATTGCCTAAAATCTGGCGCTCGGTCCGCGAAAGTTTTTTTGGAGACTTCTGGAGACTATAGATGACCTACGTAGTAAGCGACTCATGTATCCGCTGCAAATACACTGACTGTGTGGAGGTCTGTCCCGTAGACTGCTTCCATGAAGGCCCTAACTTTTTGGTGATCGATCCTGAGGAATGCATCGACTGCAGCCTCTGCGAACCAGAGTGCCCGGTGAATGCTATTTATGCTGAAGAAGACCTTCCCGAGGATCAGCAGGACTTTTTGGCACTGAACGCAGAGCTCTCGCAGCAATGGCCGGTCTTAACGGAGATGAAACCTGCTCCCGACGATGCGGACGACTGGAAGGAAGTCTCTGGCAAGCTGGAGCACCTGCAGCGCTGATCTGGTCTCCCCGCGTCCTCGCCAACCCCAATACGGGTTCGGCTACACACCGACTCCGAGGACGCGGAACAGCAGTTGCAACACGAGATTGGTGCCGATCCCGGCGAGGACGTCATCGAGCACGATGCCTAGACCCCCTTTGACCTGACGATCGGCAGTTGAAATAGGTGGGGGTTTAGCGATATCAAGAATCCGAAATACGCAAAAGCCTACCACTAACGCCAGTCCGCTCGGCGGCACCAGAGCGAACGCCACCAATACACCGGCAATCTCATCGATCACGATACGCGGATCATCAGCAACACCAAGACTTTCTGCGCTGCGCCCGGCAATCCATACTGCAGACAGGGTAACGACAGCCGTCAGGGCAAGGTAAATTTCATCTTCCCCCTGCCAGAACACCCACACGAGCAAAAGGCCAGGGAGCGTTCCCACCGTTCCCGGGGCGAAGGGAATACGGCCTAGCCCGAGGCCTTGGCCCAAAAACAATATGACCTGATCAGACCGACGCTGTTCACTCATGCTTTTGATCTCGGCCATGCGTGCTGGTAGCCGGGTGACACCGAATCAAGATCCAGCTCGCTTCCGAGGATACGACAACCGCCGCGTTCTGTAATCTGTCCGATCCGAAACAACTCCTGACCCAACCGATGCCCCGTCTCGAGCACTTCCTGATGCCTGTTTTTTGGAGTGGTAAAGCAGAGCTCGTAATCATCACCACCCCCTAGCGCGAGCTCCAGCGCAGGCCGACGTCCCAATAAGGCGACTGCCGATTCAAACAAAGGCAGGCTGTCTGCCTCAAGGTCGGCGCCAAGTCCCCCGCTCGCGTTAAGGACGTGACCCAGGTCTGCTAGCAGCCCGTCGGAAACGTCAACCGCACTATTCGCAATACCCCCAAGAGCGCTCCCCAGCTCCGTCCGCGGCTGCGGCCAACACAAGGCACGATGGAGAACTGGATCCGCATACCCCTCAGCTGAGGACAGTGCCGCGGCCGCGCCTCCTATTCTTCCGCTGAGGTAAACGAAGTCGCCAGGCTGCGCGCCGGCCCTCCGAAGGACCCCTTCGGTCTCAACTTCACCGCCTACCGTCACACAGGCTGCCAAAGGCCCTGCGGTGGTGTCGCCTCCGATCAGAGCGACTTCGTGTCGACCAGCCAACTCGAAGAATCCATCGGCGAATCCATTCAGCCAGTTCTCATTCACCTCAGACAGGGTAAGGCTTAAAGTCGCCCAACGCGGCACTGCGCCCATGGCGGCGATGTCACTCAGATTCACCGCGAGCGCACGATGCCCGATTGAACTGGCGGATTGCGACTCCAGGAAATGCACGTCAGCCACCAGTGTATCCATTACAACGACAGCTTGTTTGCCGGCTGTCACATTGATGACGGCGCCATCATCTCCAATACCGATCGCGACCTGCGAGGAAAGACCTTCCGGACGATGGAAGATCTGATCAATCAGCTCAAACTCGTCCATGGGGCTATTTGGGGCTAGAGGTCTCTGGGCTCACCGGCCAGACGGTCCAGAACCCCGTTTACAAATTTGAAACTGTCGGTCGCGCCAAAAAGATGCGCCATCTCGATGGCCTCATTAATTGCCACTCCGTTAGGAATATCGGGACGAAACAGGATCTCGTAAGCCCCGATTAGAAGAATTGCCCGCTCTACCGGATCCAACTGACTTAAGGGGCGCTCAATCATGCCGTGGAGGCGGTGTTCAAGCGTCTCACGCCTTTCCGGCACTGCCTCGATGAGATGCCTGAAGTAGGAAATATCCGAATCGCTCAGCCCATCATCGCTGATGAAGGCAGCTTCGATTTCTGCTGTGGGTTGGCCTGTCAGCATCCATTGATACAGGGCTTGAGCGGCGCAACGCCGGGCAAGATGACGACTAACCGAAGCCAACTCAGTCAGCTCGAGAACCTGGAAGATACTCAAGCACTTCCAAGCCAAAGCCAGAGAGCGCATGAGTCCGAAGCGGAGTCCCCAGGACCCGGACTTTACCGGCACCGAGGTCCGACAGGATCTGACTGCCTGCACCCAGCATACGCAATTCCCGCTCTTTCCCATCCGTCGCCGACTCGCCCCGGACCCGACGATCCAATTGAACCGCATCTTCCGAATAAGTCAAAAGGACCAAAACACCGCGTGGTGACTGCGCGATTCTTTTCAGTGCCGAGTCAACGCTCCAGCTTTGGGCCTCACGGGCCTCTGCGAGCATGTCAAAAGCTCCCCTGTGCGGGTGAACGCGAACCACAGCTGGCACCTGGGGTTCGATCGTTCCGTGCACCAGCGCCATATGAACCTGTCGCAATTCACCATCCTCATAGATCACCGCGCGGAAGTCGCCATGGCGAGTGCTGACGATATTCTCCGAGATTCGCCAGACAGTCGGCTCAGTGCGCATGCGATAACGGATGAGATCTGCGATGGTACCCAGTTTCAGACCGTGAACCCGAGCGAATTCAAGTAAATCCGGGAGTCGGGCCATAGTGCCGTCCGGATTAAGGATCTCGCAGATAACGCTGGCAGGTTCAATCCCCGCCAGACGCGCAAGATCCACCCCGGCTTCCGTGTGCCCTGCCCGGGTCAGCACTCCTCCAGGCTGCGCCATGATGGGGAAAACATGTCCGGGGCTCACGATATCCTCCCCTGTGGCATTCTCACTGACCGCAGTACGAATGGTATGGGCCCGATCTGCGGCAGAGATACCGGTACTCACGCCATCGGCCGCCTCGATTGATACGGTGAAGTTGGTTGAGTAGCGCGCGTTATTGTCATTGACCATCAGGGGTAATTTCAGGTGGCGGCAGCGCTCTTCGGTCAGCGTCAGGCAGATCAGCCCTCGGCCCTCGGCCGCCATGAAATTGATGTGCTCCGCCGTCACAAATCCTGCGCCAATCACAAGATCGCCTTCATTCTCACGATCCTCATCGTCCACAAGGATGACCATCTTGCCATCCCGATAATCCTGGAGGACTTCCTCTATCGGGCTGACACCATGCTCGTTATCGGCCTCGTTCATTATTGAACCTTATTCCTGTCAGGCACGGTCAGTCCCCGGGCTCCTAACCTCGAAAAACCCAAACTCGGTTGCCATCCGTTCTTTCCTCAACTGCATTCCTGCATGCGTTTCAGGTAACGGGCGACCATGTCTACCTCAAGATGCACACTGTCTTTCGCCACAAGCCGTCCAAGTGTTGTGACACCAAGAGTATGCGGAACAAGATTCACCTCAAAGATTACTCCCGCTTGAGTATCCTTCACGTCATTCACGGTCAGGCTGACACCGTCGAGGGTGACAGAGCCTTTTTCCGCGATAAAGGCCGCCACCTCACGAGCTCCGGAAAACCGCATTCGGGTTGAACGGGCTGAGGTTGAGGACTCAATCAGTGTAGCCAATCCATCCACATGCCCACTGACCAAATGCCCCCCAAAACGATCCTGAGCACTCATCGCCAACTCAAGATTGACGCCGTCACCCAGTTTCCAGTTTCCAAGCAATGTCCTGGATAACGTCTCTTTTGATACGTCAAAAGAGAGACAACCCGATGCAATGCTCACGGCGGTCAGGCAAACCCCCGCCACAGCAATGCTGTCGCCAAGTTTCACGAGCGTCGTATTGAGGGCGCTCGGCCGGATGCCGATAACGAGATCACCCTCACGAGGTTCTAAAGACTCGATCTCACCAATATCCTGAACAATCCCAGTAAACATCGCCTACCCCTCTTTTGACGGACTATAAATGAGCCGTAAGTCTCGCCCAATTCTGGAAACATCCGTCAACTCAAACTTCACGCGATCACCTATGGACCGAATTCCACGCATCACAAACATTCCTCTGCCGCCGGTTCCCAGCATATCAGGTGACTGGTAAACCCAGACTTCGTCTACCAAGCCGCGCGAAACAAAAGCACCTGCGACACCGGCCCCGGCTTCGACCAAAACCTCGTTACAGGCGCGCTCCGCGAGCATATCCAGAACCCCGGCAACATCTACCCGGCCATCTTCTCCAGTCAGGCATAACTGTTCGGTTCTCGCATCAAATCCGTAGCCTTCATCATCTGCACGACTCGTAACAATCAATACGTCTCCAGACTCGGAAAACAGACGAGCGGTCGGGTCCAATTGTCCATTTCCATCCAGAACTACCCTCAGGGGCTGCACCACATCTTCGTCGACACGAGCATTCAGGCGCGGGTTATCCTCCCTCACGGTCCCGATCCCTGTCACTATCGCACAGCTTCGCGCCCTTAACTGATGTACCTCTGCCCGCGCAGCTTCTCCCGTAATCCATTGACTGCTTCCATCATTGGCAGCCGTTCTCCCGTCCATCGTGGCCGCCACCTTAAGCCTGACGAAAGGACGACCACTTGTCATCCTTTTGCAAAAACCCGCATTAAGCTCTACCGCGCCGCAGTCCTGCTCCGATATCTCCGCCGCAATACCCGCAGAACGGAGCATCTCAATTCCCTGACCGGCAACTTGCGGGTTGGGGTCAATCATCGCTGCCACGACTCTGCTGACCCCAGCATCCACGAGAGCTTGGGCACAGGGTCCTGTGCGTCCGGCGTGCGCGCACGGTTCAAGGCTGACAAAGATCTCGCTTCCTTTCGCCCGATCACCAGCGGCAGACAACGCGTGGATTTCCGCATGGGACTCACCCGCTCGCTCATGCCATCCTTCACCAACAATTTCGTCACCCTGAACGACCACGCAACCGACGCGCGGATTTGGCTTGGTTGTATACAGGCCCCTTTTGGCAAGTTCCACCGCGCGGGTGATAAACCGAAGATCTCGATCCGAATGATCAGGGGTATTCATTTCCGCCGGCCTGTTTTGGGTTCTGCTAGCAGTGACAACTGGGCAACGTTGCTCGGAGCGTGTTGATCCTTTCGCAGCCGGTCAATCTCTTTGCTGAAAGCTGCCACATCCTCAAAACTCCGGTAAACCGAGGCATAACGGACATAGGCGATTTCATCGATCTGCGGAAGAAGGCTCATCACAATCTCTCCAATCGCAGCGGATCGCACCTCCGGCTCACCGCTTAACTGAATCTGACGGCTGACGTCGTTGATCAGGGCATCCACCTGTTCAAGACCTACCGGGCGCTTCTCCAGCGCACGAAGCAACCCACGGCGAAGTTTCTCTTCATCCCAGGTTTCCCGCCTGCCATCACTCTTGACGACTCTCGGTTGTTCACGCTCAAAACGTTCAAACGTCGTAAAACGATGGCTGCAGGCCTGACATTCTCGACGTCGCCGTACGCTCGCACCGGCGTCGCTCAATCGTGAGTCGATAACCCGGGTATCGTCGCTGGAACAGGCGGGGCAACGCATAGCAGGCCTCTCAGGCGCCGCAACAGGCCTAAGGAGCCGGGTCGCCCTCCGCTTCCGCACCTTCCTTGGCCACAGGGAGCATATCCTCTCGGGAAATACCCAGGACCAATACGGCGGGACTGGCGACGAAAATTGAAGAATAAGTTCCGATCAACACACCGATCAAGAGCGCAATCGCGAACCCTTTGATGATCTCACCGCCGGCCAGCAGCAGGGTCAACACCACCAGCAGGGTGGTCACAGAAGTCAGCACGGTACGCGGCAAGGTCTCATTGACCGAGCGATTCATTATTTGAAGAACAGAGCCTTTACGCATTTTGCGGAAGTTATCCCTGATGCGGTCGAACACAACGATCGTGTCATTCAATGAATACCCGATCACCGCCAGGACAGCCGCCAGAACCGGCAATGAAAACTCGATTGCCAGAACAGAAAACACGCCGAGCGTGATCAGGACATCATGAACCAGTGCGATAACCGCACCGACGGCAAAACGCCATTCAAATCTGAAAGCGACATAGATGAGAATGCCGATCAACGCATATAGCATTGCGAGTCCGCCCTTCTCCGTCAGTTCGTCTCCTACCTGCGGGCCCACAAACTCGACTCGGCGCATTTGAACCTGGCAATCCTCTACGCCTCCTCCGATGCCGACACACTGCTGGAAGCCGCCCTGTGCTCCCTCTGTCAAGGTCTCTCCAGCCGCAGCCCTGAGAGCGCCGACGACATCGCTGCTCTGCTCAGATGCCGCTTTATCGGCACTCACCGGAAGCCGGACAAGGATATCCCTTGAAGTGCCAAAGTACTGCACAATGGCATCCTCGATTCCGGCTTCTTTTAGCGTTGATCGAACCTCAACCGGATCCGTCGACTGCAAATACTCCAGTTCCACCAAAGTGCCGCCTGTGAAATCGATCCCGAAATTCAGGCCGCGAACACCAAGCGAGCCAATACTGACTGCGAGAAGCACGGCGGACAAGATCCATGCCGCACGGCGCCTGCCAAGAAAATCGAACTCGGTGACTTTTTTAAAGATCCGCATTGCTTCAGCCGCTAGATTGCCAGGGACTTAACGCGCTTGCCGCCATAAAGGTAATTCACCAAAGCGCGGGTTACCACGATCGCTGTAAACATTGACGTGATAATCCCGATGCTCAATGTGACGGCAAATCCCTTGATTGGGCCGGTTCCAAAATTAAACAGTACGATCGCCGCAATTAAGGTAGTGATGTTTGCATCAACAATGGTTGAAAGTGCCCGCTCGTACCCGGTATGAATGCTCGCCTGAGGAGTCGAGCCATTCTGAATCTCTTCCCTGATGCGTTCGAAAATTAGGACGTTCGCATCCACCGCCATCCCCACGGTAAGCACAATACCCGCAACACCCGGAAGCGTTAGCGTGGCCTGCAGCATGGAAAGCACCGCCACGATCAGAACAAGGTTGAGCGCGAGGGCTACATTTGCAAATACTCCAAAGACCCGGTAGTAAATCATCATAAAGATGAGCACAAGAATGAAGCCGACCAACACCGATCTGAATCCCTGATCGATATTCGCCTGACCCAGACTTGGACCCACGGTCCGTTCCTCAATGATCTCCACCGGAGCTGCAAGGGCCCCTGCGCGCAGCATCAGAGCAAGATCACGGGCCTCGTTCACGCTATCAAGCCCTTCGATCTGGAATCGCTTGCCTAACTGGTCCCGAATGACAGGCGCGGTGATTACTTCCTCAATTCGCTGCTGGGTACGCAGGACGCGACCCTGATCGTCTTTTATCGGCAGACCATCCGCATCCGTCCGGATCGTTGACCGATTCTCGATATACAGCACGGCCATCCGTTTGCCGATATTCTTGCCGGTTATCTTCTGATTAATTCGCGCCCCAATTGCGTCCAGAGTGATGCTCACGATCGGGCCGCCGCTTTGCGTGTCGATACTTGCCGCCGCATCGACAATGTTCTCTCCAGAGTAGATAACGCGCTTCTCCAGCAAAATCGGGCGGTCATCACGAAATCGGTAAATCTTTGATCCCGGTGGCACCTTACCGCCCAAAGCGGCTTCCAGGCTATGCTCTTCATCGACCATCATCATCTCAAGCGTAGCGGTCCGGCCGAGAATACGTTTGGCGCGGGCGGTATCCTGAACCCCCGGCAGTTGGACAACGATCCGCCGATCCCCCTGTCGCTGGACGACGGGCTCGGCCACGCCGAGTTCGTCGACCCGATTTCGTAGAGCAGTCACATTCTGCTCGAGCGCAAATTTGAACAATTGGTCTATTTCTGTTTCCGCCAGGCTGGCACTGAGGACTTCATCTGAGCCTGTATCCTCCGCGGTTGCCACGAGTCCGGGCAACTCTTTGCGGATCGTTTTGAGTGCTTCCTCCGCCGCATCGGCAGAGCGAAGCGTAATCTTGATGCCGCCTCCGCCGTCACGGGCAATACCACGATATCGGATCTTGGCTTCTCGCAGTGTCGCTCGAAGATCCGCGACGTACCGATCCTCCGCGCGCCTCTGCGCCGTCGCCATATCAACCTCGAGCAGAAAATGCACTCCTCCCCGAAGATCCAGACCAAGATACATCGGCAGGGCCCCCGCGTTTGAGAGCCATTGGGGCGCTGCCGGCAGAAGCGTCAGCGCGATGGTGAACCCAGCCGGCAGGCGTGCCTCCAGGATGTCCCTCGCCTGAAGCTGTTCATCCGTTGTCCTGAATCGGACTCGGATACCCGAATCTTCTAGGGATACAGAATCATAAGCGAGACTCGCCTCATCCAATACCGTCTGAACCTCTTGGAACTGTTCTGCGCCAAGAGTGCCGCCGCGAACCCCGCGCAGTTGAATGCCGGGATCATCGCCGAATATATTGGGCAGCGCATAGAACGCCCCCGGCACGATAACGACCGCGATGATCAGCCACTTCCACCACGGCGTGTGATTACGCATCGGTTTAGTAAGTACCTTTTGGCATTACCTGGGAGACCGCTTGCCTTTGGACCTTAACGGTCAGTCCACTGGAGATTTCCAGGGAAATAAAGTTGTCATCGACATCAGTCACTTTTCCCAGAAGACCGCCATTGGTCACCACCTCTTCCCCCTTGGAAAGGGCTGCAACCATTTCTTTATGTTGTTTGGCGCGCTTTTGCTGGGGACGGATCAACAGGAAATAAAACAGTACGAAGATAACAACCAGCGGCAAGAGACTGAACAGGCTGCCGCCCGCATCTCCCCCAGCCTGTGCGAAGGCGTCGGAAATCAGGAAATCCATTCTGCTACCTCACGAATCGGGACATAGAAAGGCGCGCGATTATACGACATCATCGGTATGACCGCCGAAAATCGCCATAAATTCGTCCGCAAAGGCGGAGAAACGCTGATCGGCGATCGCCTGGCGTATATCGGCCATCAGCGTCTGAAAAAAGACGAGGTTGTGCAACGTGCAGAGTCGCGGTCCGAGTAATTCACCGGTCACGTGCAGATGGCGCAGATAGGCTCGGCTGAACTGTGTACAGGCCGGGCATGTGCAGTCAGGATCGATCGGCTGGGTGTCTTTTCTATTCACGGCGTTCTTTAATCGAACGATACCCTGACGGGTGTACAACCACCCATTGCGCGCGTTTCGGGTTGGCAAAACGCAATCAAACATATCGATCCCTGCCGCGACACCCGCTATTAAATCCTCGGGTTTCCCAACGCCCATCAAGTATCTCGGCCGATCGGCTGGCATTGCGCCCGTCACAGCATCCAGGATCCGCAGCATATCCTCCTTGGGCTCTCCAACCGATAGACCTCCAAGGGCGTAGCCATCGAAACCAATTGACTGCAGGCGATCCAGAGCCTCGAGCCTCAGGGTTTCATGCATCCCGCCTTGGGCAATCCCGAAGAGCGATTGTCCGGCCGACAAGGAATAACTCCGGCACCGCTCCGCCCAGCGTAATGAGAGTTCCATAGACTGACGCGCTTCCTCTCTGGTTGCAGGATAGGTCGTGCACTCATCAAAGCACATGACAATGTCTGATCCCAAGGCTTTTTGCACCTTCATTGAGGTCTCTGGATCAAGCAACACCGTGGAGCCATCTACCGGCGAACGGAACGTCACCCCTTCTTCTCGAATGTCCTTTTTCTTGGCGAGGCTCCAGACCTGAAAACCGCCTGAGTCCGTCAGAATCGGGCCGCTCCACCCCATAAAGTCATGAAGACTTCCGTGCAGGTTAATGATTTCGGTACCCGGTCTGAGCATCAGGTGAAAGGTATTTCCCAGAATTATCTGGGCACCCGTCCCGGCCACCTCCTGTGGACTGACAGACCGAACCGAACCTACCGTCCCAACCGGCATGAAGGCCGGGGTATCGATCACCCCTCGGGGGTTCTCTATTTGCCCCCGACGCGCGCTGCCATCAGTATGGAGTAGTGTGTATTTCACGGCACATTCCTGGATTCCAGCAACATGGCATCCCCATAACTGAAAAAGCGGTAACGATGGTCCACCGCATGCTGGTAGGCCTCACGAATCCGCTCGACACCCGCAAAAGCGCTGACCAGGACAATCAAGGTCGACCGGGGCAGATGAAAGTTTGTGATCAACATGTCCACGACACTAAAGCGAAAGCCCGGACGAATAAAGAGCTTCGTGGGCCCCTGCATGGGCGCCAGAACACCGTGCTGAGCTGCTGACTCCAGCGCCCGCACGACGGTCGTGCCAACAGCAACCACGCGCCCGCCGCGATCCCGCGCCTGGCGTACGGCCTCCACCATGTCCTCATCCACTACGATTTCCTCCGCATGCATCTCGTGTTGATCCAGGACTTCAGATTTCATGGGCGAAAAGGTACCTGACCCGACGTGCAAAGTGAGTTTGGCAAGCCGAACCTCCTTTGCAGCCAGATTCTCAAAGAGGCGCTCATCAAAGTGCAGGCCGGCCGTCGGCGCGGCAACGGCTCCTGGATGTCTTGCATAAACTGTCTGATAGCGGTCGTCGTCTGCTCTTTCTACCGGACGTTCAATGTAGGGGGGTAACGGCGTCTCACCTTCTCGGTGCAGCAATTCCTCAAATTGCTCTCCAGGATTGCAGCCAATAACAAAGAACATCCCATCTCTGCCCAGCACTCGAAGAGGCGTGCCCCCTGTGGTCGTAAGTTCTGTTCCGACACCCGGCGACTTGCTCGCCCTAAGCTGAACCAACGCAGTACGCTCGTCCAACAAACGCTCAAGCATCAATTCCACCTTCCCACCGGTATGGGATTTGTGACCATACAGACGCGCTGGCAATACCCTAGTTTCATTGACAACTAACAAGTCGCCCGGGAGAAGTCGATCCGCAAGACCAGAGAAAGTGCTATCTATCAGGACACCATTGCGCGGCGGAACAATCAGTAACCGACTGTCTGCCCGCTCGGCCAACGGTGACTGAGCGATCAATTCCTCCGGTAAGTTGTAGTCAAAGTCGGCGCTGTACTTCATCCAATCAAAAAAAGGCCGAATGGCCTCCTGTGCCCTTCGCAAAACCCGGATTCTATCGGGTCGCGCTTGCAGGAGGGATCATTCAGAAGCACCAGTTTACGTCTGGACCGGGTATTGACAGGATTTGCTGCTTCTTTCATAATGTTTGTATTACAAACTGGTTTGTATTGAGGAAGCGAATGTCTCCAGAAGAACTGAATGTCCGCAAAGCCATTGCTGACGTTGAACTTATCCGTCGGGTCCTCGATCAAGCCGAGCAAAACGAGACCCCCGTACAGACCGCGGGGCTGTTTGGCGTTACGTTAACGGCGAACCTGATTCTTCAGGGGCTTGCACTCGGGGTGTCTGCCCTTTTGCTTTTGATCGAACTGCTGAGCAGTGGTGCTCTGACCGAGATGCTGATGCTGGGGGCGACCTTCCCAGATATCCGCGTGGTCGGTATCGGGCTCATCGCAGGCATCTTGATTGGTCTCGTTATCCTGCTGTACTTTGTTATTTGGCGTGCCGCCCGCAATAGTGGCGAAGAACTGAACGCCTATATTGTTCGAAACTTTCGTTACGCCCGACTCCTGTCTTACCTCTCCGACCTTCTACTCAAGTTCACGGCTATCGCCCTCGTTATGCTGGCGGGACACCCGGAATGGGTTCCTCCCCTATTACTCGCATTTACCGGTGATTATCTGGTGCAGGGCCGACTCTTTACGTTGCCAACGCGATTAGCCGTGCTGCTGGGCACCCTGTGCATTGCGACTGGGCTTTACCAGTTTCTTGCGCAGATCCCGACCTTGCTGACGCCCTTAGCCGTCTTCACCTTGGTCGCACTGATTTCAATGACCCGACTGATTCGACTGCATCGCGGTCAGGTTGAAGCGGTCGTCTAGCGCAACCGGTGTCATGGGTTCAAGCGAGCTTCTCAATGTTCATCCGGCGTTATTCGATCGGGTCCGCCTGGCGATCATGGCGCACTTGTCACTTGCCAGGGGCGCGGTTGACTTCAACACGTTGCTCGCAGAGCTTGAACTCACGAGAGGCAACCTATCGACACACATGAAAAAACTCGAGGACGACGGTCTGGTCAACATCAAAAAGGCCTTCATCGGCAGAAAAACCCGAACCACCTATCACTGTACCGGCAAAGGAAAGAAGGCAGTTCAAAAGTATCTTTCCGCAGTGGAGACGGTTCTTAAATCCTCGCTGCAAACAAACGTAATCGGGGAACACAAAATTTAAATGAAATGTCCACCCGGGGGTGGGTTAGCGGTGCACGGTGGCACCGAGACGGCGGGGGCAACCCCCGGGCACTCCTCCAGTGCCCCCGCCGAACCACCGATTCTCAGGGGAAGTGTTAAGCGAAAAACTTAAGCGGTGTGCGGCGGCATCGTTACGATGGAATCCTTCCCTTTTGTCTCCTTCCTTCAACTTCCATTGGTCCGCCGCTTCCTTTTGCTGCCGAGCCCCCGGAGTGGTGCCACCCCAGGGGCTTGACCGCCCTTTTAGCTAGGCGGCTGATAGACGTCCAGAACGGCTTTTGCTTTTTTCATGCCCTCCACGGCGGTGGGCATATCAAGCAGCTTGGTGGTTTTACCTCCTTCGATAGCGCCGGTTGCAGACACCGCCAGTGCAACACCCGCCATGGAAGCATCGTCAGGCATATCCGCAACGACGACGAGGTCGTCACTCCCAAAAGCCATCCACGCCCCGATCATCGTACCCCCGTTTGCTTCAATCGCCGCTTTGGCCGGTCCAGTACGGTCCTGCGGATTGCCAACCAAAGTCTTAATTGCGGCGCCGGTATAAGACGCCTGATAAAGATAGCAAGGCATAACATTCTCCTCCTTGATTACCGCGGCCGGCCCAATGCCCACCGCAATCCAATTGGTTCGATTCCCATCTCGTCGTAAGGCTCCGCTGCGTCAGTGACGGCACCCTCCGTAGATACCGCGTCTAACGGATTCTGCTCGGTCGTCATGAAACGTTCCCCTGCTTACGAAAACTGAACTCTGCTCTTATGATACCCACCCATACGCGCGAGTAAAGATCACGGACCGGTGAGTTTTGAAGTTCTGCAGTCACCGACTCATGCCTTATAAATCAGGATACAAAATCGAGGGAGTGCATCGACTGTGCTGAAAAAAGAAGCGGATTTCATTATCGTAGGCGCGGGCTCAGCAGGCTGTGTTCTGGCAGACAAGCTAAGCGCCGACGGCAAGCGCCAGGTTATCCTGCTCGAGGCAGGTCCGTCGGACAATCGCTTCTGGATTCGTACACCGATCGGCTACGGCATCACCTACACCGACCCGAAGGTGAACTGGTGCTACTCCACAGAGCCCGACCCGGCAATCGCAAACCGCCAACTCTTTTGGCCTCGCGGCAAAGTCTTGGGAGGCTCCAGTTCTATTAATGCCATGGTGTATCACCGGGGCCAGGCGGCAGACTATGATGATTGGCGAAGAGCTGGAAATCCGGGATGGGGCTACAGTGACGTCGCACAGGTCTACGAGAGCTTCGAGGAGTTCTCTACGACATCTGGCGCACGGCGACCCGCAAGCTCGCACCCCCAATCGGGCAATCGGCTAACGATTCACGATGCGTCAGCAGATTATCATTCACTGAAGCACGAGTTCGTCGAGGCATTTCTACAAGCCAGTCTGAATTGCCCTGAAAACTTATGCCTCGAAGGAGAAGGAGTTGGCCCCTATCTGATCACGACCCGCGCGGGAAAAAGATGCTCTTCAGCCACCGCTTTTTTGCATCCGGCGAGTGATCGGCGCAATCTCGAAATTCTGACCAATACGACGGCAACCAGACTCAATATCGAGGGGGGGGCGGCAATTGGCGTCAGGTGTCTATCGGGTAATCAGTTCATCGAAATCAAGGCAAGAAAGGAAGTCTTGCTATGCGCAGGAGCCGTCAACTCACCCCAACTGCTGCAACTCTCCGGGATTGGGCCCGGCGAACTCCTGCAGACCCATGGAGTTCAATCGGTTTTGGAGCATCCGCATGTCGGGCGCCATCTTCAGGACCATCTTGGGATCAATTACTTCTATCGGGCAAACCGCCCCACACTAAACCGCACGCTTCGCAGTTGGCCGGGCCGGATCGGCGCCGGAATCCAGTACCTGCTCCGCCGATCGGGGCCTCTCTCCCTTGGCGTTAACCAGATCGGGGGCTTGGCCCGATCCCGCACCAGCCTTGAGACAAGCGATACCCAGTTGTACTGCAATCCAGTCAGCTACCAGCCTGCCGAGGGAGAAACCCGAAAGCTGACTCTGCCGGACCCCTACCCCGGCTTCATCATGGGTTTTAATCCCTGCCGCCCCACCAGCGAAGGATCCATCGAGATTGGTTCATCTGATCCACATGCTCCGCCTCGGATCACCACGGACTATCTGACAACACAAAAGGATCTTGACGGGGTCGTCTCAATGGCGCGTCTGGTGGGTCGAATTCAGGATACAAGGGCGATTCAGGACATACTGGCCGAGCCCCCTGACCTTGACCTGACAAGTATGCCGGAGGACGACATTCTGAAGGATTTCCGGCAACGCTCAACCACGGTTTACCATCCCTGCGGAACCTGCCGTATGGGAGCGGATATTCAGAGTGCCGTAGTCAATGCCGATCTTCAGGTCTTTGGGATACAAAGTCTTCGGGTTGTAGACGCATCGATTTTCCCCAATATTACTTCTGCCAATACCAACGCCCCCACCATCATGGTGGCTCACGAAGCAGCTCGGCGCATTTTGAAACATCTGGATTCCTGAAGCGTCTGTGTTCCCATGTTTTGGAAGAACGCAAAACGGTTCATGATCTTCTGGTCCTTTGTCCTGCTCGCAGCCTATTTGGTTTACATCTACCCGCTGCATCGACTGACCACATGGTTGGGTTATCCCACCGTATTGAACGTGCCTGCAATCGTGGGACTGTCGTTCGCCGTCGTCGCGATCCTAAGGCTCTCCTTTAGAAGCTCCAGCCGCGCACTAGAAGTTACTCTATACAACTGGATGGGAATCGGATTTGTTTTCTTTACGCCCTGTCTGCTCTATGAAGTATTACGACTCGGTCTCCCACTGAATGATCGCTGGGCTGCCCTCTTGATTCTCGCAATCGGAATCAGCGTCGTTATTTTTGCATTCGCAAATGCCCAACGCTTGCACTGTAAAGAACTTCGGTTTGGCCACCCCCGGTTTACCCGCAACACCCGTCTTGTCCAGATCAGCGACGTGCACATTGGATCTCGGTCTGCTGGGTTTCTTGAGCGAGTGGTTAAGACTATCAATGACAAGAACCCGGATTTCGTGCTGATCACAGGGGACTTTCTGGACGCAAAACGAGTGGGGCCAAGAGATATCGCCGCGCTTAAAACCTTAAAGGCGCCGATCTATTTTTCTATCGGCAACCATGAGCGCTACGCCGGACTTGAGTGGGTCATCCCTATGCTGGAAGACGCCGGTTGCGTACTTTTACGAACCGAGGCGGTAAGTTTCGAAGAGCTGCAATTGATCGGGATCGATGATGCTGAAGATCAACACCAGGTCAAAAATGAACTTGCCAAAATTGACCTTAAGCCTGAATGCTTTAAAGTGCTTATGTACCACCGTCCGCTGGGCTGGGAAGCAGCGGTCGACTCAGGAATTGACCTGATGCTCTGTGGCCACACTCATAACGGCCAGATCTTTCCCTTCAACTGGCTGGTGCGCCAACAGTTCCAGAAAGTCCGCGGACTGCATATCCGGGACAACTGCCATCTCTATGTCTCACCCGGTACCGGTACCTGGGGCCCCGCGATGCGACTTGGCTCACGAAACGAGATCACCTGCATTGATCTTCACTGTTGAAAGGTGTTCACCCTGACTCCCGATCAATCCACAATCTCGAGCCGAATCATCTTTCGATTAAAATCATCTCCCAGCCTTCACCTCTCAATAGCAACTTTTTCACTAAATTCTTAAGTCGCGGCTCCTGTTTCTATGCGCCAAACTTCCTACGTCGGTATCTGTATCGTTGTCTTTATCTCAGCTGGGGCCTGGGGCCTTTATTGGCTGCCTCAGCGGCTGCTCCTTGACCTGGGTATGACGGGAGGGTGGGGCACCGTTGGACAATATCTGATCTCGTTTATCGTCCTGCTCCCGGTAGCGATGTGGCGCCTCTACAAAGGCCAGGACATTGGCTTACAACACTGGCTCTGTGGTTTGCTCTTGGGAAGCGGAGCCATCTTTTACGCCAATTCCTTCCTAGTAACAGAGGTAATCCGCGCGCTTGTCTTTTTTTATCTTGCACCTCTTTGGGCCAGCCTGATTGAGGCTTTCTTTTTAAAGCGTCGACTGAAATGGTCGCGTGTGGTGACCGTGACTCTGGCGCTGGCGGGCGTCTGGGTAGCTGTTGGCTTGGAAGTCGGCATTCCTCTTCCAATTTATTTAGGCGATTGGTTTGGTCTGATTGCGGGGATACTCATTACCGCGGGCGCCGCCCGTACGGAGATCGAGCAACCTGAGGGCATCTTTCCCCTGCTGTTCATGGTGATCATTTTCGGCCTGTTTGCAACAGTCGCTCAATATCCGCTGCTTGCTGACGCGCTTGGCGCAATGCCTTCGATCCAGAATGTCATGTCCAGCCTTCCTCTGTTGCTGGGCGTCTCTTTGTTTTTTGTGTTGCCGACGACGGCCATTATTTTTTGGTCGCCCTCAAAAATCGGTACCGGGGTTTTCGGTATCCTGATCCTTTCAGAGCTCGTGGTCGGCGTAATCAGCGCGGCATTACTTACCGATGAACCGTTTGGTTGGCCCCAGATTGTCGGCACCGCGCTGATTCTTGCTGCTGGTGTACTGGAGGTAATCGCCGGCAATCGGTCGACATTGCCGAAAGCGGTCACACCAAATTGAGTTCAGTCTGGTGTGGGTCCTTTGCCGACGGTCTCGACACGCCAATCGGTCTGCACCACCATCGACGCTTCGCTAGCCAGCACTTAAGGTCATTGAGCGCCAGGCGAATGGGGCGCAGCGTCTCTGACGACCGGCAAGTTTGGGATTTGCGCATAAAGCCTCCTTCCTCTGCGGTTGCTCGCGAAGGCATCTTGCCGGTTTCGGGGGCTCACTGGGTGAACCCCCTTTGAGAGAAATTATGTGCTACTCGGTAAACCGCTCCATTTGGATGCAATTTGCTTGAAAAGAGCTGAAACGAATCTATCCAGAACGGATCGGCTTGCGCCAGATAAAGCGCCTCGAGGGAGCGTGCAAGGTCTGCGAAAGATGTCCTATTTAATCGCGCCAAAGTCAGGTTCGGTCGAAATCTGCGCGACTCGATCTTGATGCCGAGCGCTTGGCAATGTTTCGAGCGCTTTTTCTGCAGCGTCATCAACTCGGGACTTGAGCACACATGTGCCCAAAGAGTCCGGGGCGCCTTTTTGCTTCCAAAATAATTTACGCTCTGAAATCTCAACTCAAACGGAGCGAACGAAACGTCGGATTCAGGCGAGGAAACATCCGAAACGTCGGACTCATACGAGGAAGAGCCTTAGGAGACAAGCGATCAGGTTGACGGTGGCGGAAAAGACTAATCAGCAGGCCCCGCAAAGACAGGAGGCCCAAGATTTTTGAGCCACTCGAGCTAGGACTTCTTGCTGCCGATAAACTGAGTTGTCAGCAGCAGCACGGTAGACACAGCTACCATGATCGTGGAGATGGCTGCGATTGTGGGATCAATAAAGTCCCGGAGGGCGGCAAACATATGCTTGGTAAGCGTCGCGTTGCTTCCACCAGAGATAAAAATCGAAATAATTACCTCGTCAAATGAGGTCAGAAACGACAGCAGCGCCGCGGTTACCACTGAAAATTTGATCTGTGGCAGCGTAACCATAAAAAAGGCCTTCACTCGGCTTGCCCCGAGACTCCGCGCGACACGCTCCTGATTGAGATCGTATGACCGTAAAGCGGCGGTGATTAGAATCATGACCAGCGGTGTTGCCATCGCCGTATGGGCAAGAACCAAGCCCGTGATGGAGTTGTTCAGCCCCATACGGCCAAAGGCATAAAACGCGCCGATCGCGATCAAAATCACCGGCACGATCATCGGCGTGATCAGCAGCATAAAGATCGCTCGAGCGGCACGATGGCCCGACACAAAAAGAGCGTAAGCGGCCATGGTGCCCAGCGGCGTCGCGACGAGCGTGGTCAGTGTCCCAATTTTCACTGACGTGACCGTTGCCCGCATCCATTTGCGCGATCCGAAATACTCCTCATACCAGCGGACGGACCACGTCTCGGGCGGAAACGCCAGATACTGCGAATCGGAAAATGACATGGGCACCACGATAAAAGTGGGAATCACCAGCAACAGCATGATGATCGCTGCCGTGACGTAGAGCCAGAAGCGATCGCCATGGGTAATCTGGGTCTGTGTCGCCGGTTGGGTCCACCAACTCATTATGCGCCGCCTCTACCTAACCTTTACCAAAGAGCGCTGAGTCGAACTTGAAAAAGCGACCCGCCAGATAAAGCACTCCGATAGTGGCAATCAATAGCACCACGCCTAGCGCGCTTGCCGCACCCCAATCAAATCGATACTCAAGGATCGCGGTAATCTGCGTTGCCACCATCACCACCCGCCCTCCTCCAAGTACTGCGGGCGTGACGTAAAAGCCAAGGCAAAGAACAAATACGATCAGAGCACCGGCCACAAGGCCTGATACAGAGAGCGGAAAATACACGTTCCAGAATGACCGGATCGGGGACGCGCCTAGATTGGAGGCCGCATGCATCATATCGGGCTCGATCTTCTTCATTGCGCCGTACAGCGGTAAGACCAGAAACGGCAGCATGATATGCGCCATGCCAATCAGGGTGCCCGTCATGTTATGGACCAGTTTTATCGGCGAGTCCCACAGGCCAATCTGCATGGCAAGATCATTAAGAAGCCCCTTACGCTGAAGCAAGACCAACCAAGCATAGGTGCGCACGAGCAGCGAGGTCCAGAACGGCAACAGCACAGCAAGCATAAATAGGCCCGTCCAACGGCCCGGTAGATGGGCAAGAAAATAGGCCAGCGGATAACCCAGCAAAATGCAGATCAGCGTGGTCAGCAGACTGACCTGAAATGTCGTCATAAAGACTCGAGCATAGGATTTGTACTCGATCATTTTTTTGTAGTGTTCGAGCGAAAACTCTCCGTCACTGCCTACAAACGAAAGGTAAAAAAGCCAGCCCACCGGCACCAGAACCACAATCGCGATTACCAATATCGCTGGCGTTGACAGTCCAAGCAGCGTCCATTGTTCACGCCGCTCCTGCCCTGCGAGGGCAACCTCGTTCAAGGCTTGCGCTTGCCCTGTTGTTGAAGCTGTCTGCGTCACTGAGCCGAATCGCTTGGTATCAAAATAAGGTCGTCCCGTATCAGACCTACGGAAACGGATTGTCCTGCCTCAAGGCGCGACCCCTCCGAGACAGCGCCGGTGCCAAATCGCACCACTAGCGTCGAGCCGCCCGTTAATTTAACCAAGGCGAACGCGGTTTCACCCTGAAAAACGGCATCGGTGACGGTCCCTGAAAAAATAACGTGCCGATCACCAGCCGATGCGTCTTTTGCAAGCACGCGAAGCCGTTCAGGCCGTATCACCAGGCTCCAATCTTTGTGACTTGGGTCAGGCGCCTCACTGGCTACAACAGAGTCGCCAAAAGTTAGTCGCCCGGCGGAATCCTGCGTAAGTTGCAGCATGGTCGACTCACCGATGAAATCCGCCACAAACTCATTCGCCGGTTTGTTATAGATCGCTTCCGGCGTATCCACCTGAGCCAGTTCGCCATGATTAATGACGGCAATCCGGTCTGACATCGTGAGCGCTTCTCGTTGATCGTGGGTCACATATACGGTGGTGACGCCAAGCTGCCTATGAATGTGCTTAAGCTCGATTTGCATCTGCTCGCGAAGCTTCTTATCGAGTGCAGACAGCGGTTCATCCATCAGCAGAATACGCGGGCGGAAAACGAAAGCCCTCGCAAGCGCTACGCGCTGCCGCTGGCCGCCAGAGAGTTGATCAATCCCCCTTTTACCAAGACCGGATAACTGAACCGTATCCAATGCCTCCTCAACACGGGCTTTTCTCTCAGTAACCGCCATCCCGCGTAGTTTCAGCGGAAAACCGACATTCTCCGCCACCGACATATGGGGAAAGAGCGCGTAACTCTGAAACACCATACCCACATCACGCTTGTGGGGAGGCGTAAGCACCATCTCGGCATCCCCAAAACGAATGCTGCCTGAGTCGGGGTGATTAAACCCCGCGATAGCCATTAGCAAGGTCGTCTTGCCCGACCCGGAGGGACCAAGCAGTGTCAGAAACTCGCCGCTACGAATCTCGAGATCGACCGCCTTTAAAGCGAATAAATCGCCATACTTTTTCGTCAGGCTCCGAATCGAAATCGGAAGCGCGGTGGTGTTATCCACGTAAAAATCTTTTTTTGAAAAAGAAAAAGCTATGCCGGACCCGTGTCCGACATAGCCGTCTCCCTTTTGACTTATTGAGTCAGAAGCTCCATGTAGAGCTCCTGTGCCTCTGCGCGATGCTTGGCATACCAGTCCAGACTGACCGGCAGCATAAAGGGCACATTCTTCGGATGCGAAGGCAGCGCTTCAATCAACTCCTTAGGCGCCGTCGTTACCTCATAGGCCTTCTTATTGGTAGGGCCGTAGGTAATGTGATACGGAAGATTTGCCTGATACTGCGGCTTGGATACTTCCGCCAGGAACTTCATAGCCGTATCTTTATTCGGTGCGCCTTTCGGCATGGCAAAACAATCATAGTCCAGTAACGCCTGATTAAAGGTATAGCCGACAAGAGCGCCGTCTTTCTTCGCGTTGTCAAAGCGGCCATTCCAGCCCGTGATCATGTCGACTTCGGCGTCTTTCATGAGTTGGGCCTGCATGGCGCCTGACTCCCAGAACACCGCAATGTGTGGTTTCAGTTCACGGATCTTATTGATCGCCCGCTCCATGCCCTCGCGAGTGGAAAGCACTTCGTAGACTTTGTCCGCAGGCACGCCGTCCGCCATCAGGGCCGGCTCCAGAACGCCATCCACGCTGTTAGCTCGATAGGAGCGCGTGCCGGGAAACTTCTCCACATCCCAAAAATCTGCCCAAGACTTTGGAGCGCCCGGCGAACCCGGCGCGCCGTATTTCTCTGTATTCCATGCCATCACGGTCGAGAACACATCAGACCCGACGCAGTAATCGGTATAGGTGTTCGGGTAAAAGTCAGAGACATCGACAACATTGAAGTCGATCTTCTCGAGGCAGCCCTTGGCTGCGGCCGCTGCAGCACCCCCAGAACCGGTCACCACTAAATCCCAAGTCACCGCTTTTGATTCAACCTGCAAACATGCCTTGGACATGCTTGCGCCGGACTCGCGGTTAATCTCAATGCCGGTGTTTTTTGATGCATCATTGAATAACGCTTTATCCTGCGCGGCCCCGTACGTGCCGCCCCAGGAGACCACGGTAATCGGATCGGCATAAGCCGTACCAGACATCATGAGAGCAACAGCCGCCCCAATCATAAGGCCGCATACAGCCCCCTTACCTGTTCGCTTTTTCATATCATCCTCGTAAGTGTTTAATTAGAGATACGGTTTAACGGCCTTCGGAATCGAGCGGGTAGACCGATCGGTCGTGGCCCTATTCCGAGAAGCTGCACCTACTGTAACACGCCTTTTTTCGGTATCCCAGCGGGAACGCGACACCAACCTGGGCTAGACTGAGACCTCGAAGCTGATCGAGAAGACGGTGCAAACAGCAATGGGGTCGAGAACCATTTCCAGCAGAAGTGTCAGGCCCATCTTGGAGACAGCGAGAGGTTGGGAA
>DLPX01000002.1:0-3607 GCA_002477475.1 Proteobacteria bacterium UBA7447
TTGAGCGCTCCAATTAGAGAGCCCACTCGACCGCTTGTTTCCCAGCCCCAGCCTTTTTCAAGGCCCAAAAGCAGTCCCGCTCGATAAGCGTCGCCGCATCCTGTTGGATCCACGGCATCGTCAACAGCAACCTGGGGAATCTCCATTGCCTCTCCCTCGGCATAGATAATCGATCCTTCGCCCCCCCGGGTAACGATCAACGCATCAACCTGGCTCGCCAGGGACTCTATGGACTCGCCCGTCGTGTTCATCATGAGCTGCGATTCATAGTCATTCATCACGCACCAGGTAGCCTGGTCGAGGAAGATCATCAGTTCTTCTTTTGAGAAAAGCGGCAGGTTCTGACCGGGATCGAACATAAAGGGGATATTCTGTGTAGCAAAGTCTTGTGCGTGCTGGATCATGGCATCACGCCCATCTGGCGCCACAATACCGAGTGAAATCCCACTGGCGTTAGCTACTTTATTGCGATGAGCCTCTCCCATCGCCCCTGGATGAAAATTGGTGATCTGGTTATTGTCCTGGTCTGTCGTGATGGTGCACTGCGCAGAGTAAAGCTCCGGAATCTCAAGGATATGCTCGTCACTGATGCCCATGCCTACCAGTCGCTGCCGGTAATCGGCGAAATCTTTTCCCACGCTTCCCATCGGCAGGGGATCGCCTCCGAGCAGTTTCAGGTTGTAGGCAATGTTCCCTGCACAGCCGCCAAATTCCCGGCGGATTTCAGGATTAACAAAACAGACGTTCAGAATATGAATCTGGTCCGGCAGGATGTAGTTCTTGAAGCGATCCGGAAACACCATGATGGTGTCAAACGCGAGCGAGCCACAGATCAATGTGGGCATACAGTTCTCCTTAAAAAATTGGGGTAAGCGGATGAATTCAGAAGGCGGACAAACAGAAACTAGGAAAGCGATTTTTGCTTGGCGCATTTATGGCAAACGCCGTAAAGATAGAGGGCATGATCCTGCAGAATGAACCCGGCATCCTGAGCGGCTTTTTGCTGGCGTTTTTCGATGTCAGGATCTGAAAATTCAACAACCTTGCCGCATTTGACGCAGACAATGTGATCATGATGATCGGCATCATTGAGTTCAAAAACCGAGCGGCCGCCCTCAAAGTTATGACGAATGACGAGGCCCGAAGCCTCAAACTGGGTCAGTACCCGATAAACCGTTGCGAGTCCGATTTCTTCATTCTGCTCTAGCAACAGTTTATAGACGTCTTCGGCGCTGACGTGGCGCACCGAACTGCTTTCCAGAATCGCAAGAATCTTGAGGCGCGGCTGCGTGGTTTTGAGCCCCGCCCGCTTGAGGTCGTGAATTTCGGACATGCTGTCGCCAGTTTAAAACTTAAGAAAATTATAAACGATGGGCTTTGGCCCATTTCCAAGGCAGGGAAGTGTGACTAGAAGGATTCAGAATGCTTGAAAGGAGGATTAAGAAAAAGCCCCAAGGGCTGAGAGCAATGGGCCGGCATAAAATCGAAGCTGATTTCATCATGCGGCAAAACTGGCTCTAGGGCATGTGGGCCAGTCTCGGAAGATCACCTTCCAGGCCAACCGCATATCGAACCAGTGTTTCCTTGATTAAAGGTGCATTGTCGGTCAGGTTGAGGCCCAAACCCCGAAGGCGCGACACTGCTGGGTTATCCGTGCCAAATAGCCCGTGGAATCCATCCATGACCCTAAGCACTAGAGCGTTTTCACCGCGTCGCCAACGCTCATAGCGACGCAGTACGGATCGGGATGCGAGGTCACGATTTTGCAAAGACGCGTTGGAGATTACCTCAAAAAGCGTTGCAGCATCCGCGAAGCCCTGGTTTGCCCCGAGGCCCGCGAGAGGGTGCACCGTATGGGCGGCATCGCCGATGAGAGCAATCCGTTCACCGATGTAATTGACGGCGTGTCGGCGAACCAGAGGGAACTTTGCACGCGGACTAACCTTCTGGATGCTCCCCAGGCGATGCTCAAATGCCTCGGCAAGTTCGAGCGCAAAAGCCTCGTCTTCAAGTGCAAGCAACTGCTCTGCCTTTTCGGTATCGGCTGACCACACAATTGAGCATTCGTTATTCGCTAAAGGCAAAAAGGCCAATGGCCCGCGTTCCAGGAAACGTTGCCGAGCACAGCAGGCATGAGGCAATTCGGGCTTTACCGTAGCGACAATTGCCATGTGGTCGTAGGACGATTCCTGGTGCGTAATGCCCGCGAGTTCTCTGACTCTTGAGTTCGCACCATCAGCGCCGATCAGAATGCGCGCAGAAATCATTTCCCCTGTTTTCAAAGTGACTGTGACAGACGAATCCGACGAGGCAATTGCGGTGGGGGCTTGGCCAAAGCGCAAGAACACCCGCTGTTTTTCATCAAGCGAATGATGCAGGGCGCGAGTCATCGCCTCATTGCTGATGATGTGCCCTAAGTGAGTGAGTCCGAGGTCAGCTGCATCAAAAGAGATAGTGCCGGAGCTGCCTTCATCTTGAACCTCGATGCGCTCAAATGTTTGAGGTAGAGAGGCCAAAATCTCATCCCAAACCTCAAGGCGTTTCAGAATGTTTTCCGAGGCCAGATTGATGGCGCTAACACGTCTTGGCTCCGCCTTAGCATTCTGATTTAAGTGATCCCTGTCGATAACGCTCACGTTTAGGCCTTGACGGGCGAGAGCGAGAGCGCAGGCGCTACCGATCATCCCTGCGCCGACGATCAGCGCATCACAGTCAGGCGTTTGGGTTTGGATCACAGGCTGGCGCCGAGCGGCAGTCCGCGGGCGAGCCGTGGAAGCGGCCCCGAAAGACCAGCGGTGCGTTTCAGCAGCATGCGTTTCGCTGGAGGCAGGATTTCGAGCATGTTCAGTGCGAAGTTTCGTCCAGATGACAGCCCGGGATAATCATTGGCAAATACTTGAAGCAGACCATCCGTAAATCGCAGTACTCTTTTGGTTTGCCTGTGTCGAAGGTTTGCATATTGGGCCAGCACTTCAGAGTCGCCGATATCTTTATTATTTTTAAGACCATGAAAGATCTCTTCAGCCAAGTGGGCCACGTCCCGAAGACCCAGGTTAAAGCCCTGACCGGCAACCGGATGCACGATGTGGGCCGCATTACCTAGCGCGATGAGCCTATCACCCACCGGCGTCTCAACTTCCACGCGCCGCAATGGATAGGCCTTTAGCCGGTCACATCGGCTGAAAAACCCGACCCGGTCACCAAACGCATCCTGAAGCGCTTCAAGAAAAGCCTTCTCAGGCAGCGTCACCATTTCACTAGCTTGGGCTTTAGGCAGTGTCCAAGCCAACGCGTAACGCCTCGCGTCAAGGGGCAGCAGTGCGAGCGGACCGTGGCGGGTGAAACGCTCGTAAGCCGTGGCGTCCTGATCCCGGTCGACCCCAACAATACCTATCAGCGCTTTTTTATCGTATTGCTTTTCGTTGGATTTAAGACCCATCGATTGGCCAAGTGATGAGCGGCCTCCGTCGGCCAGCACGACAAGGGAAGACGAAAACTTTTCGCCCGAAACTTCTACCCGAATAGAAGAGTTCAGCGGGTCATGGTCGATGCTACTGACCTCGGCCGGGCATCGGTAATCGACCCGAGGATTGTTGCTCAGGCGTTC
>DLPX01000002.1:3992-5315 GCA_002477475.1 Proteobacteria bacterium UBA7447
CGATCGAGTCTTGCAAATCCGGAGTGCCCACGGTTGGAGATGTGGATTCGATGAATCGGCCCCGCGTCTGACGCGATCTCGGGCCAGAGGCCGATACCCTCCAGTACCTGCCTAGAACTATAAGTCAGCGCAATGGTGCGCTCGTCAAAACTTGGCTGGTCGTCGTGTTGAGGTGGGGTGGCTTCTAGTACCGTGATATCAAGATCCAGCGGTTCCAGGGCGCACGCCAGACTTGCCCCTGCGAGTCCGCCGCCAACAATCGTGACCCGCGAACGCATGATGACCTTACCGACCCGAGGCCATGAGGGATTCAATCGCGGCGGGATCTTTGGGCGCCTCTTCGGTAAGTACGTCATGCCCGGTTTTTGTCACCAGAACATCATCCTCGATGCGGATGCCGATTCCGTGCCATGGCTTTGGGATACCTTTATCGGTTGGGACATAAATGCCGGGTTCGATGGTCAGCACCATACCAGGTTCGAGGGTGCGCCAGGTGTCGCCTACGCGATATTCTCCAACGTCATGCACGTCGATTCCGAGCCAATGACTGGTGCGGTGGACAAAGAATTTTCGATAGGCAGATTTCTCAATAAGACTGTCAACGCTGCCCTTGAGCAGTTTGAGATCCTTAAGGCCGGAGGTAATAGCGCGAACCGCAGCTTCGTGAGGATTGTTGAAGGATGCGCCCGGCATGACGGCATCTATCGCGGCAAGCTGCGCCTGCAACACGATCTCATAAAGTGCTTTTTGTCTGCCGCTGAACCGACCGCCCACCGGAAAGGTGCGGGTGATGTCGGCACAATAACAGTCGATCTCTGCACCTGCATCGATCAGGAGCAGATCATTTTTCCGTAGCCGGCGGTTATTGTCGATGTAATGCAGGGTGCAGGCGTTTTCGCCCCCGGCAACGATGGAGGGATAGGCGGGATACTGAGCACCGCCCTGACGAAAGGCATATTCCAGTTCTGCTTCGATCTCATACTCGAACATGCCTGGCTTGCATTGAATCATGGCGCGTCGGTGAGCCGAAACAGAAATATCAGCGGCTTTTCTCATCGCTTTGATTTCCGCTGCACTTTTGACCAACCTTAATTCGTGCAGAAGATATCCCAGATCAACCAGTTCACCTGGTGCACTTATGCCGCTGCGCTTGCGGTTTTTGACGTCACTTAACCAATGGAGCAATTGTTCATCAAAGTCAGGATAGCGTCCGAGGTTGCAATAGACTTTGGAGCGGTTCTCCAAAAGGCTTGGCAGGATATCTTCAATATCATCTATTGGGAAAGCGTCGTCAGCATTGAAGTGCTGAACCGCCCCTTCGAG
>DLPX01000002.1:5703-5925 GCA_002477475.1 Proteobacteria bacterium UBA7447
GTCGCTCGTCCTGGAATCAGGACCGCAACCGCTTCCGGTTCGTTGAACCCGGTTAGGTAGAAAAAGTCGCTGTCAGCCCTGTAGCGATAGAGTACATCCCCATTTCGACGGGCAACCGGAGCACTCGGCAGGATGGCGATGCCGTCCCCGAGTTGTTCCATCAGGGTCTGTCGCCGACGTTCGCAGTCTCGAACCGTTGTCATCAGAGGGCTCTCAATGAGT
>DLPX01000077.1 GCA_002477475.1 Proteobacteria bacterium UBA7447
TGTCAGTTGACCCTCCGTGAAAGCCTGCCCAACACGCAGTGTGGAGTGTTCGGCAGGTGTCAGATTCTCCTGATTAAAAAACTTCTCAAGTCTTTTGCTGCGAAAGGTCGTCCCCAGCGGGCCGATCCGGCCGCTCCACGTCTGCTCGGTCCTGACGAGCACGGATTGAATCCGGACAAGGTAAGTAAAGGCGCCAGGCAGGTTGTCAAATCCCTTGCGGATGCAGGGTATTGCGCGGATCTTGTCGGAGGCTGTGTTCGAGACCTGTTGCTTGACAAGCGCCCTAAAGATTTTGATGTCGTGACCGATGGCTCCCCGGAAGAGGTGCGCCAGGTGTTCCCGCGGGCCAGGATAGTGGGCCGCCGGTTCCGGATTGTTCACGTGCGCGTAGGACGGGAAGTGATAGAGGTGTCTACCTACCGGGCTGGCAACGAGGATGAGGCCGAACGAGAAGATTCCGCGAAAAACAAATTTGGGCGGATTCTCCGGGACAACGTTTTTGGCACCCGCGACCAGGACGTCCACCGGCGAGACTTCACCGCCAATGCGCTTTATTACGACATCAATACCAACACGGTAGTCGACTATGTGCGGGGACTCGATGATGTCGAGGCGGGCCGCCTTCGATTTATTGGTGATCCCCTTACCCGCATAAATGAGGATCCGGTCAGGATGCTTCGAGCAGTCCGGTTCAAGGCCAAGTTAGGTTTGTCATTGGATTCAGGTCTGGAAGCTCTTTGTCGGGCCCATGCCCGGTTGGTCCGACATGTTCCGCCTGCGCGGCTTTTTGATGAGGTTTTGAAGCTCTTTCATAGCGGCCATGGGGTTAAAACTTTCTGGCTGTTGCGCGAGTTCGGCCTCTTTGCGCAACTTTTTCCGGAGGCCGACCGCTCTTATGGGGAAAAGGATTTGGACCCCGGCACCGGTATTGTTCTGAAAGGTCTTCAGAATACCGATTTGCGGATCTCCCAGCGAAAGCCTGTGATTGCTGCGTTCCTTTTTGCATGCCTTTTTTGGAGGCCGGTTCGGATGAAGTGCGATCGCCACGAGGCCAAACGAAAGAACCATCCCCAGATTCTGCAAAGGGCGGCATTTGAGGTCCTTGGCCGGGAGACTGAGCAGGTTATGATCCCAAGAAGGGTGAGTACGGTCGTCATCGAGATCTGGGATATGCAGAGCCGACTGGAAACCCGGCGCCCCCGGATGGTTGAAAAGCTGCTGGAGCATCGTCGATTCCGAGCCGCTTATGACTTTCTGTTGTTGCGCGCAGAATCGGGCGAGGTTGACCCGCGGTTAACTAAGTGGTGGACCGATATTCAGGATTGCGATGAGTCGAGTCGCCAAAAAATGATCAAGGAACTGGGCAGTAGCGGCGCTCCAAGAAAGCGTTGGAAACGCCCAAGACGGCCCAAAAGCCCGAATGGAAACGTCCGATGATCGCATCTGCCAAAACCTTTTTGGCGTGGATCGGATTGGGGGGCAACCTCGGAGAGCCTCATTCGACCATTTCAAAAGCGCTCGCCTGTTTAAATGAGGACAGCGGGAACGATGTCGAGGCAGTTTCCTCTTTGTACCGTACGGCGCCCATCGGTATCACCGACCAGCCCGACTTTATAAATGCGGTGGCGAGGATCCGCACAGTTGTTGCACCGCAAGTACTTCTTGAAAAGCTTTTGGATATTGAAGCCCGCCTCGGACGCGTACGGACGGAGCAGCAATTTGGACCTCGCGTGATCGACTTGGACCTGTTGCTCTATGAGTGGGTTCAAATAGATACCCCGCACCTGACCTTACCGCATCCGAGGATGCATCTTCGGCGTTTCGTCCTCGAGCCGCTGTTCGAGTTAGAGGGAGACCTGGCCTTGCCGGGAGGTCGTGAGATCTCTTTCTACCTGACGCAGGCGCGCGATCAAGCAGCAGCGCTCGATGAGGCTGCCAAAGACACGGATTAGATGCGGGTAGGCGTCCAAGAAAGCGGACGTATCGGGTAAAATTGCAGCTATATCCGACAAACTGGTTTCTCCCGAAAGCCCACTTCATGCCCTCAGTGTCGCCCGATTTTTCTGATGTCCGCTGAACACCGTTCCCGGCGGATTCTCTCTGGAATGCGGCCGACCGGCCGCCTGCATCTCGGTCATTACCACGGGGTGCTAAAGAACTGGGTCCGACTTCAGGAGGAGGCAGAGTGCTTTTTCTTCGTCGCCGACTGGCACGCTCTGACAACCCATTATGAAGAGCCAACGGCGATGGATCTCCATGTCTGGGACATGCTGGTTGATTGGATGGCTTCGGGTATTGATCCGGAGAAGGCCACGCTTTTTATACAGTCCCGGGTGCCCCAGCATGCTGAACTGCACTTACTGCTTTCAATGATCACTCCGTTGGGATGGCTACTCCGGGTCCCCAGTTTTAAGGATCAACAGCAAAAACTAAAGGATCGTGATCTTGCGACTTACGGCTTTCTTGGGTATCCGTTACTGCAGAGCGCCGATATCCTGATGTATCGAGCAACAGGGGTCCCTGTCGGTGAGGATCAGGTGCCGCATGTGGAATTGACCCGGGAAATCGCCCGTAGGTTCAATCACGTGTTTGGACGTGATGCCTCTTTTGAGGAAAAAGCCAATGAAGCCCTTTCGCGGCTCGGCAAGAAGGCGGCGAAAGCGTACTCGAAGGCCCGGGCCGAGTGGCTCCAAGAGGGCAATACTGAGGCACGCGAGGCGGCGTCTGCGGCGATTGCGGGCTCGGCCAATATCTCAAGCGAGGACCGGGAAAGGCTGAGCGGCTTTTTGGATGGAGGGGGTCGGGTCATTCTGCCTGAGCCGGAGGCGCTTCTGACCCCAGCGGCCAAGATGCCTGGTCTGGACGGCCAAAAAATGTCCAAGTCGTACAACAACACCATCCAGATGCGGGACGATCCTGAGCGGGTAAGTGCGCGTCTGATGTCGATGCCAACAGACCCGGCCCGACAGCGACGCAATGATCCCGGAGATCCTGAAAAATGCCCCGTTTGGGATTTGCATCAGGTGTACACGGAAAGCGAGAAAAGAGCCGAATTGGCTGCGGGCTGTAAGAGCGCCGGGATCGGCTGTATCGACTGTAAAAAACCGCTGCTGGATGCGTTGCTGGAAGAACAGACCGTGTTGCGTGAAAGAGCCGCACCATTCGAAAAGAATCCTGCGCGTGCGCGGGAAGTAATAGAGACAGGATGTGCCCGGGCCCGGGAAGTGGCCGAGGAGACGCTCGACGAGGTAAGAACCGCGGTGGGGACCCTGTACACGTGAATGATGACGCTATAACTCCGCCAGATCTGGCCAGCGAGGATGACGGCGTGCGCGCTGTTGTCGCCGGAAAAGCGCTCGAGCAATGGCCGTCAGATCTTTATATTCCTCCAGAGGCGCTTGAGGTGGTTCTGGAAAGCTTTGAAGGCCCTCTGGATCTTCTGCTCTATCTGATCCGAAAACAGAATATCGATATCCTGAATCTTCTTGTCGCTGATATTACCCGGCAGTACATGCAGTACATCGATCTGATGCAGCGTATGCGCCTGGATCTCGCGGCCGATTACCTCGTTATGGCGACCATGCTCGCAGAGATCAAATCACGCATGTTGCTACCGCGCCCTGATCCTGAGGAAGAAGACGAGGATGATCCGCGAGCGGTTCTGATCAAGCGTCTTCAGGAGTATGAGCGATTCAAGAATGCAGCGGAGTCGCTTGACGACCGGCCTCGGCTGGAGCGTGATCTCTATCTTGTCCATGCTCGAGTGGAAGACCCCGATCCCCCTAAGGTCCAGGCGAGAGTTGATCTGGATGACCTGGTTGCAGCAATGCGATCTGCAATGATGGCAGCGGCAAGGCGCCAGCATCTTCAGATGGTGCCCGAGACCTTTTCTGTCAGGGAGCGTATGACGCAGATACTTGATCGGGTTCGTAGCGGAGAATACGTAGCACTGGCAGATTTTTTTACAAGCGAAGAAGGGAGAAAAGGGTTGGTAGTGAGCTTTATTGCAATTCTTGAGTTGGTCAGGGACGGCATTTTGACTGTTGCACAAAATGAAGCCTTTTCCCAGATTCATGTGAAGGCGAAATCCGCATGAGTGATTCGAAAGAGATCGAGAACGTCATCGAGGCTGCGCTGTTTTCTTCCGAGCGCCCATTGGATGCTCGGGATCTGCAGACCCTTTTTGCCCACAATGTCGATAAAAAGGATATCCAGTCTGCGCTCGAGATTCTCCGGTCGCATTACGCGGAGCGCGGGGTTGAGCTCGTAGAGGTCGCGGGGGGGTTTCGCTTCCAGACAAAAGTCGACCATGCTCCAGCACTGCGAGCCCTTCGTGAGAGTCGTCCGCCACGATACTCCCGAGCCCTCTTGGAGACGCTCGCAATCATTGCGTACCGCCAACCCATGACTCGCGGGGATATCGAAGATATCCGGGGCGTCACTGTGACTACAGAAATCATGCGGGTGCTGTTGGATCGCGAATGGATCCGTCAGTCAGGCACCCGTGAGGTTCCGGGGCATCCTGCGCTGTATGTCACCACCCCGGTTTTTCTCGAGTACTTTGGCCTGACCTCTCTGAAACAGTTACCGGATCTAGAAGATGAACGGCAACTAGCGGATATAGCGAAGGAATTGGGTATCGAGATGCCGGAGTCGCTTGCACCGGTCCCAGTGCCCCCATTGGAGGACGAATCTGTTGAGGCCGAGCCGCCGGATCCTGGCGAGAGTGAGCACGTTCCAGTCACTGAAACAACCGAGCCATCATCGGCTGGTGAATTCACTGAGAGCAATCCTGGGGGCGATGAGGTAGAAGTTCAGGAGCCCGACGCTGACGCGGTCACCAAGGCCGCCTTGACTTCGGAATTTGACTGAACGGATTCAAAAGGTTCTTGCCCGAGTGGGACTCGGGTCCCGGCGTGAGGTAGAGCGCTGGATCCGTGATGGTCGCGTTACCGTTGATGGCCGCCTTGCAGAGCTTGGGCAGCAGATAGAAAGCGCCTCCCGCGTTGAGGTGGATGGTCGTCTGATCCCTCGAGGAACCACAGCGTCCGCGCCCGCAAGACTCCTGCTCTTTCACAAGCCCGTTGGCCAGATCTGTTCGAGAGATGATCCGCAGGGAAGGCCTACGGTGTTTGAGGCTTTGCCCCGTCTGCGCGGCCGCCGTTGGGTATCGGTGGGGCGCCTGGATATCAATACCTCGGGACTGCTCCTGTTTACGACTGATGGAGAACTCGCCCATCGATTAATGCATCCCTCAAGCGGGATTGAGCGGGAGTATCGTTGTCGGGTGCGAGGCAACCCCAGTGAGGGGGAGCTCAAACGCCTTCTGGCCGGAGTTCGACTGAGTGGTCAGATGTGCCGTTTTGAGTCGATAGAGGCCGGTCGTGGTTCTGGAGCGAACCGGTGGTTCCAGGTGGTGCTTAAAGAGGGGCGCAACCGTGAGGTCCGGCGCATGTGGCAGAGTGTCGGGTGCACGGTGAGTCGCCTCATTCGGGTCCGCTACGGCCCATTTCGCCTGGACCGCCAACACAGTGCCGGAACCTGTTTGGAACTGAAGACTCCCGATTGGGATCGGGTGTTGCAGCAAAAACGCGAGTCTCAGCGAGGGGCTCGAACCAAGAAAGCCAGTCGCAAGCGCACCAGGTCTGCTTAGCGTTCCTGATTGCTATCCTTTTTGGGATTCAAATGGGTGGCATCTGATTCTATTCGGCCTCGAAAATCAAATGCTTTTCCAAATCCCTTAACCCATTGCCCCCCTATAGGTTTGAGGCAGAAGAGTTCGAAATCAGGTAACGAACTCAACACGTCAATGAGTTCGCCAAATCTTGAGGAGAATGCCGGAATCAATTTGTCCCAGGTGGGCGACTCACGGGAGAATCGTTCTGCCTCACATTGAAACCGCAGTCTCCTGCGCGCATAGATCTGCTCGGCAGCCGCCTCATTCTCAATAAAGAGTACCGCGGCGCGAGGGTCCTTGATGAGATTGCCCGTGTGTGCTGACAGGTGGCTTGTGAGGATGAAAAACCGCTTATGGTGATCAACAAACGGCGTATAGCTGAGGTCCGGAGAGCCATCAGGGTTCAATGTAGACAGCAGCAGCGATTCAAAGCCGTCGATGAACGCTTCACACTCGGCCTGCAGTTTGGCATCAAGACCCATTGGGCTTTCCTTTGTTGAGACGGGGCATTATTGCGTCGGGAGTGATGTAGTCATCGAAGAAGACTTCAGGGTGGTTGATTAGTGGGAGGCTCGGTTGAGCCGCTCAAACCCAGCCTTTAGGTCCTCGATGAGGTCGTCAAAATCTTCCAACCCGGCGTGGATTCTGAGCGTGAACTTCAACGGATCCCAGTGGGTCGCACTGCGGTACTGTTCCGGATAAACCGGAATCATTAGACTTTCAAAACCGCCCCAACTCGCACCGATACTGAAAAATTCCATGCCGTTAACCATATCGAGGACGGCCTCACGGGACTTTGAGTGCAGCACGATGCTGAATAGACCTGAAGCGCCGAGAAAATCCCGTTTCCAGATGGCATGGTCAGGGTGGCCAGGCAACCCAGGGTGCAATACCTCCACCACTTCTTCGCGCCCATTAAGCCACTCTGCCAATGCGAGTCCCTGCTTATGATGGGCGTTTAGACGAGTAGAGAGGTTTCTAATACTACGAAGGGTCACATAGGTGTCATCCGGGCCAACACACTGACCGAGGTGGCGGTGGGTGCGTCGGACAGGGCTCCAGGCGTGCTCTGCGCAGATGATGGCACCCATCACAACATCACTATGGCCCGAGAGATACTTTGTGGCCGCATGGACTGAAACATCCACACCATGACTGAACGATTTAAAGAATAAAGGTGTGCTCCAGGTGTTGTCGAGAATCGTGGTGACTCCGCGGTCACGCGCTACCTTGGTGATGGCGGGAATGTCCTGTATCTCGAAGGTAAACGATCCGGGGGATTCCAGAAAAATCACCCGGGTGTTGGATTTAATGAGGGTCTCGATTCCTGCGCCCAGATGGGGATCATAATAGTCCACGGCGATGTTCATGCTGGCCAGATGTTCGTCGCAAAAAGATCGCGTCGGCGGGTAAACGGTATCGGCAATTAGCGCACGATCACCTGGCTTAAGAAAAGAAAGCAGCGCAACGCTGATTGCTGCGAGTCCTGAGGGCACGAGTACCGCATCATGACCGCCCTCGAGGTCTGCGAGAACTTCTTCGAGGTCAAAACTGGTTGGAGTCCCCAGTAATCCGTAAATGACCTTTCGCCGATTCGTGGTTGGGTCGTGCCTTGTTTCAAACGATTCAACATCTGGATGAAGTATCGTTGAGGCATGATAGACCGGCGTATTGACCGCTCCATGATGTTCGGCGGAAGTCCGACCGTTGGTGATCGCCCGGGTCGCGTCAGCTGGGGTCTTGAGGCGTTTGATGTTCGTCATGGCGGCACTGATCCGAGACCCGCACTCTATCAATCCCGGGGCGCAGGGTCGAGCGATATCGGGATGTTATTTTGATGCGAGGTGGCTAAACTCACCCCTCGAATGTCGCCAAAGGATTTCCAGGACAATGTCAAAAGTAGAGCGTGACTGGTACGACCGCTACATGATGCCGAACTACGCGCCGGCAGCAATGATCCCCGTGCGTGGCTCGGGTTCACGGATGTGGGATCAGGAAGGCAGGGAGTACATTGATTTTGGCGGTGGGATTGCGGTTAACGCCTTGGGCCATGCTCATCCGCAACTCGTTGCCGCATTGACGGAGCAGGCCAATCGGCTTTGGCATACCTCAAACGTTCTGGCTACTGAACCAGCTCTACAGTTGGCCCGGCGACTGGTAGAACTCACTTTTGCGGATCGGGTCTTCTTCAGCAACTCGGGTGCCGAGGCCAACGAAGCCGCCCTCAAGCTGGCTCGGCGGTATGCATTCGACCATCATGGCGAAGAAAAAGACCGGATCCTGGCGTTTGAGAATGCATTTCATGGTCGGACGCTTTTTACGGTAACCGCTGGTGGGCAAGCCAATTATCGTCAGGGCTTTGGGCCCTTGCCCGGCGCGATCGAGCACCTTCCGTTTAACGATACCCAGGCGCTGACCGAGGCTTTCGGCGATGATGTCTGCGCGGTGATTGTTGAGCCGGTCCAGGGCGAGGGCGGCGTGATCGCCGCCGATCAGACGTTCCTCGAGGCGATCAGACGGCTTTGTGATCAACACAATGCACTGATGATTATCGATGAAGTGCAGACGGGTGTGGGGCGAGTGGGGACGCTTTACGCGTATGAATCCTTCGACATCATCCCGGACATCCTGACAACAGCGAAAGGTCTGGGCGGAGGTTTTCCCGTGGCTGCCACACTCTCGACGGCGCACGTCGCAGACTCGCTAAAAGTTGGCACTCATGGAAGTACGTGGGGAGGCAATCCGATGGGATGTGCAGTAGCGAGCACGGTGCTCGATATTGTGAGCGAACAAGGCGTCCTGCAGGGGGTCTTGGATCGACGGCATCGTATAGAGAGGAGTCTTCGCGATCTGGGAGAGAAGTACGGTGTGTTCTCAGACGTTCGGGGGTTAGGGCTTCTGATGGGCTGCGTGTTGACCGAACCCTGGCAGGGTAAAGCGCGAGATTTCATGCACGCCGCCCAGGATGAAGGCGTTTTTGTGCTCGTTGCGGGAGCGAGTGTCTTGCGCATCGCGCCCTCGCTGATTATTTCAGAAGAAGATATCGCAGAAGGGCTTGAGCGCTTGGAACGCGCGATTGCTCACTTTGTTTCGGCCGACAACACCTAGAGAGTCCTGCTGGGGGTTTTGCCGTTACTGAAACTCGCTCACCGAGAAACGGGTGAGGGCATCTTCCCCCATGAAGCGGACTTCGCTCTCAAGCAGAGGGGTCCTGCTGATGACCTCTCCACGGCGAACGACAAACAAGCGGTTCGCCCTTAATCGGATGGCCTCGGTCGGGTCTTTTGCCTGAAGGACTACGAGGTCCGCATTGCAGCCGATCTCAAGCCCGTAGCCATCGAGTTGCAATGTACGCGCGGGGTTGACCGTGACCGCGTTAAACATGTCTGCGGTTTCGTGGACGCCCGTCATTTGCCCTATATGAAGTCCCATGTGGGCGACTTCGAGCATGTCGTGGCTACCGCCGGCATACCATGGATCCATCACGCAGTCATGCGCGACCGCGTAGTTAATGCCTCGCTGCATCATTTCCTTAATTCTTGTGAGACCACGGCGTTTTGGGTAGGTGTCTTTGCGTCCCTGAAGCGTGATGTTGATAAGAGGGCAGGCGATCGCATTGACCTCATTTTCCTGCATTAACCCAAGCAATTTGTCGGCGAGAGTGTTATCCATGGAGTGCATAGAGGTGAGATGGGATCCGGTCACCCGACCCTGCATACCCAGTTGGGCCGTCATGGAGATCAAGGTTTCGATATGGTGCGAATTGGGGTCGTCGGATTCGTCGCAATGCATATCCACCATCAAGCCACGGTCCGCAGCAATTTGGCACAGTGCTTCCACGGAGCGGCGACCGTCATCGTAGGTTCGCTCAAAGTGCGGGATTCCTCCCACGACATCTACGCCAAGATCCAGCGCCCGTTCCAAAAGAGAGACGGCATTCGGATCCCGAAAGTAACCGTCCTGTGGAAAGGCCACCAGCTGGAGATCCAACCATGGACTGACTTTCTTTCTGACCTCAAGCAGTGCGTGCACGGCCGTAAGCGCAGGATCGCCAATGTCCACGTGGGAGCGAATCGCAAGGCTGCCCTTCGCCACCGCCCAGCGGCACAACAGCAGCGCTCTTCTCTCAACATCCTCTACCGTCAAATAAGGCTTGATTTCGCCCCAGAGGCTGATCCCTTCATAGAGAGTGCCGCTTTCGTTGTAACGAGGTGTTCCATACGTCAGGGTGGAATCCATATGAAAGTGGCTGTCCACAAATGGCGGGGAGACGAGGTAGCCCGCCGCGTCAATTTCCTCTCGCGCAGGAATGTCCAGTCTGTTTTGGCGTTCTTTAATTTTTCCGTCGAGGCACCCGAAATCAACCGTCCCGCTCTGACCGGCCAGCCGAGCGTTCCGGACAATTAGATCAAGCATCCAAATGCCTCCCGGAGCTAATGAGGTGCGTATCTGCTGCGCTCCAGGAGACAAAGAAAGTGTCTCCTTCCTCGAGCGACATCTTGGCGAGATCTCTTTGCCTGGTTTGAATTTTGAAGTCGGACCTGTCCTCCAGTTCGGCGAAGAGCGTGACAATCGATCCGACAAATTCCTCGCTGATGAAGCGACATTCCAAGCTGTTTTGGGTATTGGGATCATCCAGAGACATCTGGACTAGATCCGCACTGATCACCATATCCAGCGAATCGCCGACGTGGTGAGCGGGTTTTGTGCCGGTGTCGCACTGAAAGACACCTAGCGCGGTCTCAATTTCGAGATTTTCCCCCGCTTGAGAAATGGTTCCGGACAGAATGTTGTTTGCTCCGACAAAGTCGGCAACGAACCGTGAGGCCGGACTTCGGTAGATCTCTTTTGGTGATCCTAGCTGTTCAATCCGTCCCTGACTCATGATCACCACCCTGTCAGACATGGCGAACGCTTCTGATTGGCTATGCGTGACATAGACAAAGGTGATCCCTAGCTCTTTTTGTAACCGAGAAAGGACGCCCTGCATGCGGATCACGAGATTGGCATCCAGCGCACTCAAGGGTTCGTCCAGCAGGAGAATACGTGGCTCAGTCACAAGAGACCGCGCCAGTGCTACACGCTGTTTCTGCCCTCCGGAAAGTTGACTGATATCACGCTCAGCCAGTTCGAGGATCTCCATCCGCTCCAGCCACTTACTCGCACGTGCTTGGCGCTCCTCCGCCGGGACCTGGCGCATTTTTAATCCGAATTCGACGTTCTTTTGTACGTTCAGAAAAGGAAACAGCGCTAGGCTTTGCCAGACCATTGGCGTGTCTCTTTCGACACTGCTAATTTCATTGATTCGTTGACCATCAAGACGGATTTCACCATCGCTTGGCTCTTCAAGGCCGGCCAACATCCGCAGGGACGTGGTTTTTCCGCAGCCCGAGGGCCCCATGATGGCCAAAAACTCTCCTTCGTAGATCTCAAGGTTCATCGTATGAACCGCAGTGACGCCGCCGTACCTTTTGGATACGCCGGCAAAGGTGACCAAAGGGCGCGAGGAAGAGGAGTCGCTCATGCTTAAATTCCGGTAGCGGTCTGATTGATGGTTTTGCGCATCAGGATCAATTGCGCAAGGATAACGAGCGTCATGGACGTAATAAATACGATGGAGCCGATGGCGTTAATCTGCGGGTCGGTATTGCCTTGCAGGATCTCCAGAATCATAACCGGCACCGTTTTGTTGAGGCCGGAAACAAACCAGGCGACTGCAAATTCATCAAAGGACACCGCGGCGGTCAGACAGAAAGCCGAAGCGATTGCCGGACGACAGAACGGAACGATGACCTCCTGCATTGCCCGCCAGTTGGAGGCACCAAGATTCCATGCTGCGGATTCGAGGTCGGGATTGATCTGGGCCAGGCGCATGCGTATCACGGCCATTGCAAAAGGTGAGCACAGCACCACATGACTCACCACGATTGAGTAAATTTCGCCCGACATATTGATCCGCGCGAGCAGGGCGAGCATCGCGAGTCCCATGATGACAAGCGGGATCGTCGGCGGCAGGAGGGCGAGCGAGAGATAGAGCGCCTTTCCGGTAAAGTTGTAGCGATAGTCGGTATAGGCGGTGCAAAAACCAATAAACGTCGCAAGGGTTGCTACCGTGATGGAAACGATTCCACTCACCCGAAAAGCGTCCCACACATCCGGATCAGCAAAGATCGTTTCGTACCAATGTGTCGTGAAGTGGCCTAACGGGATTGTCGGAAATCGATCGGAATTTACCGAAAAGATAAAGCTCGTCACGATCGGGGTGAATACAAAAATAAACACCAGCACGACGTAGCCGCGCAGCAGCAGGCTTTTGGAAGCGCCTTGACTCATGATCGCTTCCTGTAGGCTGCGGCCACAGAGGCAAACATGATGGTGAGCAATGTCACGATCATCACGATTGCCACCACTGCAGCTCTTGGCCATTGTTGACCTGACTTGGTGGTATCAATGATCAGGATACTTAGAGTTGGCGGTTTAGAGCCACCAAGGTAGTACGGACTGACAAAATCTCCGAAGGTCAGAATAAACGTAAAAACCGCGCCTAGGATGATTCCAATCTTGGCAAGGGGAACAATGACCTGGAACACTGTCCGCAAACGTCCACAGCCAAGATTGTGGGCGGCTTCGATCAGTGTGCGGTCTACGTTCGCAAGGGAGATCAACTGCAGCACCACCACGAGGGGCAGGCAAAGGGTGAGATAGCCTACGAGGGTGCCAAAGAAATTATTCAATAATTGGAAGGGGCCTAACCCCACCAATGCGAACAGGGTATTGAAGATGCCGTTGTCGTTGAGAAAGATCTGCCAAGAATAGGTACGGACGAGGTAGCTGGTGAAGAAGGGCACGATCAGGAAAAACAGGGCCCAGCGGCGCACTTTGGGCGAGACCTTGAATGCGAGCGCAAAAGCGCAGGGGAAGGCAAGAATGCTGGTGACAATGGTTGCCACACCCGCATATCCCAACGTCCGCCAGTATGCATCCCAAAAGTAACCTTTGGAGAACATCTTGACCCAGTTGATCGTGTCAAAGCCCGGAACCATCCGATAGTTCTTCACGAGCCAGAAACTCAGGACGACCAGGAAGATCAAAGGGAAGACGAAAAAGATCAACTGCCAGATCACAATCGGCATCGACCAGGTCAAACCGTAAAGGGTGACCTGCCGGCGCTGAGGCGTTGGCCGACCTGGAAAAAGCCTGTCGTTACCGCTCAATCGGGTTTCCCCTTAAAAATCGCAGTCATACTGCCAGCCAAGAAAAACCGGCCCCAAAGGGCCGGTCTCGGTTACATCGGCTTACGCGTTCTTGTATTCAGACCAGAAATCATTCCAGTCCTCGAGAGATTGCTGGACCGGTGTTTGCCTGAAATGAATGCGACCCTCACGCAGATCATCGATACAGTTGTGTCCGTCGAACGTCATGCGTTGGCGCTTGGCTTCTTCCGGATTGGCTTCGTTAATCGCAGTCCAGCCTGACTTGTACGGCGACATGCCGGGATACGCCGCCATCTGGATGGAGCGCACCTGTCCTTTGGGAGACGTGATGTAACGAATGAATTCCTTGGCGAGATCCTGTTTTTTGGAGCCTTTGCCGATGGAGTAGGACTCTGTCCACTGGATACCGCCTTGCGTAGGAATCACAGAATCGACCGGGGAGCCGTCTTTGCGGACCACACCCGTGATCCAGTCGCCGATGCCGCACATGGCGTAAACTTCGCCGTTCTTCAGCGAGGCAAAGGTGCCGCCGTAGTCAAAGTAGCCGCCCACCTGAGGTTTCAGAGAGAGGGTTGTCTCCTGAAGTTGGGACCACTTACTTGAATTGATGTCGAACGGGGAGGGCTTGTTGTTGCCGTCGCGGAGACTCAGACATCCCAGATTAGGCAGATGCCAGTCGAAATGGCCGACTTTCCCCTTCAGTTTGGAATCCCAGAGGATGTTGTAATCAGACGCTTCTTCGTGGCTGATGATATCCGTGTTGAAAGATACACCCAGGTAGCCAAAGCGCACGATCACCGAGTACAGCGTGTCTCCCATCCAGTGTGCATCAAAATGGGAATACTCATCGAACAGATCACCCATGTTGTATTCATTGGGATCCATCGGTTCGATATAACCCGCTTCCTTAAGTAGTTTGACGAACTCGCCGTCAGACAGAACCAGGTCGTAGGTGCCAGGGGGTGATTGGGAGATCAGGGCGAGCATGTTGTCTCCGCCGGCGTAATACTTTGCTTTGATCTTGACGTTATGCATGGCTTCGAACTCTTCCACCATGTCAGGCTCGCCGTGTCCATACCAGGCGATCATGTTGAGCTCAGTCGCGGCGTTGGCTCGCGGCGGCACCAATATCATGGGGACGCTCAGTGCGCTTGCCGCGGTCACGGCACCCGCGCCTTTTATGATCCTGCGTCGACCCACATCAGGCCCCGCGACGTTGGTTTCTATTTTTTCTGAAAGAGGTTTATCCTTTTTAATGTCCGTCATCGAATCTTCTCCGAGGGTGAGTGTCCTAAGACTATTTTTGAAGCGGTTTTATGGCCAGTAGTTGGCACCGCCTGCCCAGAGATTATCACTGTAGAGAAGGCTCGCATATATTCAGGCGCTGAGTTCAGTCGCCGGTCCCGCACGTTTGGCGGGTCCATGACGTGTCAGGTTTGTCGGGGTATAGAATCGGGTTATGAATCGAGGAGAATTTCGTAAATATTTCAAAACCATGGGGCCGGTTGTTCTTCCGGTTATTCATGTCCTTGACGAAGAGCAGGCGAAACGCAACCTGGCAGTCGCGATCAGGTGTGGTGCTCCCGGTGCGTTCTTGATCAACCATGATTTTGAGGTAAGCCGGTTCCTGCCGATTATCGAAGAGAGCCGCCGGGCTTATCCCGATTTTTGGCTTGGAGTCAATTTTCTGGGAGTCACAGGGACGGGCGCCTTTCCGATCCTTGGCCAATTAACAGAAAAAGATGTCTTTGTTGATGCCTATTGGGCGGATGATGCCCGGATCGACGAACGGGTGCGGCAGCAGGCCGAAGCAGACTCGATAGCGGCAGTCAGGAAGTCGTCCGGTTGGACGGGGATGTATTTTGGCGGGACCGCGTTCAAGAAACAGCGACCGGTTGAGCCAGCACAGTATCGCGACGCAGCGAATCAGGCTGTTGGCTATATGGATGCAGTCACAACCTCAGGGATCGCGACCGGCCACTCCGCAGACCTTGAGAAAATCAAAGCCTTTCGCGACGGGGTCGAGGATCAGACGCTCGCGATTGCCTCAGGGATTACTCCCGACAACGTGGATGATTACCTGGATTTGGCAGATGCGTTTTTGGTGGCTACGGGGATTAATTATTCGGGAGATTTTTATAACCTGGATCCGTACCAGTTGCGCCGACTTCTTGAGAAGGTTCGTCACTATGCTGCGGGTCAGGAGAAGAAAGAGCATCGGGCCTCCAACCGTCGCGAGAATGCTGATTGGTATCTGAAGCACATGGCGCCAAATGTGAAGGATCCGAAGATGGCATGGCTTGATCCTTCTTCGGCTTATGTCAATGCGAGCGCTTTTCACGCAATGCTGGATGATCTTTGTGAACCGTATATAAACGAGCGGGTTGATGTCGTCGCCGGCATCGACGCAGCGGGCTACGTGCTCGGTGCTGCGATTGCAGAAAGGCTCGGAACGGGGTTCCTGACGGTACGTAAGGCGGGCAAACTGCCGGTTCCCGCTGACCAGGTCTCTTTCGTGAACTATACCGAGCGTACCCAGCACATGGAGCTTCGGAAACCGGCGTTCCGTAAGGGGGCCCGGGTGCTGTTGGTCGATCAGTGGGTCGAGACGGGGGGCACGATGGGGGCAGCGATCGAACTGGTGGAGGGGCAGGGAGGAGAAGTCGCAGGCATCGCCACAATTTGCATAGAAGACACGCCGGCGGGTAAGGCTTTGCGGGAACGCTACCTCTGCGCCACCGCCGTGACTCCCGGATCAGATCTGCAAAACCAATGCAACCGGAAATCTCTGGACTACTTCAAAGACTTCGATTGGGAAGTCATCCTGCCCTAGGCGGGGATCGGCGACAGATAGAAGATCATTCCCCGATCGCTTGGCCGATTAATACCCCAACGGTTTTGATCTGCTTGGGATCAAAGGGCTGACTCAACCCCACGAGGTCTCCCGGCATCTTGCGAACCGTTCCGGATCGGGAGATGTGTGCGCCGACTTCAAGGGAGGGGTAACTCTCAAGGCCGGCTCCCTCAAGCATAAGGTCTTGGTTGCTTAAGACTATCTCTCTTGGAATGGGTGGTGCCGGCAACTTTTTGACAGCTACCGGCATCGGAGGGCCCCCAGGAACGCGCGCATAGACAAACAAGGTGTCACTGGGCGCCACAGAGTTTTCAAGCGTAGAGGCAATACCAACCGTAACTGTTATCGAATCGGCGACGGTGGGGGAACTGCCATCCAGGGCGGCCCTATTGCGTGCAACCAGAGCCTGTACTTCGGTCAAGACCTCTGGCTGGTTATTCACCAGAGGGAGCAGGCGCTCCAGGAAGTTTAGCGCCTGGGCATGGTTTCCGCGTTCCTCAGCTGCGATGCCGGCAAGCCATAATGCTTGGGGATGAGAGGGCGAAAGCGCTAACGCCTGGCCAATCAACGCCTCAGGCTCCCCTGCCAGTATCCCGTTCCGATTCATGGCAAGGGCGTCTGCCAGGCGCACCAGGCGCTCCGCATTGCCCGGTTCAAGGGCAACCAGGCGGCGGTAAGCAGGCACGGCATCAGCATATTGCCCGATGCTCATATAGGCATTTCCTAGCAGGGTCCAGCCGCGTACGTCATTCGGTTCATCAACAAGCCGAGCCTTGAGTTGGGCCAGCATTGTGTCGACATCTGTCGGCTGGTCGTGCCCGGCAAGCGAGGCAGCGGTGCTACTGTCTAACTGTTCTTGCGCATCCGGGGTCCCAAGAAATAGATAGACCCCTAATGCGAGCACCGGAATAAAGGCGCTGATCCCCGCGGCAAGGAGGGGGTAGGTGTTCTGAGCGGAAGGCCGGTCGTGTTCGCCTTCAAGATCAATCGCAAGTCCTTGCTCTAGCTCTCCGCGGGCTGCATCGAACTCCGCGTCGCTCAAAATGCCTTCGTCGAGTTCTTTGCGCAACTCACTTTCGCGTTCGCGCGCGATCGCGACGTTAATCTCTGTGCGTTCTATATGCGCTGATTGGGCTGTCCGCAGCAGGGGCGGCAACAGCATCCCAATGGCGAGTAATGCCATCAGAGAACCTGCCAGCCAGAGCAGGATAGACATCTAGCCTTTCTTATCCAGCAGTCGCGCTGCCGCTTCCCGGTCGATGTTGTCGAGATCTTTTGGCCCCCAGCTTCGCCGAACCGTAAAGAAAAAGACAATGAGCGCGATGAGCAAAATGGCAAAAGGCCCACCCCAAAGTAGGGCAGTGCGCAAACGAAAAGGCGGTTTATATATAACAAAGTCGCCGTAGCGTGCGATCATGAAATCCACAATGTCCTCATCGCTTGCACCAGCGTTGATCATTTCAAAAGTTCTCTCACGCAGATCTTTGGCGAGTTCGGCATTGGAGTCGGCAAGGTTCTGGTTCTGGCAGACAAGGCAGCGCAATTGGGCGATCATGTCCTGATAACGCGACTCATGCACAGGATCTGCGAATTCATAGGTCTCGATGACGGCAAGTCCAGAGGAGGCAAGGCCAGCTGTTAATGCAAGCCCGACCAACGCATTAACGACCCAGCCCAATCGTGTTTTGTTACGATGCCGCATGAGAGGAGCCGAGTACCGGGGAGGCGGCCGACGCACGGGAGAGCCTGCGATAGCGCTTATCGGTTGCTGACAGGAGTCCTCCAAACACCATAATGAGGGCGCCAAGCCATATCCACCGGATATAGGGCTTAACATATAGACGAACGGCCCAGCTTGCCCCGTCACCGAGCGGTTCACCGAGGGCTACATAAAGATCCCGCCGTAACCCTGCATCGATGGATGCTTCTGTCATTGGCATCTGCTGGACAACGTAAACGCGTTTTTCAGGATTGAGTACGCTATGCCGCTGCGTATCGCGAAGGACAGTAATCGTGCCGGTGTCAGAGAGATAGTTGGGACCGCGTTGCTGACTAATCCCGTCAAATCGGAATGTATACCCATCGATTTCATAGGTATCGCCCGGAGCCATACGCAGATCTTTCTCAACAGAGTAAGTGGAGGTGAGCGTGACGCCAATCACGAATACGCCCAGGCCAATGTGTGCCAGGGTCATGCCGAGGACTGATCGGGGAGTTCGAGAGAGGCTCTGAGTCCGCCCGCCCTTGCGGGTGCGTTCCCAGAGCCCGCTTAGCGCAGCAAAGATCGTCCACAGCCCTAACACTCCGCCGAATACAGCGCCGAGGTGATAGGTGTCAAAAAATAGAGGCCAAAGGAGCCCCAAGATAATTGCCAGAACAAAAGCCGGGCCAAGAGGGCGAATGAGTCTTGTCAGTCGGTCTTTCTTCCAGCGCAGCAGGGAACCCACACCCACCAGGATCGCAAGGGGTGCGGTCAGAGGGATAAAAACAGCATTGAAATATGGGGGGCCAACTGAGATCTTGCCCATTCCGAGCGCATCAATTGCCAGGGGATAGAGTGTCCCCAGCAGTACCGTTGCTGCAGAGACCACGAGGAGCACATTGTTGAGCAGAATGCCCGCTTCACGAGAGGCGAGGTTGAATCCGCCGCTTGAGCGAACCGACGGGGCGCGCCAGGCGTACAGCGCCAAGGATCCTCCTACTACGATCGCGAGGAAGATCAGAATAAAGAGCCCTCTCGTCGGGTCTGTGGCAAAAGCGTGCACAGAGGTCAGAACCCCGGAGCGCACCAGAAAAGTACCAAGCAGGGACAATGAAAACGCAAACACCGCTAGCAAGACCGTCCATGCCTTGAATACGCCCCGCTTCTCCGTAGCGGCGAGAGAATGGATGAGCGCGGTGCCGACCAACCACGGCATGAAGGAGGCGTTTTCAACTGGATCCCAGAACCACCAGCCCCCCCAACCGAGTTCGTAATACGCCCACCAACTGCCGAGCGCTATGCCCGCCGTGAGAAAGATCCAGGCCGCAAGCGTCCATGGCCGGGACCACCGCGCCCAGGCAGAGTCGAGCCGTCCTCCAAGCAGGGCGGCGATAGCAAACGCAAATGCAACCGAAAAGCCCACGTAGCCCATGTAGAGCATGGGTGGATGAATCGCCAGGCCCGGATCCTGAAGCAAGGGATTGAGATCACCCCCGTCCATCGGCGGCGGGAACTGTCGCTCAAAAGGATTTGAGGTAAAGAGGATAAAGAGCAGGAAGCCGACACTCACGATGCCCATGACCCCCAGCACTCGGGCAACCATTCGGTCGGGAACACTTCGGCTGAACCAGGCAACGGCCGCTGTCCAGACAGCCAATGTCAGCGCCCATAAAAGCAGTGAGCCTTCATGGGCACCCCAGACACCAGAGATGAGATAGATCAGGGGCAGTTGCGAGTTCGAATTCTGGGCGACATAGGCTACGCTGAAATCGTGCGATAGAAATGCTGCTGTCAGACAAGCGTATGAGATCGCAACAAAAAGCAGTTGGGCAAAGGCGGCAGGCCGCGCAATGCTGATCCAGGAGTAATTTTTACGTGCCGCACCCACAATAGGAAGCACGCTCTGGAGAACGGCAACGAGCAGCGCCAGAATCAGCGCAAAAAGACCAATCTCGGGAATCATTGCACCCCCATCGCCTTGGCTTTTTCTAATGCCTCCGTCACCTCCGGAGGCATATAGGTTTCATCATGTTTAGCCAGAACCTGGGTTGCGCTGAAAGTGCCATCCGTTCCAAGACTGCCTTGTGCGACAATGCCCTGACCCTCGCGAAAGAGGTCGGGCAATATACCTGTATAGGCCACGGTTACTGAATTCGCCGTGTCGGTCAGGTCGAATTGAATCTCCAGGCTGCCATCACTCCGACGGACACTGCCATCGACCACCATCCCGCCGAGCCGAAAAGGGGTGTTGGAGGGTGCGTCGCCAGCGGCGACCTGAGAAGGGCTGAAGAAGAGGTTAATGTTTTCCTGCAATGCCAAAAGCGCAAGGCCTGCCGCGACGGCAACCCCAGCAATCAGGAGACTTACAAGAACCAGTCTTTGTTTTCGTCGGGGTTTCATTCGGACCGGGAGCGCTCTTTTTGCACAGCAATAGCCGAAATCTCGCGGACCAAGCGCTTGCGCCGGCGTATTGGCGCAATCACAGACACCGCAAGTGTTAAAGCCGTAAGGGCATAAGCGGGCCAGACGTAAATTGCATACCCGCCCATTTGGAGAAACTCGATCATGATGCCTTCGAAGTGACGAGAGTGTTAACCCATGCGGTGCGCCGTTCGCTGTCCAGAATCTCAACGCGGACACGGGCAAGCATGGTGTAGAGGTAATGAAACTTGAAAGCCCCTGCCATCAGCAAAAGCGGGATCAGCATGCTGATCGCAATCGATGGCTGGTCAAACTTGGTGACGGTGGGGCCCTGGTGGAGGGTATTCCACCACTCGACTGAAAAATGAATGATTGGAAGATTGACCACGCCAACGATGGCGAGCACCGCGCCGGCCCGCGAAGCCGAACGCCGATCATCAATCGCTGCCACTAGCGCCATGTAGCCGAGATATAAAAAGAGCAGGATGAGTTCAGAAGTCAGTCGTGCATCCCACACCCACCAAGTGCCCCACATGGGCTTGCCCCACAGGGAGCCTGTAACAAGAGCGAGAAAAGTGTACGCAGCTCCCACCGGAGCACTGGCCCGTGCCACCGCTTCGGCAAGTTTCATGCGCCAGATCAGGCTGATCGCACTGGCTGTGGCGAGAAGAGCATAGACGAACATCGACATCCAGGCAGAGGGGACGTGAATATAAATGATTCGGTAACTCTCTCCCTGCTGATAATCAGCCGGGGCCAGCACCAGACCTCCAAAAAGGCCGGAGGCAAAAAGCGCGATACAGATAATGCCGATGAACGGCATGAGAATTCCGGCCAGACGGTAAAAACTGGGCGGGGAGCCGAGTCGATGAAAACGCGTCAACCAAGTATCGGGATTTTGACTCATGAACAGAAGTCTTCTTCAATCGTATCCGGGCAGAGATGTCGCCAGTCCAGATTTAACCCTTTCGCCGGCATGGAAGTTAGGACTCGATAGTTAATGGGGTAGGATTGTAATCGACGTGGGGTTAAACCGTATCAACGATAAACCTGCTTTTAATGAAAACTGCTCAAAGACCATAATGCATTGGCCCCTTGTTCCTAGGCAGACTGTTTGCTTGAGAAAACTGAGTTCCTCTCCGAAGGTTGTGAGCCGCAGATGACTGCTCTGGATTGTTTAAATATTGGTGAAGTGTCTGCCAACCTCGCCCAAGTCCGGTCAAGATCTGCCGTCGCGATTGACTGTATGTCTGCCGAAACTTGCGCTACTCTTTCGAATCTTGCGGATCAACTTCAGTATCGAAAGGCCCGGCCGGTGACGGGATCTGTCAAGACCCCGGTCTATCAGGATTTTGAGCTTGATTACGAAGTCCCGCGCGAGCATCCGTTCTGGCGTATTGCCGAAGCGTTACAGAGTGTTTTCGGCCCACTTCTTGATGGTTTTCGTTCAGAGGCGCGTAGTGACAGCGACACCAATTTCAGCCTGAATGATCTTATCGTCCAGCGCTATCCTCCCGGTTGTGGGGGGATCAGCCCGCACCGCGATCACGTCGAATACCGGATGATTATCCTTATCGTGCTTTTAAGCGGCGATGGGGATTTTCGAATTCATCCCGAACGTCATGAGGACGAAGGGGCGATTATTGATTTTCAACCGGGGCAACTGCTCATGATGGGGGCGCCGGGGATTGCTTCGAATTTCGTCCGACCGTTTCATTCTGTGAGGAATATAACTGCGATGCGACGTACCATCGGGATGCGCTTTGACCGGCGGTTGGCGGGTCTTTCGACGTAGAGCGTCAATCCTGTAGATGCGCTAACATGATATCCATGGGCGAATACGACATACCCAAAACGCCGTCGGCCTACGAATTTCCGTTGCTGATTCGGCACCTGCTTTCAAGACTGTCCGCCCAACACGCGGGACAGGAGATTTGCTACAGAAACGATCTGCGCTTTAGCTACGCGGAGTTTTTCGATCGGGTCCAGCGCCTCGCGAGCGGACTTCAGACTATGGGGATAGGTCCTGGTGATACGGTCGCGGTGATGGATTGGGATAGTCATCGCTACCTGGAATGCTTTTTTGCGGTACCGATGATCGGCGCTGTGCTGCATACCATCAACATACGTCTGGCACCGGAGCAGATTCTCTACACGATCAACCACGCCGAGGACACCGCGCTGCTCGTGCATGACGACTTTGCCCCCTTGCTCGAGGGGTTTAAGGAAAAGACCCCTACAGTTAAGAATATTATTCGTCTTTGCAATGCCGGAACCATTAACGGTCAAGTAGCCGTGGATACGTTTGATAGCGAGTACGAGGTCCTGCTGAGCTGCGCGTCTTCCAGTTTCGACCCGCCGGACTTTAGCGAAAATATCCGCGCGACCACTTTTTATACGACGGGAACCACAGGCAATCCCAAAGGGGTTTATTTCAGTCAACGCCAGATCGTGTTGCATACCCTGGGTGTGGCGGTCGCGCTGGCGAGTGCTGAGGGGCAGGGGCGAGTCAGCGTCGATGATGTCTATATGCCCATCACCCCGATGTTCCATGTGCACGCCTGGGGAATTCCGTATGTAGCAACGATGCTCGGGCTCAAACAGGTCTATCCCGGTCGATACGAGCCTGCAAAACTTCTGTCTCTTATCGAGAGCGAGAAGGTGACCTTTTCGCATTGTGTTCCCACGATCCTGCACATGCTATTAAGTGACCCGTCGGTTGAGAAGATGGATCTGTCCAATTGGAAAGTCATTATTGGCGGATCTGCGCTACCTCCGGCGTTGGCTCGACGTGCGTTGGATCTGGGTATCGATGTGTTTAGCGGTTACGGCATGTCTGAGACGGCTCCAGTCCTGACGCTTGCCCAGTTGAAGTCACAAGAGGGTCTCTCGGATGATCCTGATCGGACGGATATCCGCTGTAAGGCAGGCAGGCCGATTCCGCTGGTTGATCTTAAAGTGGTTGATTCAGAGCTTCGCGAGGCGCCCCAGGATGGCGTCAGCACGGGCGAAGTCGTCGTGCGTTCGCCTTGGCTGACCCAAGGCTACCTTAATGATCCCGACCGCTCAGAGGAGCTTTGGCAAGGGGGATACCTGCACACCAGCGATATTGGACATGTGGATGAGGCGGGATATCTCAAGATCACGGATCGGCTGAAGGACGTTATTAAAAGCGGGGGCGAGTGGATTTCATCCCTCGAACTCGAGGACATCGCCTTAACCTGCGAAGGGGTCAGCGAGGCCGCAGCGATTGGGATCGCAGATGAAAAATGGGGAGAGCGGCCCTTGTTGCTGCTTGTATCCAATGCGGAAAAGGTGTCGTTGGATGAGATCAAAGCCGTGTTTCAAGGCCACGCAAAGGATGGAGAAATCAGTGAGTGGGCGGTGCCCCAACGGATTGAACTTGTCGCGGAGATTCCCAAGACCAGTGTCGGCAAGATAGACAAGAAAAAACTACGAGAGCAGTACGGATAATCTGCTTCATGGATTGATTGCCCCATCACCCTTGTGGGGGTAAACTATTCTTCCTTTCAGCAGATAAACAAGGGGGTGATCCAATGTCTAGTGATTCAGGAATCGTCATAGTGAGCTTTGGTGTCGATATGGAGCGCGAGGGCATCCTCTCGTAGTTTCATCGAGACCCTGTCCGGTGACAGTGCTTGCTGTGACAGCCAATCACGACGCCCCGCTCTGCGGGGCGTTTTGGTTTTAGGGGCTTACCGTCTCGACAATCGCATCCGAGCACATGTCCAGCGTTGCAATCAGATCGGACGCAAAATCCTCGAACATACTGTCGGTCACGGGCAATGAGAGATTGATCATGCCGCGCCGGGCGTAGAACTGGCCTTTGGCCATCATCTTAAGGTGCACCAGTTCACAAAGATCCGAATAACCTGGCGGGGGAGAATAGGGTGCTCTGGGGGCTTTGAGCCCAAAGTGAAGCGCCATCATTGATCCCATACCCGTTACGTGGACGGGCAACTGCAAGCCGGACAAGGACTCCGCGAGTTTTTCTCGACGGCGCTCCCCCTGAGCAAAAAAGGTCTGTGCAACTTCCGGCGTGTATATCTCACCTAGACCGACCAAGCCAGCAGTCATACTGAAGACATTGTTGTTAAAAGTACCGGCGTGAGGCCAGGCATCTGGCCGGCTTGGATCGAATCGATCCAGAATATCTGCACGGCCTCCAAAGGCGCCAAAGCTCATGCCGCCGCCAAGATACTTGCCGAAGGTGATGAGATCCGGACGAAGACCATACATGCCGTGTAGCCCGTTTGGGCCATGACGTGAGGTCATGACCTCATCGAATAGGAGAAGCGCGCCGACTGCTTCGGTAGCCTCCCGCAGCCCTTTAAGAAAATCTGCATCAGCCGGAATGCATCCCCCCGCTCCGATCATAGGCTCGATAATGAGCGCAGCCAGTCTCCCCCCGACCCTATTAATTGTTTCGGTGGCAGTTCTGAGATCGTTAAACGGGATACGGTGTGTTGGGAAAGGTGCGTTTAAAGGGTTATCGCCGACAAAAGTCAAGACACCCCCGTGGTAGCTTCCGTCGACAACCATAATATCGGTTCGACCGGTATGGGCACGAGCACTGCTCAGCGCGAGTACGTTGGCTTCAGTTCCGGAGTTACAAAACCGCAGGCGTTCAACGGCAGGAAACCGCTCGCAGATCAAGGCGCCCAGACGACCCTCCTGCTCTGTCGGGCTGCCAAAGGTCAGCCCGTCGGACAGCGCTCGTGTTAGAGCCTGGGTGATTTTGGGGTGACTATGTCCGTATAAACCTGCGGTGTACTCACCCAGAAAGTCTTGATACTGATGCCCATCAACGTCCACGATGTGGGCACCCTGCGCTCGTTTTACCGTGATAGGGAAAGGAGAGTAATGCAGCACCGTTCTTGTGTTCCCCCCGGGAAGGGCGGCTTTGGCTTTCCGATGCAGCGCAAGGCTGTTTGGATTGTTCTCGGTGTAAAGATCACGCTCACTCTTCAAAAGAGCCGAAAGCATCGTCGAATCTGATTCGATAGTCTCTGTGATCGCGGGGACGCTGCTCATGGAATTGAATAGTAAACGGTGAGCCCGAAGCAAAGAATCACGAGAACGGTCCCGAGAAATCGCCAGATATTGTTGTAGCGATCCCCGAAAAGTACGGTGTCCTTAAGCCATGCTGTGGATTTTTTGAATGCCAAAGGTCGATGTCGAGCATAGGTTTGAAGTAAATCTAGCAGAGAGCGAATCTTTCAGCACCCTCGACTCGCCAATCGCTCTGCGTAAGAACCGGGGAGTCCAAACCCTTTTGGACGTATCCGTCCGTCGCGATGTCATTTCGTGCGAGCCGAGGCTTTGGTCAGCCACTGAAGCGGACGCCCATCGATGGCTGCTAACCCGAGAGCAATCAGCGCCATCCCCGCCATATGCCGGGCCTGAAGTATTTCCCCCAAAAGTAGCGAGCCCAGGAGAATTGCCCAGACCGGGATCAGAAGGGTAACAATCGCAGCATTTGTGGTACCGGCGCGTCCCAGAATTCCAAAAAACAGAACATATGCCGCGCCGGTGGAGAACACTCCCAACATCGCCACGGCACCCCAACCCGTAAGGGAAAGTTGGATCAGTGCCCCTGGTTCCTGAAAATAGAAAACGACCGGAATCAACAACATGGTGGAGCCGCTTACTTGTCCGGCAGCGGTTGTTACCGGATGTAAGCCTTGCTTTTTGAATCGTCGACCAAAGACGAAGGCGAACGCATACGAGAGAGCCGCCCCCAGTATGGCGAGCTGCGACAGCAGGTTCTCCCCGATACCCTGCAGAGCCTCTGGACCGATTATGATGGCAACTCCGGATAGCCCCAGAACAGCGCCGCTTAACTTCGCGGCGGTTAAGCGCTCGTCCGTCAGCAAGGCTCCCGCGACGAGCATTGTGAAAATCGGTGTCGTGGCATTCAAAATAGCGGCGAGGCCTGATGCGATATGAATCTGACCGACAACAATCAAGGTGAATGGAATTACGTTGTTCAAAAGCCCCATGACTAGAAATGCGGTCCAGGTTCCGATTCGTCGGGGAAAGGGCAGTCCGAGAATGCGAACGATTGCCCACAAAGTCGTTGCCGCGATGCCGACTCGAAGAAGTACGATGGTCAGGGGCAGGAGTTCGTCAATTAACAGTTCGACGAGAAAGAATGACATACCCCAAAGGATCGAGAGGCAGAGCACCATACTCCATTCGATGAGACCCATTTTTAGGTTGATAGAAGATTCATTCAAAAGATCAACACCTATTTGTCTAGACTGCGCTGACTTAGACCGGAAAACTTTCCTGAGTTAAGAAGCCTGAGTCTAGTGGAACCTGATCCGCGAGAATCAACCCGATTCTTGTGGTGGATTGGGTTGATTAGCCGAACCGAATATTCCAGAGGAGTGTTTCGTAGTTCCTGCAGTTGCGGCACCGTTAGATTGAAGGCCTGTTTTAGATGACTCCTTTTATTCTCAAAATCCTTCTTGCCGCGCATATCACGGGCGGGGTGATCGCTTTGCTATGTGCGGGCGGCGCCCTAGTGGCAAAAAAGGGTAGACCCGGTCACCGTTTATTCGGAAAAGGTTATGTGGCCGGAATGACTGCGGTGTTTCTCTCGGCCTTGCCGCTCGCGGTTTTTCAGGCCAATCTTTTCCTTTTATTAATTGCTTTTTTCAGCTTCTATCTGGTCTTCAGCGGATTCAGGTTTGCACGGAATAAAACCGGTGCTCCCGGGGGGCAAGACTGGATCGCGGTCGGTTTTGCAGTGTTGTCGGGGGTGGGAATGTGGGGTTTGGGCTATTTCTTTTTTATGACCGGAAATGATCAATGGGTCACCCTGATCGTTTTTGGCACGCTTGGCACCCTGCTGGGGGTATCTGATGGCGCCGCTTGGATCAAGGGGGCCCTGACCGACAGGAAGCGGATTGCGCGTCATCTGACGAACATGCTGGCTGGGACGATTTCGACCGTTACTGCGGCTCTGGTCGTCAACGTGACTACGAATCCCCCTTGGATCCCGTGGATCGCGCCAACGATCGTGATCACACCGTTTATCATTTACTGGAGCCGGCGAACTTTGTCAGCAGGCTATAACTGACAGAAGTGTCAGATCAAGAATGGTCGGGGTGAGAGGATTTGAACCTCCGGCCCCTGTCTCCCGAAGGCTGAGTCCTTCCAATAAACAGTCGGAAAACCCTTAAATAATCAGGCATCAACTCCACGCACCATTTCCTGATTAGCCCTGACCGGCCAGAAGTCAGCACAGTTTCAGCACAGTAGATTTCCCAAAAGCGGGATTCCCTGTCTTGATTTTCCCCAGACCGCTAAAGGACCCCTACGGTTCGCCTAAAGCCGATCGCGGATGTAGTGGAACGATCCGCACTCCCTTGAAAGGGGCGAAAAACAAGCACTCACACACACATTAGATTCCCTTCAGCAGCAGGCGTATGATTTGGGGATGACACGCATCCTAAGCCTAATCACCAGATAATCGATTTAGGGAATACACATGAGTGCTCGAACGATTCTAATTATTATTTTTTGTTGTTGCCCACCAATAGTTTCGGCTGGGGGTTATAAGGTGACACATTTGGTCGATGAAAAAGTTTTCGAAGGCACAACCCTGCTCACGGATATGTCGGATCGAAAGAGACCGAAAGTTGTCGAGGTTGATTTCAAGGGAAATGTTTTATGGCAATACATCCCCCCATGGCCGGCCTCTGGTGCGCTGTTAGATGCCGCTAGACTCGATAATGACAATATTTTGATAACTGTACGGGATTCGGGAATCTACGAAATTAATCGTGAGCGTCAGATTGTTTGGAGACACGAAGACCCAGAGGCATCCCATGATGCCGACCGACTACCAAATGGAAATACTCTCTATAACCTTGGCTGGCAGAAGAAGGGTGAAGATGTAGTCCGCGAGGTAGATTCTGGAGGTGCGTTAGTCTGGGCGTGGAATGGACTAGAAGATTATGATCGCGAACCCTTCGCAAATATAAAACGTGAAGGTTGGATGCATGTCAATTCTGTTACTCGATTAGAAAATGGTAACACTCTGATCAGTATTCGAAATTTTAATACAGTTGCAGAGGTTTCTCCGCAAAAGCGTGTTGTTCGGGACTGGACGTTTAGAGGAAAGGATAAGCGGACCGGGTTGGAATCACGAGGAAAGATTCAAGGCGTACGTAACCATGAGCCAGAGATATTGAGCAACGGCCATATGCTGGTTGCGTTGCGTAAGCCACACCGCTTTGTTGAATTTGATCTAGAAACTGAAGATGTAATTTGGAGTTGGACTCATCCTGGCGGTGATCGAGAACTGCGAACTAATCGTGAAGCAAATCGTTTGCCTAACGGTAACACTCTCTGTTCTGCAGGTAATAAACTGCTTGAGATTGCTCAGGATGGAACCATTGTCTGGCAAATGCTTGCCCCAACGGGTGGTGAAAACCATCGGAAGTTTCATAAGGCGATTCGAATCGGTGCTGATGGACAGAGTTATGGTGGTTAAGAGAGGATAAGACTGAGGATCTTCACATTCAAAACCCACAGTCGTTACTCGCAGTTCCCCATTTCTTTCCGTTGGGCCAGATGGTGGATGAAGCTCCTATAGCGCCAGTCACTTTCGCACCAGTCAGGTTTGCCTCGGATCACCTGCAAAAGACGATCGCCGGCAGAGGATTTTCAGCACAGTTTCAGCACATATTCAGCACACGATTGATTCGGAACAGAAAGGGTGAGTGAAAATA
>DLPX01000030.1:0-3226 GCA_002477475.1 Proteobacteria bacterium UBA7447
GATCATTGCCTGATTAGGCTGAGAAACAAGAAACAAAAGAACCTGGTCGGTTGAGACCGAGCGAAACGGAAATAAACTATGGCAGTCAACGTCAGCAACCAGAAGATCCGGATACGCCTGAAGGCTTTCGATCATCGCATGATTGACCGGTCGGCGCTGGAGATTGTCGATACGGCGCGCAGAACCGGAGCCGTCGTGAGAGGGCCTATCCCCCTCCCGACGCGCAAAGAGCGGTTTAATCTGCTTCGTTCGCCCCACAAATATAAGGATTCCCGTGACCAGCTTGAGATTCGGGTTCACAAACGGATCATGGATATTGTCGAGCCGACCGAAAAAACCGTCGACGCTCTTATGAAGCTTGATCTTGCAGCGGGCGTCGACGTCGAAATCAAGTTGGGCTAGGAATCGGGAGCGGAAAATGGGATTAGGACTGGTCGGTAGAAAGATAGGGATGACCCGCGTCTTCAATGACGAGGGCGCCTCGACGCCGGTGACGGTCGTGCAGGTGGAGCCCAACCGGGTGACCCAGGTAAAAAAGGATGACACCGACGGCTACATCGCGCTTCAGTTAACAACGGGGACTCGCCGCGCCAATCGCGTTTCCAGGCCCCTTCGCGGGCATTTCGCGAAAGCAGGGACCGAAGCGGGGCGCAAGCTGTGGGAACTCCGTGTTGATGCTGAGACGGCGGAGCAGTATCCCGCCGGTTCGGAACTGACCGTCGCAGTGCTTGAGGAAGGTCAGAAAGTCGATGTCCGAGGGACAACAATCGGCCGAGGGTTCGCCGGCGTCATGCGTCGTCATGGTTTTGGCGGCGGCCGTGCTACGCACGGCAACTCTAAGGCACACCGTAAGCCCGGTTCTATCGGTCAAAACCAGGATCCGGGGCGGGTTTTTAAAGGGAAAAAGATGGCCGGCCATATGGGCAGCGTGAATCGGGTTCAGCAGAATCTCGAAGTAGTCCGCGTTGATGCAGAGCGTAACCTCGTGTTGATCCGTGGCTCGGTGCCTGGCCCAAAAGGGTTTGACCTTTTGATTGAGCCCTCAGTCAAAGCCCGAGAAGTGGAATCGACTTCTGATTAATTGCGCAATTTCAGCGCCTCCAGAAATTTCAACTAAACAAACGCCGAAAATCACTCGCAACCGCAATAAAACAGGCAATAGGTAACTTAACGTGCAACACGCAGTCGTAAAAATTGATGGCTCTACCGATCGGAAGGTCAGCCTCGCTGATGCCGTGTTCGGAGCGGAATATAAAGAGCCTTTGGTTCATCAGGTAGTTTGCGCCTACCTTGCCGGTGCGCGGGCTGGAACCAGTGCTCAAAAGAACCGTTCTGCCGTTAGCGGCGGTGGCGCCAAACCGTGGCGCCAAAAAGGGACTGGCCGGGCGCGCGCCGGGACCAGCCGTAGCCCGCTTTGGCGAAAAGGGGGTCGAGCATTTCCGTCGTCTACCCGAAGCTATGGTCAAAAGGTCAATCGCAAGATGTACCGCGCCGCCATTCGTTCAATTTTGTCAGAGTTGCTGAGGCAAGAACGTCTGTTGATATGTGACGACATTCAGTTAGGTCAGCCGAAGACTGCCAAGATGGCTGATGCACTGGGTGGTTTGGGTGTCTCAGGGCGCACGCTGCTGGTCACTGCAGAATACGACGCAAACGTTGCACTCTCAGCGCGAAATCTCATCAGCGTTGAAACCGTTGAGGCGAGTCAAATCGATCCGGTCAGTCTGGTTGGCAGTGAACATATTGTCTTTACGGAAGGAGCCCTGCGAAAGGTTGAGGAGGCGCTGCAATGAACCCGGAACGAGTACATCAGATTCTTCTTGCCCCGGTGATTTCAGAAAAAAGCACCACCGCAGCGGACGACGCCAACCAAGTGGTATTCCAGGTTTTAGCAGACGCGACCAAGTTGGAAATCCGAAAAGCGGTTGAGACCCAATTTGAGGTCACGGTAGAAGCTGTGCAGGTTATGAATGTTCGAGGCAAGGTTAAACGCTTCGGCCGAACGCCGGGCAAACGCCCTAATTGGAAGAAGGCCTACGTCCGTCTCGCTGAAGGACAGGATATCGACTTTATGGGTGGAGCCGGTTAGGTCCGTGTGTCAGGAAATCAAGGATAGCCGTTATGCCAGTCGTTAAACAGAAACCTACCTCTCCCGCGCGCCGCGGAATGGTGCGGGTGACTTCGACGGGTCTGCACAAAGGCAGATCAGTCCCCTCCCTGACTCAGCCGAAGAGTGCGACCAATGGGCGAAATAATGCAGGACGCATCACCGTACGACATCGCGGTGGGGGCCACAAACGTCATTATCGTGTTATCGATTTCGGCCGAAAGAAAGACAGCATCCCAGCGAAGGTTGAGCGTCTCGAGTACGATCCAAACCGGAGCGCCCATATTGCCCTGTTGCTTTATGCGGATGGAGAGAGGCGTTACATTATTGCTCCGAAGGGCCTGGCGGTGGGTGATTCAGTTGCTTCAGGAGAAGATGTCGCGATCCGCACGGGAAACACACTGCCGCTCAAAGATATTCCTGTCGGTACTGTCGTGCACTGCGTTGAGCTCAAACCTGGCAAGGGCGCGCAACTGGCGCGCTCTGCAGGCGCCTCCGTCCAGTATCTCGGTCGTGAGGGAGCCTACGCATTAATGAGGCTGAGATCTGGTGAGACTCGACGTGTTCTGGTCGAATGCCGGGCAACGGTCGGGGAGGTAGGCAATTCAGAGAACTCTCTGCGCAAACTCGGTAAAGCCGGAGCAAAGCGCTGGCGAGGGATACGGCCGACGGTGCGAGGGGTTGCAATGAACCCGGTAGACCACCCGCACGGAGGCGGTGAAGGCCGGACCTCAGGCGGTCGCCATCCCGTTACCCCTTGGGGCGTACCCACTAAAGGCTACCGTACTCGCAGTAACAAACGTACCAACTCGATGATTATTCGAAGAAGGAAGAAATAATTATGCCCCGTTCGGTTAAGAAAGGCCCTTTCGTCGATCATTCCCTCTGGGCCAAGGTTTCAAAGGCCAAAGAAGAAGGCTCGCGCCGTCCCATCAAGACATGGTCGCGCCGATCGATGATTATGCCGGAGTTCGTTGGGCTTACGATCGCTGTACACAATGGCAAGCAGCATGTGCCTGTCCTTGTGACGGAAAACATGGTGGGCCACAAACTCGGTGAATTTGCCGCGACCCGGACGTTCCGGGGGCATGTTGCTGACCGGAAGGCAAAATAAAAAAT
>DLPX01000030.1:3547-69715 GCA_002477475.1 Proteobacteria bacterium UBA7447
AGGCAAAATAAAAAATAAAAGTAAAAGTAGAAGTAAAAGAAGTCAAAGCAGAAGAAATAGCAGCAAGAAGAAAGTACAAGAGAATTTCATCATGGAAGCAAGAGCCGTCGCCCGATTCGTCAGATTGTCGCCCCAGAAGGGCCGTCTGGTAGCGGACCAAGTACGCAACCTGCCTGTAGGGAAGGCCTTGGAGTTATTGCAATTCAGCCCTAGGAGAGCAGCAGGCCTGATTCGCAAGGTCCTGGAGTCTGCAATTGCGAACGCCGAGCACAACGAGGGTGCGGATATCGATGAACTCAAGGTCAGCCAGATCATGGTTGACGAGGGCCCAGTGATGAAACGATGGCGACCTCGGGCCAAAGGGCGCGCAACGCCGCTAATTAAGCCGACCAGCCACATTACCGTCAGTGTCAGCGATAACGGATCGGGGAGTAACTAGAAGATGGGCCAAAAGATTCATCCAAACGGGTTTCGGCTCGGCGTCATTCGCGACTGGGACGCTAAATGGTTTGCCACTGGCAGGACCTACTCAAGAAATCTCGTCGCTGACCAGACTATTCGCAACTTCCTACGCAAGCGACTTGCCAATGCTGCGGTAAGCCGGATTGAACTGGTTCGGGCAGGCGAAACCCTGAATGTCACGATCCACACGGGCAGACCCGGCATTGTGATCGGCAAAAAAGGCGAGGATATCGATAAACTTCGCCGCGACATTCTTCGTATGAATAACAACGTGCCGGTACAAGTTGCCGTGGAAGAGATTCGCAAGCCCGAGTTGGATGCGCGCTTGGTCGCGGAAAACGTGTGCCAGCAGCTGGAAAAGCGAATCATGTTCCGTCGCGCTATGAAACGAGCGGTCCAGAACACAATGCGCATCGGGGCTAAGGGCGTGAAGATCATGATCTCCGGACGTTTGAACGGCGCCGAGATCGCCCGTACCGAATGGTATCGAGAGGGCAGAGTGCCGCTGCATACGTTACGTGCGGATGTGGATTACGGGTTTGCCGAGGCCCACACAACATATGGTGTCATTGGCGTAAAGGTTTGGGTGTTCAAAGGCGAGGTGATGCCAGGGGCCTCTGAAGTCGAGATCCCAGCCAATAACCAGTCGACAGCGGCTTGAGGATGATCTGAAATGTTGCAGCCAAAGCGAACCAAGTTCCGCAAACAACAGAAGGGCCGCAATCGCGGTCTGGCCGTCCGCGGCAGTCGCGTCAGTTTTGGCGATTTCGGCCTGAAGTGTACTGGTCGCGGGCGATTAACGGCGCGGCAGATCGAGTCCGCCCGACGCGCTATCAACCGCCACGTTAAACGCGGTGGACGTGTGTGGATCCGTGTGTTTCCTGACAAGCCGGTGTCCAAGAAACCGCTGGAAGTCCGCATGGGCAAAGGAAAGGGAAATCCAGAATATTGGGTAGCGCTGGTTCAGCCCGGAACCATGCTTTACGAAATTCAGGGTGTTGATGAAGAGTTGGCGCGGGAAGCCTTTAGGCTCGCAGGGGCAAAACTTCCGGTCGGCACGTCTTTTGTAAAACGACAGGCGGCATAGAACCATGGTGGATAAGAACGTTTCAGAACTCGACTCTGCAGGACTCAAGGCTGAGTTACTAGAGCTTCGAAAAGAACAATTCAACCTGCGAATGCAGCGCAGCACGGGACAATTGGCGAATCCCTCCCGTTTCAAAGCGGTGCGGCGGCAGATTGCACGAATCAAGACCCGGATGGTCGACATAAACAGGACGGCTTCATGAGCGACGCAGATACAGTAGCGGCAAAAGATTCTACGCCCGGCGATACAACCCGCCGCGCACGTAGCGTTCAGGGCAGTGTCGAAAGTGCCCGCATGGATAAGACGATTACGGTACTTGTGGAACGGCAGCTGCAGCACCCCCTGTATAAGAAATACATCCGAAGATCCACGCGCCTCCACGCACACGACGCCAACAATGAGTGCCAAACAGGTGACGTAGTGATTATTGAGGAATGCCGACCCATCTCCAAGATGAAAAGCTGGCGGCTGGTCAGGGTTGTTTCCCAAGCAGATAGTGCAGCCCTCTGAGGTGATTTCCGGAAATTCCGTTCATCCTTTTCGTATTAAAACGAATCCATTTAACGTATCAAGTCGGTAGAAAGCAATGATCCAGATGCAAAGCAACCTCAATGTGGCAGACAACAGCGGTGCCCGCCGAGTGCAGTGTATCAAGGTGTTGGGTGGCTCTAAACGCCGCTATGCGGGTGTGGGCGATATCATCAAAATCAGCGTGAAAGAGGCTATTCCAAACAGTCGCGTTAAGAAAGGCGATGTCTACCACGCAGTTGTGGTGCGTACCAAACATGGCGTTCGTCGAGGCGATGGCTCTCTGATCCGATTCGATAACAACGCTGCGGTGCTGCTGAACGCGCAGTATCAGCCGGTTGGCACCCGTATCTTTGGGCCTGTCACTCGGGAACTTCGATCAGAGCGCTTTATGCGGATTATTTCATTGGCTCCAGAAGTGCTCTGACACTCGGAAACCAAAGGTCAAACTAGGTAAAACTCGGTCAAGCAAATGAAGAAGTTTAAAAAAGGCGACGACGTTGTCGTGCTCGCAGGCCGCGATAAAGGCAAACGCGGGACCATCCTGCGTGTCCTCGACGACGAGCGGGCGTTGGTGGATAGCGTCAACGTAGTTAAGAAGCATACCCGCCCCAACCCGAACAAAGGAGAAACAGGGGGGATCATTGAAAAAGAATCCCCGATCCGGATCTCCAATCTGGGGATGTACAACCCCAACAGTAAGAAGGCGGACAGAGTCGGCTTCAAGTCTCTTGAAGACGGCATGAAAGTCCGGGTGTTCCGTTCTGACGGAGAAATGATCGACGTTGGCTGATGCCGACAGGCGAATTACCATGGTACGACTACAAGCGCATTACCAAGAAAACGTTGTCCCATCGCTGATGGAGCAGTTCAAGTATTCCAGCGCGATGCAGGTACCGCGGCTCACAAAGATCACTCTGAACATGGGAGTGGGTGAAGCTGTGGCAGATAAAAAAGCAATGGAGGCTGCAGTAGAGGACTTGACCAAGATCGCTGGCCAGAAACCCATTGTCACGAATGCCCGAAAATCGGTGGCAGCGTTCAAGATCCGAGAGGGTTGGCCAATTGGGTGCAAGGTCACCCTGCGTCGAGACCGTATGTATGAATTTCTCGACCGGCTGGTTTCCGTGGCGTTTCCGCGGGTTAGGGACTTTCGGGGATTGTCGCCCCGTGCGTTTGACGGGCGAGGAAACTACAGCGTTGGTTTCAAGGAGCAAATCGTGTTCCCGGAAATCGACTACGACAAAGTGGACACTATCCGTGGCCTGGACGTCACGATTACAACTACTGCCCAGACGAACGAAGAAGGGGAAGCATTGTTACGCGGCTTTAATTTCCCCCTGCGAAAATAGTTCGCAGGTAAAACGTCCAGGCTCACTGCTCTGTAAGAGTTACCAAAGACCAGCTTCAAAAGACAAGCGAAAGACAGGAAATATCAAGATATGGCGAAGAAATCGATGATTGCCCGTGAAGTCAAACGGCGGAAGCTTAATGAACAGCACCACGCCGCCCGTGAGTCATTGCGCCAGCGGGTGGTGGATGAAACCCTGTCTTATGACGAGCGGTGGCAGGCGATGCTGGACCTGCAAAAGCTGCCGCGTGATTCCGCGCGAACTCGTCAGCGCAATCGCTGTGCCCTCACTGGCCGGCCACGAGGCTACTTTCGCCGCTTTGGGCTTGCTCGAAATGCTCTTCGCGAGGTCGTTATGCGTGGAGAAGCCCCGGGCGTGGTCAAGGCGAGCTGGTAACTGGAATCTCAACGGTAAGTGGATCGATTGACGTAACCGGCGCGGTCAATTTTAGAAATAGACAAGTTAAGTAGACTAAGTAGAGATAGCAGCGCTTTTTTAGCCTCGAGACGAATTAAGGAAGATATCAATATGAGTATGTCCGACCCCATCGCAGATATGCTGACCCGTATTCGTAACGGGCTGGCCGTGCGAAAGCGTACCGTGACTATGCCTGCGTCAAACATGAAACAGGCGATTGCACGGGTGCTTAAGGAGGCAGGTTACATCACCGACGCAAAGGTCGAGGAAGATGGAGCTCACCGGAATCTGGTGGTTACGCTTCGCTATGCTGACGGTGTCTCGGCGATAGAGGAGATCCAGCGGGTGAGCCGCCCAGGGCGTCGGGTCTATGCCAATGTTGCCGACATGCCGCAGGTGAATGGCGGATTGGGCATCGTCATGGTGTCAACCTCTAAAGGTCTTCTGACCGATCGCCAGGCGAGATCGTCTGGGGTCGGTGGAGAAGTCATCTGCCGCGTCTTCTAGGCTGAGAGAGAATTTGGAGCACTAATCATGTCGCGAGTTGGAAAAAATCCCATCAATTTGCCTAAGGGCGTGGAGGCGATTCTGGGCGATGCCTCAGTCAATATAAAAGGACCCCAGGGCGAATTGTCGTTGTCACTTCATCCTAGTGTCGGGGTCGAGCAGACGGACGGAGTTCTTCAGATCCGCCCTCAGGATGACCAATCTTGGGCGATGGCGGGGACCTTCCGAGCCCTCATTGCAAACATGGTGACCGGAGTGAGTAGCGGTTTTGAAAAGAAACTTGAGATCGTCGGAGTCGGCTACCGTGCACAGGCGCAGGGGAAGAAACTGAATTTGAGCCTGGGCTTTTCACACCCGGTCGTTTATCAAATGCCCGACAGAGTCACTGTTGAGACGCCCAGCCAGACGGAGATCGTTCTCAAGGGCTCAGACAAGCAACAGGTCGGTCAGGCCGCTGCCGAGATTCGTGCCTTCAGGCCACCCGAGCCTTACAAAGGCAAAGGCATCCGGTATTCCGGCGAGTATGTTGTCCGTAAACAGGCGAAGAAGAAGTAGCACGCACTTCGTCATTGGCCAATAACCCGCTAAACAATTTCTAGGACAAGGCAGCATGAGCGATAAGAAAACCTCACGCATTCGGCGCGGCAGGAAAACACGGTCGCGGATCACCCGCGACCGTGCTACGCGCATGAACATCTTCAGAACTCCACGGCATATCTACGCCCAGGTGATCGACGCTTCTGGAAGCCAAGTGTTGGCGAGCGCATCTACCCTTGAAGCTGAGGTTCAAGCCGGCATCCATCACGGCGGCAACATTGCGGCGGCGGCCCTCGTTGGGAAGCGGATCGCCGAAAAAGCGCTTGCCGCAGGTGTCGAAACGGTCGCCTTCGACCGGTCTGGATTTCGGTACCACGGTCGGATCAAAGCGTTGGCAGACGCCGCTAGAGAGGGCGGACTGAAGTTTTGAGTCGACGCACTGGCTCAGTAGATGATCTAAAGCTCTAAAAGAATCGCAATCAGTGGCGCCAGTATGGCCGCTGAGATTTAAAAACAGGAACAAAGAATAGTAGAACAAATTATGGCAACTAACGCGGAACGGATTGGCGCCGACGGCGAAGGCTTTATAGAACAACTGATTAACGTACGTCGCGTTGCAAAGGTTGTAAAGGGCGGACGTATCTTCGGGTTCTCGGCGCTGACGGTTGTGGGGGATGGCAAGGGCCGGGTCGGTATTGGGCGCGGGAAGGCCCGTGAAGTACCTGTCGCCGTTCAGAAGGCGATGGACGAGGCACGTCGGAACATGCGCAAGATCAGTCTAAAAAAAGGAACCCTGCATTACGCCACCATCGGTCGCCATGGTGCGGCCCGCGTGGTGATGCGCCCAGCCTCAGAGGGTACGGGAATCATTGCAGGCGGCACCATGCGGGCGATTTTTGAAGCGGCGGGCGTACGTAACGTTCTCGCAAAGGTTATTGGCACGACGAACCCGATTAATGTTGCCCGGGCCACCGTTGCTGGTTTAACTAGCGTTTGCAATCCACGGCAGGTAGCTATCCGACGTGGAAAGTCTGTTGAGGAAATTCTCGGACAGGAGACAGCCGGTGAGTAATCAGAGAATCAAGATCACCCTGGTCAAGAGCAAGTTTGGCCGGGGCGCGAAGCAACTCGCTTGCGTACATGGACTCGGACTGAGACGAATCAACCAAACCGTCGAGCTGGAAGACACCCCAGCGATTAAGGGAATGATTAAAAAGGTTTCCCATCTGGTCAGGGTAGAGGTAAGTTAAGATGCGGTTGAATGAATTAAAGCCCGCAGGCGGATCCCGTCCGGCTGCAAAACGGGTTGGGCGCGGCCCAGGCTCGGGCCTGGGAAAAACGGCCGGCCGAGGCATAAAGGGCCAGAAATCCCGATCCGGTGGATACCATAAAGTTGGTTTCGAGGGTGGACAGATGCCCCTGCAGCGACGTCTGCCCAAGCGCGGTTTTCGCTCGCTCACTCGTCCCCGCGTAGCGGAAGTTCGGCTCCATGAGCTTCAGAAGATGGATTCCGGTGACATTGATCTCGCCACTCTTAAGGCAGCGGGCGTCATTCGTCACGATGCAATCCGCGCTAAAGTGATCGCTTCAGGCACTATCGAACGAGCGGTCGTGCTGAGGGGGGTCGGAGTCACCGCAGGCGCGCGGGCAGCAATCGAGCAGGCCGGGGGCAAAGTCGAAGCCTAACGACCATGGCAGCGTCTCCTTTGGCATCAATCGGCAAGATGACGGAACTTCGTCAGCGCATCCTGTTTGTACTTGGAGCGATGGTCGTATTCAGAGTCGGCACCCACATTCCGATTCCGGGCGTCGATCCGACAGCCGTGGCTGCGCTCTTCGAACAGACCCGTGGTTCTATTGTCGATATTTTCAATATGTTCTCCGGCGGGGCCCTGGAGCGTTTATCAATTTTGGCCCTGGGGGTGATGCCCTATATTTCGGCCTCCATCATCATTCAGATGATGACGTCGGTGGTTCCGCAGTTGGAGGCGCTAAAAAAAGAGGGCGAGGCGGGTCGCCGAAAGATTACTCAGTACACGCGTTATGGAACGGTCGCCCTGGCTCTGTTCCAGGGATTGGGAATCGCAATCGCGATCGAAGGGCAGCAGGCGGCGGGGGGTCCGGTGGTGTTGGTCCCCGGGCTGGGATTCAAGATCACGACCGTCGCAACTCTTGTAACAGGAACGATGTTTCTGGTCTGGCTGGGCGAACAGATCTCAGAGCGCGGCATTGGCAATGGTATCTCTCTCCTCATCTTTGCCAGCATTGTTGCAGGCTTACCGTCTGCTGTGGCAGGAACGCTTGAATTAGCCCGGACCGGTGCCTTCACTCCGATTGGCGTGCTTGCCCTGTTCGTCGGGGCAGTAGCTGTCACCGCGTTTGTGGTGTTTGTGGAAAGAGGTCAGCGGCGGTTGACCGTGAACTACGCGAAGCGCCAGCAAGGCAGAAGAATGTTGGCTGGACAGTCCACCCACCTGCCTCTAAAGCTGAACATGGCTGGCGTTATTCCGCCGATCTTTGCCTCCAGCATCATTCTTTTCCCGGCCAGCCTGGGCAGCTGGTTTGGCCAGTCTGATGGAATGAGCTGGCTAAAGGATATTGCGACGACCCTTTCTCCCGGTCAGCCGGTCTATACCTTGGTTTACGCGGGCATGATTATCTTTTTCTGTTTTTTTTACACCGCGCTTGTGTTTAATCCAAGAGAGATTGCTGACAATCTCAAAAAATCCGGGGCCTTCGTTCCAGGAATCCGACCCGGGGCCCAAACCGCAGGATACATCGATAAAGTGGTGTCTAGGCTAACGTTTGCGGGTGCGGCGTACCTCACTGTGGTCTGTCTAATTCCTGAGTTGTTGATCGTGAAGTGGAACGTTCCGTTTTATTTTGGTGGGACATCACTGCTAATTATTGTAGTAGTCATGATGGACATGATGTCGCAAGTCCAGTCCTACCTGATGTCACGACAGTATGAGAGTCTTATGAAGAAGTCGTCGCTGGTTGGCGGCGGTATGGGAATGCCCCGGTAAATCAATCGGCGAGGCTAGCAGGAGAAGCAAAGTGAAAGTAAGAGCATCTGTAAAAAAGATCTGCCGGAATTGTAAGATCATCCGGCGTAACGGAAGTGTTAGGGTAATCTGTGTTGATCCACGACATAAACAACGTCAAGGCTGATTCCGGCAAGCTACAACGGAAAAATAACAAGCGAACACGTGACTGGCGATACCTGGCGCTACCGATAAATCGAAACTAGACAGAGACAAACAGAGACAGAGTAAGAGGCAAGAACATTGGCACGAATAGCAGGCATTAACCTACCGGCTCATAAACACGTCGAGATCGCCTTGACTTCGGTTTATGGCATTGGTCAGGTCACAGCACAGCGCATCTGCGACCAGGCAGGAATCGGTCGGAACACAAAGGTCCACGATCTCTCCGAAGATGACGCAGACCGTCTCCGTTCGCAAGTCGCGGCAATTCCCGTCGAGGGGGATCTCCGAAGGGAGGTCTCTATGAATATTAAACGCCTCATGGATATGGGCTGTTACCGCGGCATGCGACATCGACGCGGATTGCCTGTAAGAGGTCAACGCACCTCAACTAATGCGCGCACGCGCAAAGGTCCCAAACGCCCCATACGCAAATAAGGGCAGGAACTTAAGAAATGGCCAAAGTACAGAGCAAAAAACGAACGAAAGCAAAGGTTCGGAAGAATATCCTTGAAGGTGTTGCGCATATTCACGCCACCTTCAATAACACGATCATTACCATTACGGACCGTCATGGTAATGCTGTTGCTTGGGCTACCTCTGGTGGTGCTGGCTTTAGGGGTAGTCGTAAAAGCACACCCTTTGCGGCTCAGGTTGCCGCCGAGACCGCCGGACGTACCGCGCGGGAATTTGGCATGAAGCAGCTTGATGTAAAAGTGAAAGGTCCTGGGCCTGGCCGTGATTCATCCGTCCGGGCGTTAAACAACCTAGGTTTCGAGATCAGTTCGATCACCGACGTAACCCCCGTGCCACACAACGGTTGTCGACCTCCGAAACGCCGACGGGTTTGACGCTCCGCCGCCGGCTCAACTTAACCTGTACAGACTAACCCACAGCAGATCCGAGCATTCTGACCCTTAACGTCAGGCTGGAAAAATCAGGAAATTTAGATAATTATGGCTAGATACCGAGGACCCACATGCAAGCTGGCCCGGCGCGCCGGGACTGACCTGTTCCTAAAGAGCCCCGTTCGACCGCTCGATTCAAAGTGTAAGTTCGATCGGCCCCCAGGCTTCAAGGCGGGTGCAAGACGACCCAGGGTGACTGTTTACGGCACTCAGCTTCGGGAGAAACAAAAACTCCGCCATATCTACGGTCTGATGGAGAAACAGTTCCATAGTTACTACCTTGATGCGGCACGGGCCAAAGGCTCCACCGGCGAGACTTTGCTCCAGCTTCTAGAGTCTCGCCTAGATAGCGTGGTCTACCGGATGGGGTTCGGGATTACGCGGGCGGAAGCCCGTCAGTTGGTGGGGCACAATGCCGTGCTCGTTAATGGTGCCAAGGTCAATATCCCGTCATATCAGGTTAAACCCGGCGATGAGATCACTGTCCGTGAGCGCTCACGCGGGCAGCTGCGCATTAAGTCCGCATTAGAGATTGCCGATCAGTTGGGTTTTGTGCCTTGGGTAGACGTGGACAGTAAAGCGTTTAGGGGCGTTTTTAAATCTGTCCCGGACCGCGCAGAGCTTTCCCAAGAAATCGATGAATCACTCGTGGTCGCGCTTTACTCCAAGTAACCGCTAGGTAATCGACAAGTAATCAGACTGAACCCATATCCGTTCTCCGGACACTTCAGCTGCGGGTTATCAGTGGAGCCTGCTCCGGTCCAGCAAAAAACGAACGCAAAGATAAATCACGACCAATTCCAGAGGAAAGTACACAATGTCGCAAGCCCGAGAAGAATTTCTTAAGCCGAACGTGATCAATGTTGACAACGTTAATGAGACCAGAGCCCGTGTGACCCTGGAGCCACTCGAGAGGGGGTTCGGTTATACATTGGGTAATGCCCTGCGCCGAATTCTTTTGTCTTCCATGTCTGGTGCAGCTGTAACTGAGGTCCGAATCGAAGGCGTCGATCACGAATATTCGGCGGTGCCTGGCGCTCAGGAAGACGTTATCGCGATCCTTTTGAACCTAAAGAACCTGGCCGTTCGAATGCACAATCGTGAAGAGGCGGTGCTTCGTGTGTCGAAAAAAGGCCCCGGCGCGGTGACAGCAGGAGACATTCAGCTGGATCACGACGTCGAGGTCGTGAATCCTGAGCATCTTTTGGCCAATCTTTCTCCCGACGGTGATCTCAACATGGAGATTACCGTGAGCACTGGACGCGGCTACCAGGTTGTCGACCTGGCGGCTGAAGAGGGCGAGACCCGGGGTGTCGGTGTGCTTCGACTGGATGCGTCATACAGCCCAATTCGGAGCGTCTCCTACACGGTCGAAAATGCTCGTGTTGAACAGCGGACGGATCTCGACAAGTTGGTGATGGAGATTGAAACCAACGGTACGATCGATGCCGAAGAAGCCGTCCGACGGGCTGCCAAGATTCTCCACGAGCAGATTTCTGTATTCGTTCAGCTTAAAGAATCCGAAATCGTCGATGCAGAGATCCTCGAAGAACGAATTGATCCGGTCCTGCTGAGATCGGTTGACGATCTGGAACTGACGGTACGTTCGGCTAACTGCTTAAAGGCTGAAAACATCTACTATATCGGCGATCTGATTCAAAGAACCGAGGTGGAGCTGTTAAAAACACCGAATCTCGGCAAGAAGTCGCTGACCGAGATCAAAGATGTGCTGGCCACCCGTGGTCTGTCTCTGGGCGTCAAACTGGAGAACTGGCCCCCGGCATCACTTCAGCGTGAAAAACGGGACAATCTGCACTGATCTGCCAGAAGCAACTCGGGAGACAGGTTGTACCGATCCCCGAGACCGGCGGGAACAGTAAAAAGACCAGGGCGGGTAAAGCAAGAAAGATTAGAAGGACTAGATCGTAAGATAGAAGGGAATATCAGATATGCGTCATCAAAAAATCGGTCGTGCGCTTGGGCGTAATTCGAGTCACCGTAAGGCTATGTTTGCGAACATGGCAGTGTCACTCTTTACGCATGAACAGATTCGGACCACTTTACCCAAGGCCAAAGAATTGCGCCGTGTTGCCGAGCCGTTGATTACGCTCGCCAAAACACCGTCCGTAGCCAATCGCCGCCTCGCCTATGCGCGCCTGCGTGACCGGGAGGCAGTGTCCAAGCTTTTCGATACTCTCGGTCCGCGTTTTCAGGATCGAGCAGGGGGATATACTCGTATTCTTAAGTGTGGACTTCGATCCGGCGACAATGCGCCAATGGCGTATGTGCAGTTACTGGACAGGCCAGAGATAGCAGACGGCTCGGACGACGAGTAGGTTTCTCTCGAAGCCCCCGGATAGCGGGCCGAAACTCCCGGGATCCCTCCTTTAGGGCCGCATGAAAAACGCCAACACGCAGCCCGCTTAGATATGGACGCCCCGGTTTTCGAGCTAGATCGGGAAACCGGGCTATTAGGAGGCAACCCCTGCCTCTGTTCTCCAAATTGCGACGATCGCCCTCAAGGGGTCTCCATCGATACCCTGGTGATCCACGCTATCAGTCTTCCACCGGGTTACTTCGATACGGGGCCCATCAGCGACCTTTTTCTTGGCTGCCTTGATGCCGACGCTCATCCATACTTCAGGGAGGTCGCCACGCTGAAGGTGTCTGCTCACTTCGTTATCGGGCGTAACGGCGACGTGACTCAGTTTGTGCCGGTGACCCGGCGAGCTTGGCACGCTGGCGAATCCTGGTTTGATGGGCGAGACCGGGTCAATGACTTCTCAGTAGGGGTTGAGCTTGTCGGATCAGATGACACCCGATTTACAGACTCGCAGTATGCCGTGCTCGCGATTTTGACGCGGGGTCTGCAGAAGGCGTGGCCGGCGATCACCTCGGATCGCATCGTGGGCCATTCAGAGATTGCCCCGGGACGCAAAACCGATCCGGGACCGTATTTTGACTGGGACCGCTACCGTAGACTAATTCCCGCGGCTTAGGGCGACCCCTGCGATCAAGAATGCGATGATGTAGACGATCAGCCTGTACGTCACCATTGAGCCTGGCGGTATACAGATGAACGACATCCCCGTGAGCCCGCGTTTGCCGATCTCGTGGGCCAAGCGAATGATCTCGTAGTCAGTCATGCCCATGGGTTCGGCAAGTTCCCCAAGAATATCGCCCGGCGCGGGACCTGCGCCGCCCAGAATATCCATATCAAAATGGACATACACATCATCCGTGCCATCGTAGGCGTGCCGAAGTTCTTCACAAAGCCCTCCGATTCCCAATTCTGTCCGCACCTTCCACATGGGATAAAAGTGGGCACCCTGATGTGTGTAATTGCGGACTATTGCGGCTTCCTCGAGCATGCCGCGCTCCCCAATTTCAACAAGATTGGGAATAGAAAAGTTTGAAAAACTGCTGAAGGTTTTTGACTTCCAATTGCCGCTCCCGGCGATCCGTTCATCGCCCGTCAGGTAGTCCAGCGGCCGTGAATCCCAGTGGGTGTCAGTACTGATCATCCCTACCTTGCCCGCAGAGCGCTCGGCTATCGGCTTGGCGATGGCATAGGAACTGCAGGGGCTGTTCTGTCCAACAACGATTGGAATCGCGCCAGCTTCCAGCGCGCGGTTAACTAACTCCTCGACAGCGCCTTGGGCTTTCAGGATATTTTCTGCGGTGGGGTCGAGATTGCACTCCGGGGCGATATCGGCATCGCCCATGTCGACTACCCGCAATTTTTTAAAGATATCGATATCAAGCTCCTGGATATAACCGCTGGGATATCGTGCGGATTGTTGTCGGACCCGTTGCGGTGCGGCGAGCCACTCGGTTTTGTCCACGCCGGCATACTTGCCGCGGGCGCCAGCGACGTAAGGGGCGCCAATGATCGCGATGTCGACACCCCGGAGCTCCTCGGCACTGCGGGCATAAGGGATGCCCATGAATGTGGGAGTGTCTTCGTTGATCATCGGAAGCGCCGCGCTGTCGATATTGGTATACCCACCCATTCCTTCCCAGGGTGCTTTGCTCATGGTCTTTGTCCTTTCTAGTTTTTTCAGGATTGAATGATCTGACGGGGAACACGACTGACGGGCTCGCAGGCCCCTTCGGTAACGATGGCGGTCTCACCAAGACACATACTCAGACCCGTGCGGTCGTCCAGCAAAATCATATGCAAAAAGAAAACCATTCCGGCTTCAAGCGTCTGGGGGTTGTCTTTCCAGATCATTGGCCAGTCCATCCAGGAGGGAGGATAGCTGATGCCTACGGAGTATCCACAGGCGCTCAAGGCAGCATGGGCAAATCCATGAGACTGCATGACCTGGTCGTGGGCGGCAAAAAGGTCACCGACCGTGTTACCAGCGCTGAGACGCTGCTGACAGGCATCCAACGCCTCGGCGCAGGCGGTGTTCATCGCGTGGTGCCGGGGGCCCACGTCGCCCGTCAGAATGTTATACATCATGCAGGTGTGATAGTGCCGATGCAGCCGCCGGTTCAAAGACGATCTGGTCCTGTTCTGAGATCACCTCATCCCCGGTATGGTAGCGGCAAAATACAGCAGCCTCCCCGGCGCCCATCGGCCAACGGCTGGCTGTCGGATCACCGCCCTCACAGAGCAGTGTATTCATCATCGCGCCATAAACCGATTTGACGGAGCTGCCCGGTCGGGTGTGCGCGATACTGGTTTCTAGGATTGCATCGCAGATCCGGCCAGATTGACGCACATAGTTCAGTTCCAACTCGCTTTTGACCAGGCGGACCAGGCGGACCAGATCTGAGGCATCAACAATTTCACATAGGCCATCGAGCGCTTCATTGATCATCAAAGCCCGCTGTCCGGTCAATCCATAGGCATGATATTCAATCCCAATCCTACGGTTGGCACAGCCGTGTTCTTTGAGAATACGCCGTAATTCCATACCCGGGGTCGCACCCTCCTGATCGATCCAGATCCGGATATCATCGACGATCGACGTCGCGCGGGACTGTATGCGGTCCGCAGTGCGTGTGAGCAATGTCAATCCATCGTCCTTGCCGAGATACATGGCCTGGAACATGGAGTAGCCGCTGGTGTCGTACCCGGTCAGGTAGAACATGCTCTCCTGCCGGAAGAGAATCAGTCCATCCAGTTGTGCCTCAGCCATGGCGTCTCGCGTCCTACTGATACGCCGATCGAACTCTGCCTTGGGAAAATGAAGCATCTTGGGGGGGACGACAGTCTAGTAACTGCCCAGACCTGGTTTGTCGGTCGGTCTGCGCAGGTTCTCGATCAAGAGGGCTTGTCGTGTTGCCATAGGATGTCCGGCGCTCCAGCAGACTGGTTGAGACTTCTGGCCATCACAAAGAGAAGGTCGGAAAGCCGGTTAATGTACTGGCGGGAGGCATCAGAGACCGCATGGCCGTCGTCCACGGCGAACAGCGCGCGCTCACCTCTTCTGCACGCGCTGCGTGCGACGTGGCACAAGGCTGCAGCCCGGGTTCCACCAGGCAGGATGAATTCTTCAAGGGGCGCCAGCGCACCATTCAGTTCGTCCAGCATATTCTCCACTGCCTCGACCCGATCAACCGAAACCAGCGTGTGGCCGGGGAGGCTCAGCTCGCCTCCAAGGTCAAACAGGGTATGCTGTACAACGGTAAGAAATTTGTGGATTTCCGCCGGCAACGCTTCGGTCATCATCAATCCGATGAGGCTGTTGAGTTCGTCAACCTGGCCCATAGCTTCTACTCGTGGCGAGGTTTTTGGGACGCGCGTGCCGTCACCGAGCCCTGTGGTACCCTCATCGCCCGTCCGGGTATAGATTTTGCTGAGCCTTTTTCCCATTGGTGTTCCCTTGACTTAGTTCAGTAATAGTAAATCAACCGTAGGGAGGAATATAGGTGAAATTTCCCGTCCTTGCGTAAAGCGGATGGCCCGGAGTCCGGGATCACATTGTTTATCCCGTACCGACTTCACAGGTGGGTTCCAGCGACCGGTTCGAGAGCGGACTTGCCAAGACAGCCAAGAAAACGGCATCCTTCGGTGTTGAGTTGTTGACCACCAAGAATAATGAGGATGACATGTATCAGTACGACGCCTACGAGGATCCGATCCAGCGGCCGCGTTATACCGGGCTGCCGACATTTATGCGCGCCCCTTTTCGGGAAGACTATGCAGACCTTGATATTGGTTTAGTCGGCGTTCCTTTTGACGGCGGTGTCACTAATCGTACGGGAGCGCGCCATGGTCCCCGGGAGATTCGAAACCAATCGAGCCTGATGCGTCGGCGAAACCAGTCGAGTGGCATTAGTCCGCACGATATCTGTACGGTCGCCGATGTGGGCGATGCGTGGGTTCAGTCGCCATTTCACCTGGAAAAGAGTCTCGGTGAAATTCAGACTTTTTTTTCAGGGCTCCACGAGGCGGGTGTGGTGCCTGTCTCTGCCGGGGGAGATCACTCGGTCACCTTGCCGATCCTGAGAGCCGTCGCAAAGGATGGTCCTGTGGGGCTAGTACACTTTGACGCCCATTGTGACACGGGCGACGACTATCTCGGGTCCAAGTTTCATCATGGCGCTCCGTTTCGTCGCGCTGTAGAGGAAGAGTTGATTGATCCGAAACGAACCATCCAGATGGGCATCCGCGGCTCTCTGAATGATCTTGACCAGTGGAAGTTCAGTCATGACACCGGGATGCGGGTCATCTACATGGATGAGTTCTATGAGCTAGGCGTCAAATCCGTGATACAAGAGATCCACCGGGTCGTAGGTCAGGAGCCGTGCTATCTGACCTTTGATGTTGATGGTTTGGATCCGGTTTACGCTGCCGGGACAGGAACGCCTGAGGTGGGTGGTTTCAGCACGGTTGAGGCGCAGTTGATGATCCGTGGATGCCGGGACCTGAATCTCGTAGGGGGCGACGTGGTTGAAGTAGCCCCGCCCTTTGACCCGAGCGGCAACACGGCCCTGACAGGCGCCACCATGATGTTTGAGATCTTATGTGTGGTTGCCGATGCGTTGGCCAAAAGGCGGAGCGCCTAAAGTCTGGGCAGATCATTCAAGGGGTTAGCCCGGCCGAATGGGTGTCTCTGAGGCAAGCCCCGTCCCACAGTTTTCGCAGAAAGGTCGGGTGACCGGGTGTTCCAGGTCTTCGCGCCGAAACGGTTTCATCTTTCCTGGCGTCAAATGGAATGCCTCAAGTGGAAAGATCATCAGAGCAGCCGGGTTTCCGCCGCTGATGTACTGACATTCCCGACAGTGGCAGTGCAAAGCGGCCGGCGCTTCTCCCTAGATCTGATAACGCACATCCTTGCAATAGCGGCCGCCGGTAAGTTTCATGCTCTCCTCCGTTGCTGATAACGGGTGCGCCCACGTGGTAGCTCGGTTTATATGCGAGGACTGGTGAAGTGAGCACGGATTCGGTTTCGGTTAAAGATCGGGTCCTGGGGCGCGAAACATCGCCTGCATGGGTGTGATCACGAGACCCTCGGTACTGACGCGATCGAGACCATCATGGTAGATTAGTTCAAACAGGGTAAGTAAAGCCGCTGGATCACTTTGGCGTCCTGTTTTTCTACTCTGCAACAGTTGTGTGACGTCCCCGAAGTTTGCCAAGTCATCGCGCCGACCCTGCTCGGTAATGACGTATACCCGATCCTGAGTAATGGCTTTCGCCTTCAGAAAGCTGAGGTTATGCAGCCCTCTCGTGTGCTCCTGAGGCAGGTAGAACAGTATCTGCAGCCCCTTCAGGTCATCAGTGATGCTGTGATCGACAAGAAATGGCCCGGAGGGGTAGGCATCGGCAATGGTCTGGATGAACTTTCCATCGTCGTGGTGGACCGTTTTGTGGTTCAGCAATAGCCCCCCGTAAATTACCGCGAGTGCACCAAAGAGTATGGATGCTGTAACCCGGGGTGATCGGCAGACCGCCAGGAGGCGAGAGGCCATCTGCTTGAGACCCAGGGCAGCGAGGATGGCCCAGGGTGCGACGCTATGCAGTAAATAATGATGATGTTTGCCAGAAAAAAAACTCAAGACCACCGGAATGGAAAAGGCCCAAAGCCACAAAAAACGTTCCGGAGACTCGCGATCGTACAATGCCGTGCGCCAGGTCGCGGCGAAGGCCACAGGAGCCAGCAGGATCCAGGGAGCATTCACCTGCAGTAATGCTACAGCGTAGTACCAGAACGGCTTGCTCATCAGTGCGTAATCACCGGAGGTGCGTCCAAAGAGGTCATAGAGCCACAGTTCGATGGCGCCGGGAATTTCAAGCGTGATGGCGAGCGGCCACCAGAGTCCGAGGAGCAAAAAAAGCATGACACCCCACGCCCACAGATAACGTCGAATCACAGACAGCTTGCCGGTGAACAGGATGAAGGCGCTTACGGGGATAAACACCATCAATGGGCCAAAGCCGATGCCTTTGGTGAGGTTAGCCAGACCTGCCGCGGCAAACAGCCCGACGACCGCCCAGGGGCGCACGCCCCAAAATCGGACGCTATCGGCCGGTATCTGAGTGACAGGGCTGACAGGATTTCTAGATGGCCCAAACTGGGCAAAGACGAAACAGGTCATTGCCGCCGTCGAGGTGAGGGCAAGGAAAATCTCGTCCTCGGCAAGGGTAGCGTAGCGGACAACCTCAAAGCTGGTTGCCATTATCAAGCCGCCGAGGATGCCAACCGTCCGACCAAAGAGTCGGGCGCCCATCAAAGTAACCAACAGAATTACCAGGGCACCGGCGATCGCAGCTGCCAGGCGGGCAATCCAGGCGTCAGAGCAGGTGCCTACGAGGTTGCATAGTGAGACGGTAATCCATTGAGGCAGAGGGGGATTCTCCAACCATGGAGTCATGCTGTCGCGACGGGGGATCAACCAGTCGCCGTTGTAGAACATCATTTTTGCCGTCTGGGGCAGGACCGACTCATGGATACTGAGAATGTGATCCTGTGGCAACGGCACACAAAAGAGTGCGAGGCCGAACAATGCCGGAATCAAAATGATCGGCAACTCCCGATCAATCTGTGTCTTGGTCTGATGCCCCGGAGCCTGCATGGCGGTAGATATTAACTGGGTGAGCCCCATTATTGATGGCCGAGTGTCTAAATGGGCGTTGTCCCCGCCTCAAATCTCCTGGGAAAGGTCGTCTGTGTCGATTGGCGCGCTCATTCCCGGGATTTTATAATTTCATCACATGGGATCGGGTTCAATAAGCGTTCGCCGACCTTCACTCAAGAGAATAGCGAGATGCCAAATTACACTGCCCCCCTAAACGATTTAAGGTTTGCTCTGGATCTTGCCGGCCTGCAAGAAGTCGCCTCATGGCCGGGATTTGAGGATGCGAGTGAAGATCTGACCCACGCCGTGCTTGAGGAGGCAGGAAAGTTTGCGTCCGAAGTGCTGGCGCCAATCAACCGCTCAGGTGATCAAAGCGGGCCGACGGTTAATGCAGGGGTGGTTACGACATCGGAAGACTGGCGGCAGGCGTATGCCCAGTTCAGTGAGGCAGGCTGGACGGGTTTGGCGCTTGATCCACAATACGGCGGCCAAGGGTTGCCTCAGACCCTCGCATGCGCGGTTCAGGAGATGTGGGATGGAGCCAATATGGCCTTCGGGCTCTGTCCGATGCTTTCCCAGACTGCGGTGGAGGCAATCTTTCTGAAAGGCAGTGATGAACAAAAAGCCCAGTACCTTCCGTCGATGGTGGCCGGAAAATGGACCGGGACCATGAATCTCACCGAGCCCCAGGCAGGGTCGGATCTCGCGGCAGTCCGAACCCGCGCGGTGCCGAGTGAGGAAGGCCACTATTTACTTAGCGGTCAGAAGATCTACATCACCTACGGAGAGCACGACCTCGCTGAGAATATTATCCACCTGGTGCTGGCTCGCACCCCAGATGCACCAGAGGGCGTTAAGGGAATTTCTTTATTTATCGTGCCGAAGTTCATTCTGAACGCCGACGGAGAGCCGGGCGAACGCAACGATGTGCGTTGTGTGTCGCTTGAGCACAAGCTGGGAATCCATGGCAGCCCAACCGCCGTACTGTCCTATGGAGACAACAGCGGGGCAGTGGGATTCCTTGTGGGCGAGGAAAATCGGGGCCTTGAATATATGTTCATCATGATGAATCGCGCTCGTCATGCAGTGGGTATTGAAAGTTACGCCATTGCAGAGCGCGCCTATCAACGTGCCCTCGCGTTTGCTCGTGACCGTGTTCAGGGACGTGTCGTGGGAGACACCAGTGCGGTACGGGCCCCGATTGTGCGTCACCCTGATGTTCAACGAATGCTCCTGAGCATGCGAAGCCGGATCGAGGCGATGCGTGCGTTATCGCTTTTCGCTGCTGCGTCAGCAGATCGGGCTAGCCATCATCCGGATGCCAGCGAACGCGCACTCGGTCAACGTCGCGTGGACGTCCTTACTCCGATTGTGAAAGGATGGAGTTCAGAAGTTGGAAATGAGATTACGGCGTTGGGGGTGCAGGTGCATGGGGGTATGGGATTCATCGAGGAGACGGGTGCTGCCCAGCACTACCGTGACGCTAGGATCACCACTATTTACGAGGGTACGACGGGTATTCAGGCAGCAGACCTTGTGGGTCGCAAGTTGCTGCGAGATGGGGGCGAGATGGCGAACGAGATGATCGACTTGATGCGCCAAGACGCAGCAGCCGCAGCATCGAGTTCAGCCAAGACAGTTCAGGAGGTGGGTGCGGCGGCGCTGGGTCTTTTGGAAACGCTCGCCGACGCTACAGCCGAGATTTTGGAAAGTGCGATTCGAGATCCCAGAAGTCCGTTTCATAAGTCTTTTGACTACCTGATGCTGTTCGGTATCGCGGCGGGAGGATGGCAGATGGCGCGAGCTGCCGCTGCTGCTCAGCAACAGTTGGATAGCCAAACAGCCGACAGCGATTTCTGTGAGGCGAAACTCCTAGGTTGTACCTATTATGCCCGTCAGGTGTTGCCGCATGGCCGTGCACACGCTGACGCGATCCATGCAAAGGATTTGCCTTCAGACGCTCTGGATCAATGGCTAGCGTGAGCCTAGGCCAGTTTTAGCCCGTTTGCCACAGGCCGTTCCGGCTTTGCGAGAACGACCGACCCATCTTCCTGTGGAAACCCAGTGACGAGACACTGTGATCGTACCGGCCCGATCTGCTTGGGAGGAAAATTCACAACGCCAATCACCTGCACGCCGGCAAGTGCTTCTGGCTCATATAGATCGGTGATTTGAGCGCTGGATTTTCGTATCCCGATATCGGGGCCGAAATCCACGTGGAGAATATAGGCAGGATGCCGGGCTTCCTTAAACACCTCCGCCGACACGATCGTGCCCACACGAAGTTCTACCTTTTCAAAGTCCTTCCAATTAATGGGTTCCATTGTGATTCCTCTTTGGAAAATGGGTGATTAACCCGTCGAGGGGTCAATAAGCCCCAGGGCGGCGCGGACGCTACGGTAATCGCTTGAAATCGGCAAATGATTGTCAGTGATGCCGCAGCCACGTAACCAGTCACCAAGCGGGCGAAGCAGGGGTTCTTCCAGATGGGACTGCAGCAGTCCAAGTACTCGGGGGATATGACTGAGGTACTGGGGTTTACCGTCGCGGATGGCGAGCCTACTAAAGATACCGGTGACCTTGCAGTGCCGCTGTGCCGCGAGGATCCGATACCATAGCTGGAAGTTCTCGAGATCCAAAAGGGGCATTTCCTGCAGATATCGCTCCCGCATGGAATTCACAAGGAGCGAAGGCAGATCCCGCCGGGCATCCTCGAGCAAAGACATCAGGTCATAGGCCATTGGCCCGACCAGAGCGTCCTGAAAATCCAACAACCCGATTTGCCTCAAGGGTTCGTCTGCGGGGAGTGCCATCAGGTTGTCCACATGAAAGTCCCGCAGCACTAAAGTGATTGCCGGCGTAGGCAAAGAATCAAACACGGTTTCCCAGATCCTCTGATAACTCTCTCGTTTCTGAGGGGGTGTCGGCTGACCGGACAGTAGCGGTAAAAACCAATCCGGCAGCAGCAATGCTTCGGTCATGAGGGCTTGAAAGCCATAAGGCTTGAGGCCCTCGAGCAAGGCATTGGGTTGCTGGTGAAGATGAATCAGGAGGTCAATGGCCTGTGTATACAGCGCCTCGTGAGGCTCGCCTGCATTCAGGAGTTGAGTGAACGTACTACTGCCAAAATCCTCAATCAGGGCAAAACCCGCATCCGTGTTGGACCGCAGAACAGCAGGAGCGCGCAATCCGAGATGGTTAAGGTGGTTTCCAATCTCAAGCCACGCCGTGAGATTTTCTGTTTCAGGCGGGGCATCCATAAGCAAGCAACCGTGCTCGCCATCGTCAATTCGAAAATAGCGTCGGAAGGAGGCATCCTGCTGCAGCGGCGAAAGACGGCTGTCGGCAAAATCGGTCTCGGACAGAAAAACCCGACGCTGGATATCTCGCGTAGAGGGCGAATTCATCTGAGATCTGTCTCGACTTGTGCGCAAGGGCGAAGATCAGAAGATACCATGCAGTTGCCAGATCCCGCTGTCTAGATCACGGAAAACCCATGCCCTCAAGGCGCCAGATTTTGCATGATAATAATCGCGGCGAACGGATTGACTGTCCCACCACCCGCTGCAGATGCGCTCGCGCTGGCGTTGCAGCAGAAATGACTGGCTCCCAAGAAGCAATTGCCTATTGGACATCTGTATGGAGCGAGGGGTGTCAAATAGCCACAGCGGCCGTTGTGCGCCATGCGATAAAGCGACCGCTTTGCCGACTGCGCATCGGCTCCAGGCTTTTTCCGGCCGGTGATCTGGCTGCATGCCAATACCCTGTACCGCCTGTCTCCCGAGTCGATTTTGCAGTCGTTCAATCAGAGAGATCTCACGGTCTGTTGTTCTGGGCAGTATCGAAAAAAGATCCGCACTTGAAGAGGGCAGCGGCGCAAAACGGCGGACCCTGAGTGAAAGATGTGTAATGAGATCTGGTGTCTGGAATCCCTCAAACGCAAGTCGACAGAGCTTCATAAGATCGAGAGTATTCCCGCGGGGATGCGTCAGGTATACCGGGATGCAGACTGAAAGATTGGAGTCATTAAGAAGATGCCACTCGAGTTGTTCGGCCAGAACGTGATGCTGGATTAGATGGGCTTTCAGCTTTCCCAGCAGGATTTCCATAAAAGGCATGAGTTGCCCGGTATTGGCAATACCGGGATCAAATGCGGAATCCTGTTGAAACACCGGCGGTGGTGCAATTGCCGCTTGAGGATCCGCCTGCTTTCCCAGAAGTCTGTCCAGTTGATGAACAAGATCTGGACCCAGGCGCCGGGCCAGCCCGTCTCTGGGAAGGCGCAGCAGGTCGCCCACAGTACTGATGCCGTACTGCTTCAATGCCCGCTGCTGTTTGGCGCCAGCCACTACCGCTTTTGCTGGCAGTTTACGTATGACGGCATGTATCCCTTCTTTTGCGGTGATACATAAAGATTTCCCGTTGCGAACACATAACAACGCGCTTGCAGCTGTGGGCATAGCACTGATGCAGGGTGATTGTGTTTCAAAAGTCAATCTAGAGCGGATCTTCCCAAGAAGCTGGTTGGCGCCACCAAACAGTCTTGTGCTCCCGCTGATTTCCAACAGCAGATCATCCCCAGCAATACTAACCGCTGGTGTCCAGCGGCTCGCCAACAGAGCGAGTCGTGCAAGCCATTCGCTTTCGGCCGATACATCTTGAGGTACGGCCTGTAGTGCAGGGCTTAGCACCTGTGCTGCGGTGAGTGTCATTCCGGATCGTACACCGCTTTTTTGAGCCGGCTGGTTAGGGGTAATGACTGTGTGCGTCTGACCCTGTTGTGCATAAACAGCCATCGGCTGCTGTTGTGTGGTTTTGCCAAGCGCTTCCAGTGGCAGAAAAGGGAAAGACACCGCAACCCAGAGGGGTTCCTGAACAACACGGCGCCGCGCCTTGGGCAGTGTATCTGATGGTGAGCGATTGCAATCAGAGTTGCCGCGCACCGGAACTGGCGGAGCAGTCTGGTGCTTTGTATTCTGATGCAACTGAGCCACAGTGCTAAGTCTTTCTTGGTGCATCCCGATGCTGTCTGGGTGTCGCTGTGGATTGGGATAAGGGATGGGTCACCATCAGATTCTGGTGCAGTGGGCCACCACGGCACTTGATCAGGTCGATACACAGGCCATCATCAGTATTGCGGCAATATAGTTTGAGCGCGGCCATGCTGTGAGTATTGAGCGCACTCTCATTTTGAAAGCAGATGCCCAGTCCGCCTCCCTGTTCGGCAGCCAATTGCAGTCTTCGTGTAGCGGACTGGTGCAGTCTGCTAGGCCAGCACAACACTGCGCTGCATGCGCGTGAGCGCAATGCCTGTTCTGCTGACCACAGGATATCTGCTGGATCTGATGCATTGATCAGCAGGATCTTGGACAAATCCAGCCCGTGCTGATTCAGACCGGGCGGGTAGGGTATGGCTGGTGGCGCGATCCAGATCTGCCAGGGGCGTGAGGATATGATTCTGCCAAGAGCCGGCATGAGCAGCCATAATGGACTGTAGAAGATATCTTCTACCAGTATTTCGGTGAGGGCATGCTGGGGCCATCCGCCGTTGGGCAGATGTTGGTCAAGAGCGGCGAAACCGGTTGCGACAGCATCTCCGGATGGGGCTGCTTTTTTGCCGCGCCAGATATCCCGCCGTTGTAGGCAGGATTCCAGGCTCATGGCAGAGAGTCATTCCGTATCACCCCGACGCCAATTCCTTCGATAGCCAGCGGTTGTTGGCGCAGATCGATCCGCACAGGGTCGAAATCGGGATTTTTAGGGATCAGGGTAACGATATTTCCTCGACGTCGGAACTCCTTGACAGTGACTTCGTCATCCAGTCGAGCAACCACGATCTGTCCGTTTGCAGCTTCTCGTGTGCGGTGCACAGCCAGCAGGTCACGATTAAGAATGCCGGCATCACGCATGCTCATCCCGCGTACACGCAATAAATAGTGAGCTTGTGGCCGAAACAGCCTTGGCGGCAGAGGATAATGATCCTCAATGTGTTCGGTTGCCAAGATGGGGTTACCGGCAGCCACCTCACCTACAACGGGCACTCCGGATGGGGTCAGTAACCGTATACCCCGGGATGCGCCAGACTGAAGTTCGATAACACCCTTGCGGGCCAGGGCGCGCAGGTGCTCCTCCGCTGCATTGGCTGAGCGAAATCCCAGCTGCCTGGCAATCTCTGCACGGGTTGGAGGCATACCGGTAGTGTCGACAAAGGCCTGGATACATTCCAGCACCTGCAGTTGCCGTGCAGTGAGGGGTCTGTTCATGGCGTGTCGGATTCCGATTGGACAGGATTCAAAATACTGTTCATATATACAGTTATTTCAGTATTCTGTCCAGTCCTGCAGATTTCGGCAGGACTGCTGCGGCTCACCGGGTTGGCCGACGTCTTAGAACAACACTAGAAAAACAGCCGAAGGGATAGAGTGATGAAATCGCTGTCCTGAAGATAAGAGATGGCGTTATCCGAATCAACATCAAGAAAAGTCTGCGCTTCCAGTGTGATCCGGGCATCATCCAGAACTCTCCGACTGGCCTCTAGTCGGAAACTGCCGCTGCTGTCGTCAAGGTCGGAGAAGACACCCGCTAGAAACTCTGAACTTTGGGTGTCATTGAATGAGGCGCGCATCCCGATAAAGAGGTCGTTCTGCAGCGGTACCGTGGTACGGTCATCACGACTGTCAAAATGCCACTCTGCGAGCAGGCCAAGATCAAAGAGCGAATCTGCAAGTTCGTAAATTGTGTACTCGGCACCGCCGATACTTGCGCTGAAGTCGCTGGCAAGTGCCTCGGTCTCGAAGGCCCTGTGAATCGCCTCAAGCTTCCAGAGCCAACTGTCCAGGGTCAGTTGAACATCCAGGCCCCACTGATTGATCAGGGGATATCGAGGCCGGAATGTACCGTCTGGCTGGACAATGAACTCCGGGTCACGTGAGGTACCGCTAAACCACGCAAGACCATAGTCGACCAGGCCTCGATAGCCGGAAAATCGCGCCGCAAGATCCACGTGCTGTTGTCCATTGCGGGCCCCATAGAGCGCTTTGTCTTCCTCTATAGGAAAGGGCAGGGCCAGGGGTTGGTCTGACGGCAGAAATGCGCGCTCTCGAAAGCCGGGGAGTACATATAAGTCCAGTACGTCCTGATCGAGCAGGCGACTCGCTCTGACCATCGGTTGCCCGAGTTTGTCTTCTCCATCGAAGCCCTCGAGTCGATCGGTCTGGTTGATGATGTCGACCAGATGTCCTGATTCGGTTACGCCCCAGAATACCCGGCTGATGCCGGCGATCGCCTCCCAGTCGTCTGCGGCGTACAGCAGGTTCAATTCCCGGATATCAGCATGATTCATCTCGCCTCCACTGGAGGCAATCCGGCCGTAGGGGAGAAGCGTACCGATCAGATGGTCGGAATCAAAATCGCTGGTGAACTCAGCTTCAAGACCCGTAAGAAACTGCTGGCGAACATCGGCTGAGCTGGACTTGATGTTGGGGAAAAACTGCCCCGAAAGTGAAAGTTCAAATTGCCGGTCGACATCCCCCGATGAGGCAGAACTAACCGTCAGGGTGCCCAGAATCCCGGCGATAAGCCACGCGCACCAGCACCTTCTGCGAAGCGCAATCACAATAGGCGTTTTAAGGCGTTCTTGTTGAAGTCTCCACTGTCAAGAGGAGTTTCAAAATCATAATTAAACCAAAGTAGTGTCGTGCTCTTGCCCGTTTGATGATTGGTCATTTCCATTGTGTCTGCGCGCCAGTAACCTCCCGGGTATTCTTGGTAGTCAGAAAAATCCAGTGTCTTCAGCAGTTCATCCTTGCGGTCGTAGTACTCGATCTTGATGGATCGGAATTCAGCCTCATCCAGCCAGACAATCTGGCGTGTGTAACCAGAGTTGTCGTAGAGGGGGATGCGTTCGATCACGTAGCATTGATAGACGCCACAGGGTTCATCCCGCAGATATCGATAATCATATTTATCGAGTTCCTGAGAACTCAGATCCTCGAAGGCAAATTCGCTTCCCATAAAGGGGCCGGATCGATTTCGCGAAGAAATACGTTTTACCCGTTTGATTGCAGGCAGATAAAGCCATTGATCATCCGGTTCGAGACCGTGGGAAAAGGTCAGCATCGCCGTCCCTCTGACATCCCGCGGTTCGTGGAACAGTGAAAGTGTTTTGTCGCCATCCCCTTCGACCTCAAGCTGGCGGGAACTGATCTTTCGCCGGCTTTCCTTGCCCGCCCGGTTTCGAAGAATCATTTCCATATCGGAACTTTGGAATTGCCAACCGCTGTCCCGCTTATCAGCCTCGGTCGCGATTTCGAGACCCTGGACTTTGCCGTCGGATGCGTCAGCCAACGATAGCTGTGGCAAAAGGAGGGCGATCACAACGAAGAAAACACTTGGGTGTCTCATTTATAGGCTCCAGTAGTCTGTGCGAATTTTTGTTCAGGTGGTCTGGTGAGCAGGGTGTTGGCGGGACTCCCGAGCTTTCTCCCCGCAAAGCCACCGATCGAAGCGGATCAGCAGGCCCGGCAGCAGGAGAAAGTCGACAACTAGCGCCAGCACCACAACCACAGCCACAAGCAATCCCATTTCGGCATTTACAGAAAATGCCGAAGTAGAAATCACCAGAAACCCTGCTGCCAATGCCAGAGTCGTGGTCCAAAGCGCCACGCCGACCGTAGCAAAGGAATAGCGCACCGCTTCCACAGCATCCAGGCCTTGGTCGCGTCTCGCACGCAGGTATTTGGTCATGAAATGGATCGTGTCATCAACAACGATCCCGAGCGTCATGGCGGCAACCACCGACAGGCCCAGCCCGACTTCGCCGTCTACCAAAGCCCATAACCCGAATGCCATGGCTGCTGGCGCGATATTCGGGATCAGAGTGAGCAGTCCAAACCGCCAGCTGCGCAGCGCTGCGATCATCAACAAAGAAATCGCTACTAACGCAAAGGTAGTACCCCCGAGCATGCTGACAATATTGCGCATGCCGATATGGGAAAACATGATCGGCGGGCTGGCAGCTGTCGTCAGAAGCGCAGGAGTGTTTTCCCGCATCCAGTCGTAACTGCGCTGCTCAAAGGCAAGCGTCTGTGTGGTTGACAGGGTTTCCAGAGTGGCGCTCAAGCGGGTTCGTTGCTTTTCGACGTCTATCTGGTTATTGAGATCCAGGCCGTAGGGCAGGGACATTTCATACAACAGAAGATATTGTGCAGCCATGTCCCGCTCTTCGGGCAAGCGGTACCAGTCAGGATCATCGCTGTGCATGCTGCGGTTTACGCGCTTGAAAACATCCGTCAGCGTACTCACGTGCATCACTTCAGGCTGGTCAGACAGCCAGGTCGAGAACGCGTCAACCTGAGCAAGGTAGTCAGGGTTGGAAATACCGCCTGATTCACCCGAATCGAGCGCGTAATCAATGAAGTACATCCCGGTCAGATTATCGACAACGAAATCGGTATGTGGACGAAACTCGATCCGTTCATCGAAGTAGCGCACAAAGACATCATTCAGCTCATTCCGAGGAATAACCAGTACCAAAGCAACAATCACCAGACTGACCGCAGGCATGAGAGTTTGCCGGTGCGCGATGACCCAATCGGCCAGTCGAGTCATCATTTCAGTAATCAGGCCGCGCCCCTGACGGGGTTTTGCGGGCAACAGGGTGACCAGAGCCGGCAACAGTGTCGTGGAAAAAAGCCAGGCAAACATCACACCCACTGCTGAGATATTTCCCAGGTCGCGAAAAGGCGGCGAATCACTGAAATTGAGCGAGAGAAAGCCGATAGCGGTCGTCACGGAGGTCAGCAGCACCGGGCTGAAGTTAATGCGGATGCTCTCAGCCATGGCTTCCTGTTTCCCCAGGCCGTCTCGCACTTTCTGGAGCCAATTCGACAGAATGTGAACACAGTCTGCGACAGCAAGGGTCAGGATGATTGTCGGCGCTGACATGGAGGGCGGTGTTAGGCGAACTCCCATCCAGCCGGCAGTGCCCATGGCGGCGATGACGGAGAGCGCAATTACAATGAGCGTGCCGAGCGTGCCCGTGAAACCTCTCAGCTGCAAAAAGACCATCAACAGGATAATCGCCAGTGCTGCAGGAATCAGTTGAGTGGTGTCACTGATCGAGGCTTCCTGGAATGCCTGGTTCATCATGACAATGCCGGTCAGATAGACATCCATTTTCGGATAGGTGGCCTCAATGTAGTCACGTATCTCACGAACTGCCGCAGCCACGCGGGGATTTTCGGTCGCTTCATCTATGCCCGGCAGTTCAACCGTAATGTTGATCGCGGTAACGTCTGCTTCTGTTGAGATCAACCGGTTGAGCAGTGCCGGTTCATCGAGTGCCGCCGCTTTAATACGAGAGAGTTCATCCTTGTTTAGACTTTCGAGATCCTCTACAAGGGGAGCAACCTCGAGGTCATCCCCGATGGCGGTGGTGTGCTGGAAGTTGGTGAGCGAATCGACCCGAATCGAAAATGGAATCAGCCAGGCCCGTTCCGTGACATCGGCAACCGCGGCGAGTACGTCAGGGGTGAAAACCTCGCCTTCGCGTGGCGCAATAACGATCAACGCGTTGTCGTTCTTGCTGAAAAAATCCTGCAGTTCCTCAAAAGCCTGTAAATGCGTATTTTCGCTCCCGAAAAAGACTCGATAGTCATTCGTAAAAGTGAGAAATTGACCACCCGAGGCGACGCCAAATGCGAGCAGGAGTGATAGGGCGATTGTGGCGGCACGATACTGGGTGACCCATCGGCCCCAGGCGAGGGAAAAGCGATCCATGATGATGGCTCCTTCAGAAAAAAGCGAAAGTAGTTTACGGCCAAGTGAAATCTTTATGAAGACATTGTGAAATCTTTATGAAGACATTCCGCTGACAAAATACTTTCCTAATTCGTATTTGTTCGAAACTTGAGGATCCGGGATAAAAGTACTGGGGGGGTGCAACGGTGGGTATGCGTCCGCTTTCTGAATTACAATCAGGAGTTGTTGTCTTTTTATCCAAATACTCGATGAAGCCCGGCCAGCAGATATTGACGGTAGTGCATCAGGAAAACTCCACGCCTGGGTTTCTGGGGAGAAATCTGACGGACAGAGGATATTCATTGGATCAGTACTGTCCCTGCCTCGGAGACGTATTGCCAGAAGACCTTTCCCGCTTTGATGCCGTTATCGTCTTCGGCGGGCCACAAAGCGCTACCGACGACGATGTTGCGGGAATCCGGACCGAGCTGAATTGGCTGGAAAAAACGGTACTGCCCTCCAAGATTCCCCTGTTGGGGATTTGCCTCGGTGCGCAGGAACTGGCACGGGTGCTCGGGGCGAGAGTCGGGCCGCGCGGAGACGGTATCGTCGAAATTGGTTATTGGCCAGTAGTGCCGACCACTGAAGGCAAAGCCTTCTTGCCTCAGGAAACGACTTTTTACCAGTGGCACTCGGAGACATTCGAGATCCCTCACGGGGCAGTGCATCTGGCTCAAAGCGAGTCGTTTTCAGGGCAGGCTTTTTCTTACGCAGACCACGCCTATGGGATCGAATTTCATCCCGAAATTACCCGGGAGATGGTCAATCACTGGTGCACGTCGGAAAGAGGCGGCCCCAAGTTGAAACTGACCGGAGCGCAACCGCACGAAGATCAACTCACGAGTCACTCAAGATACGCAGGGGATGCCCGGGGATGGCTTGATCATTTCCTGGACAACTATTTTCTAGCGGCTTCCGAAAAAAAAGTCTCTTAGTCACGCCGCTTTTTCTAAGACTATAAGGATAATTGCCCCACTGAGCAGGATGACTCCAGCGATCTCAGCGCGGCTTACTTTCTCCTGGAAAAAGAATACCGAGGCCAGAAAGGCAAAGATCAGTTCGATCCGCCCCAGAGCGCGGACATAAGCCGCGTGTGCCAGCGTGAATGCTGCATCTTTAGAGAGATGAAGATAATCTGGGTGATGGCGCCGCCGATGACCCATCTCGCAAAAGATCGCTTCAACCGTTGACTCTCGGGGCGCCTTTTTCTGCTGTTTTTATCAGTCAGAAGCCTGTCGTTATACTCGAACCTGCATTTGACCCAAACGGTGCGATCCTTGTCTATCTATCCCGGAATTCTGGCGCACGGGGCAATGCTGCTTTTTTCTGTCGTGGTCGCGGGCTCATTTAGTCTCGGCCACATTATTGCCAATGACATTACTCCCGCTGCGCTGACGGCGTTGCGCTTTATGCTCGCTGCGGTGGTCATGGCGATCTGGACGTGGCGAAGTTGCCGGATTTCCCGTCGGGATCTTGAGTCTTCCTGGCGCTACCTGCTGTTGGGCAGTCTGATGGGCACTTACTTTGTTTTGATGTTCGAGGGGCTCACGACGGCCCCTGCGGTATCCACCTCTGCTGTCTTCACCCTGACCCCAGCAATCAGCGCAGTTTTCGGTTATTGGCTGCTCTCGCAACGGATCAGCAAACGGATTGCACTTGCGCTCAGTATTGGCGGGGCAGGCGCCGTCTGGGTGATTTTCAGGGCCGACATTGACGCGCTGATGGCTTTGGAGATCGGTCGGGGCGAAGCCGTGTTCTTCTTTGGCTGTGTGGCTCATGCGATCTATACCCCACTGGTGCGCAAGCTGAACCGGAATCAGTCTCCCGTCGTCTTTACCCTAGGGACCATTCTGGGTGCTTCGGTTATGTTGTCGATCTACGGGGCTCAGGATCTCCTGGCTACAGACTACGCTGCGCTGTCGCCGATGGTCTGGGTGACCCTGGCGTATCTTGCTGTGTTTGCCAGCGCGCTGTCGTTTTTCCTGGTGCAGTATTCGACTCTTCACCTGCCTTCCGCTCGGGTGATGGCCTACACCTACCTCACACCAAGTTGGGTGATTCTTTGGGAAGCCGCATTGGGAAACGGTTTTCCGATACCTGCGGTGTTGGCAGGTGTGTTGGCTACGATACTCGCTCTGACCCTATTATTAAGAGATGAAACAGAAAACAATACCTAGTGCTGCCAACTTTAAGTCAGCCCAAGAGTTCGTGAGTCGGTGCCGTGTTCGGCCGGTTCGAAACCGGACATCCGTATGACAAAAGCCTGGTTACCGCTCGCCATTCTTATTTCGCTCGGGCTACTTTGGGGCGGTGTCACCAACGTAGCGAGGTATATCGGTCTTTCTGATACACCACCTCTCGGCTATGCATTCTGGACTGTCCTGATCGGCGCCTTACTACTGACGGCGGTGAATATCTTCCGACGCCAGCGGGTACCTCTGTCGGGACGGCACATCGGCTACTTTCTGTTGGCGGGGACGCTGACATCAGGATTGCCTACGGCCAATATGTTTGTCTGCCTGAACTACATCAGTGTCGGCGCCATGTCACTGGTGCTCACCATGGTGCCGCTAGTGACGTATCTGCTGTCGTTTATCTTCGGGCTTGAGCAGCGGAATCTCAAACGGGCGTCCGGCATTGGGCTGGGGTTGCTTGGTGCGTTGCTGGTGATCCTCCCCGAAAACGGGCTGCCATCAGATCAGCCCATCGGCTGGTTCCTGCTGGCCTTTCTGTCACCGATCGGTTACGCAGCGGGAAATGTGTACACCGCGAAATGCCGTCCTGCTGATATCGATTCACTGGTTGGCGCCAACGGTATGATGTGCGGTTCGGCGTTACTGTTGTTGATTGTGACGCTAATCTCAGACCAGTGGTTTGTGCTCTGGAGCGCGCCTTCCTTGATCGACAGCCTGATCAGTGTGCATGGGGTGATTTCTGCCGTGGCATTCACTCTCTTTTTTGTCCTGGTGCGCATAGCCGGACCGGTCTATTTCAGTCAGGTTGCGTATCTCGTGACTTTTTTTGGGATAGGAATCGCGATGGTGATCTTCGGTGAACGCTACAGCCTCTGGCTTTGGGCCGCACTGCTCATTACCGTGTATGGGGTCTGGTTGGTGAATAGCGCCCAGACACAAGCTGCTAAGGCGGCGCAAAACACCTGAGACGTCGAGAACGCCTGTTGGTACGGATTACTCCCGAAACGAGGGATCCTCACGATCAAGCAGGCGGATAAGGGCCTGCCAGTTGGTTTGCAGATAACTGTCCGGGTCATCAGCCCCAGCTCTGCCTATCAGGCTGTGCTGCTCCACCGCGGCAATGGCTTGCGGATTCGGGGTGATGTGTTTTGCTCCTGATGCCATCACATCAACCTGAATCTTGCAGGCGCTCTCCAGGGTGTACAGGAGATAAAAGGCTTCGGCCAGGTCTCGTCCCACCGAAAGCAGGCCGTGGTTGTTCATGAGCATGGCCCATTTGTCGTCAAGGTCTTCACCAAGGCGCGCGCATTCAGCTTCGTTATCGGTTGCGAGACCATAGCGGTGATAGCAGATCAGGTTTCCTATTTCATTCGCCTGCTGGCTGAGCGGCAAGAGACCACACTCCATGGCGGCAACGGCAGTCCCGGCACGGGTGTGGGAATGCAGGGCCACATTGATATCAGGCCGCGCCTTCAGGACGGCTGAGTGGATTGCATGACCCGCATCGTTGTAAGGGTAGTCACCAGCTATTACCCGGCCCGAAAAATCGACCTTAATGAGGTTGGACGCTGTGATCTCCTGGAAAAGCAGTCCATAAGGATTGATCAGATACTGGTCTGGCTGTCCCGGGACCCGGGCGCTCAAGTGCGTGAAGATGAGATCGGTCCAGCCGAATTTAACGAAGAGCCGATAGCAGGCGGCAAGATCCTGACGCAAAGCCCACTCTTCGGGTGAAATCTCATGTTGTACCGCGGGATTTGAAGCCATCATATTCTCCTTGAGGTCGCGGGTTCAGGACTGGGGTGTTTCATTATTAAGAAATAGATAAATGGCACCATCTCTTACCTCAATCGGGTAAGTCTTAAGGTTAATGCAGACAGGAGCCGACAAGGCCTTGCCCGACCGAATATCAAAGCGGCCCTGATGAAGGGGGCACTCGATCACGTTATCCATGACGATGCCGTCTTCCAGATGTTGTTCTTCATGTGTACAGAATCCGTCGGTCGCAAAAAAGCCCTCGGGGGTGTGATAGATGCAGTAGGTTTGATCTTCATGATCGAAACGCCTGACGTCTTCTTCCTCAATGTCGTCTGTTTGGCAGACGTAGATCTCTTGTGGCACCGTAATCTCCTTGTTCGGCCTCGTGGGAAATGTATAACTTTACCGGTGTGCGCGTGTCCATTTATCCAGCGCCTACGACGAAGAGATTTATGCCGGCTTCAACACACACGTGTCTCGTCGTCCCCAACCGGATTGGCCATCGACAGCTTTTGGCCGGAGCCTTTGAGTGCGTCCAGACCATGGATCGTGTAATTCCGATCCGCCGGGTTGCGGCTGAAATCATATATTCGTTTCATGTCACATTGACCTTTCTGAGATTCTCGTAACGGAGCCTCCGTCGGTCACCATATGGGGTGCCTGTCGGATGGTCCAGGCTTTGGTATTGCGTCCCAGCGAGCGTCGAATTACCACAGACAATACTTCCAGGTTCGTTCTCCAGAAACCGGGATCAGGAGTGGGGAGTTGATCTTTGAGTTTCCGGTGAAGAGCCGGCAGCGCAAAAAAGGGAACCTGCGGATATAGGTGGTGCTCTACATGATTTTCCATATTGAGGTAGAGAAAAGATGCAATCGGACTGCTTTGACACGAGCGTGTGCTGTTCAGAATCGAGGGCGAGTTCTCAGCCATTTCAACGTGCTGAATCAGCGTAAAGAGAAGCATCACCGAACGCCCCAGCAGTGTCGGCAGCACCAGAAACCACCACAGCCATGTTGCGCCTAGAGCGATAGCGACTCCGATCGCAATATAGAAACCGAGAAAGCACCAGGCATTTCGGCGCAGACGAGGGAATTCATCTGTCGGTATGACTGACTTCATAGTCTCGGTATAACGTGCCGTGGCCAACTGGATCAGCATGCGCAAGTGACTTCGGGTCAGGGCGAAGCCTGTCACCTCGAGGAGCCAAGTCGGAAACGTCATCGGTGTGTCAAACGGCATTTGGCAATCTTTGCCTACATGCCACGTATAGGTGTGATGATTGGTGTGGGTGTAGCGCCGGTGAAGTGGTTCCTCGAGATAGAGCAGGGCGCAGACCCACATCACCGTTTCATTTAGCCAGCGTGTTCTGAAAGCCGTGCCGTGAGCCGTTTCGTGACTCATGGCGTAAACCGGGACTGACAAAACCGTGCCGTAGATCAGCATCGCCGGCCAGACCCAAAAAGTTTCAAGACCAAGGTAAACCCCATAACCCGAGACCAAAAGCGCCAACAACCATTTAGCGAGATAAACAAGACCAGGCAGATCCGATCTGCGAGAAAGCGCTTTTAGCGTCTTGCGATCAAGCGTTATGCCGCTCGACGCCGCCCCTGTCGTGGCAAATGTCGTGCTCATCGTTGAAGAATAATGTTCTTGGCTTTCCAGAAGTTTCTGTTTTGGATCATTGGCTCTGAGCGCGCTGCATACGAAATGCTCGTTTGGCTTCTACCGTTCCGTCATGCCATGAGCCAAACAGTTTGTCGAAGGGCGCAGGTTTATTCCCGTAGTTCACCTCGTAGTACTTGTGATGAATCTGGTGAAAGGGGTCTCCTGCCGCGATCTGGAGGTGCTTGCCCAGCCTGATCTCCTGAAATCCTGAATGGGAAATTGCAGGCGAGATTCCCTGGAAAAATCCCAGCAGTATGACCAGCACCGGATGGACGGGGACAAACCAGAAAAGCACAAAGACAGAAAAATAGATGCCATGCTCAATCGGGTGCATGGAAATGCCAGACCAGGGTTGGGGACTATTGTTCTTGTGGTGCAGTGCGTGAGCAATACGGTAAAGCGGCGGCCAGTGCAGGAGTCTGTGAACGAAATAGAAGTGGCCCGAACTCCAGAAAATAGTCAGGACCCCCATAATGAGTAGATAAATCTCTGACCCTTTCCATTCGACCAACTGCACGTAGCCGTTGGCATAGAGCCAGTAGGTCATCGACTCATAAAGCGTCCAGATCGTCACACCGCTCACCAATGACCAGAATAGGTTGTCCTTAAGTTGTGAATTAAACAAAAAGCGCGGTGAGTGTTTGGGCTGCCATTTCTTGTTCAACTTGGTTTGATCGCTTTGGCCTTGCCGGGTGTACAGCCACCAATGCAGAGGCACTGCAAAAAGCGTCAACAGTGCTGCGTTACGCAGCCAGATGAGTGCGATCCACTCCCAGGACACCACCTCCATCACCGCGAGACCCGGCGTGAAGAAATACCAGGAAACAATAGCCAGAGCGGCAAAAAGATAGGCCCAGGGGAATAGGTATTCGCCGAGGAGCCATTTTAGCGTGGACAGGGGTCGTGGCGGCCAGGCATACAGCGCAGGGACAGGCACGGGTGCGCCAACTTCTGGAGCTGCAGATCGAGACGGCTTTTCCATGTCAGGGCTTTCTCCAGTGTGCTGGAATTTAGTCCGCGATGCGCTGAGGGGTTCTTAGATGAAACCTTTGTTGACAGCGGGTAGTGGTCAGGTTAGTTTGTCCGCATCCCTTATGTTAGGGAAAAGAAATTCTTATCCAGAAACGACACGAATTATTACGAATACGGAGAGTAACAAGGAATGTATAGCAGACAAAAGACAGAACTTGATCGCCTGCAAGCCAAGGTGGCTAATGGCAATATGAGCCGGCGAGAGTTTCTCTCGCGCGTCTCCGCTATGGGCTTGGGCGCAATGGCGCCCGGTCTTTACATGCAGAGTGCAGCGGCTTCGCCAAAAAAAGGAGGTACCTTAAGACTTGGTATGCAAGGAGCAGCGTCGAGCGATAGCCTAGATCCAGCCACATTTATGGCGGAATACATGATTAATGTGGGCATGGGGCAATTAAGGAATTGTCTGACGGAAATCGATGAAAACAATCAGTTGGCTCCAGAGTTAGCGGAATCTTGGGAGTCGAGCGACGCCAAAACGTGGATATTTAACTTACGGCCCGGTGTCGAATTCCACAATGGCAGATCTTTGAAAGCGAGCGACGTGGTTGCCTCGCTGCAGCACCACATGGGCGAAGATACTAGTTCTGCCGCAAAAGGTATCGTAGCTCAAATTGAAACTATTCAAGCCCAAAACGATAGTCAAGTAATGTTCATGCTCACTGGCCCCAATGCAGACTTCGCTTACTTGATGTCTGACTATCATCTGGGAATATGTCCTGCAAATGCGGATGGTTCGATCGATACAGCCTCAGGGATTGGAACTGGAGGCTACAAGCTCGAGTCGTGGGAACCGGGTGTTAGAACCCTTACTGTGCGCAATCCGAACTATTGGAAGAGCGGAAGGGCTCATTTCGATGCCATCGAGTCATTGTTTATCGCGGACGCTGGGGCTCGAGAAAACGGTCTTATATCGGGCGAGTTAGACGTGATAACGGGGCCGGTTGCGGCGACCGCCGCGCGGTTAGGTCAGAAGCCTGGTATTGAGGTGTTTTATACCTACGGCAACCAGCACTGCACATTGCCAATGATGAACAACGTGTCTCCGTTTGACAATAACGACGTCGTCATGGCGCTTAAGCATGCGATTGATCGCCAGGAGTGGCTCGAAAAAATTTGGTTTGGTAGCGCATCGCTCGGAAATGACACGCCGATAGGTCCAGCCAACATATACCGAGCCACAGACGATGAGATTCCTCAAAGGGACTATGATTTAGATAAGTCCAAGTACTTCATGAAAAAAGCAGGACTTTCTTCCCTTGACCTGAAGATATCTGTTGCTGACTCAGCTTTTCAAAACTCTGATGACGCTTGCGTCTTGTTTTCGGAAACAGCCAGACCTGCAGGAATAAATATAGAGGTGGTTCGAAAACCCGACGACGGCTACTGGTCTAATGTTTGGCTAAAGGATCCTTGGTGCGCCTCCTATTGGGGAGGTCGCCCGACAGAGGATTGGATGTTTAGTCAGGTATACTCGGCTAACGCAATCGATACAGGATGGTCTGAAACCTTCTTCAATAACGCCCGCTTTGAAGAGTTATTGCCGCAAGCTCGTGCGGAGCTGGATAACAACAAGCGTAGGGAGATGTATGTTGAGATGCAAAAAATTGTTCACGACAACTGCAGCTCGATCATTCCGATGTTTCTTCCTTATGCAGCCGCATCTTCAGACAAAGTAAAGAGACCGGAGAATGTCGCGTCAAACTGGGAGTTGGATGGAAATAAGTGTGCCGAAAGATGGTGGTTTGCGTAGCTTGAACTAGGAAATCGTCGGATGAGGCGGCTGCAAACGCAGCCGCCTTTTTATTTCCAAGAATTTTCATCTAAGACCTGAAGAAGTTCGTATCTTTATCCAAAGTTACAAAAACGCTAGTAGCATGCGTCCTGTCAAATATCGAAGAGTGTTTTCAAAGTTTTCGGAGGATCAGAGAAATGTCCCCGCTAACTAAAGTAGTTCTTCAGCGCCTTGGTCTTGGATTGGCTACTCTTTTGGCTGTTTCAGTAATTATTGCATTTATTGTTGAATTGCTACCGGGAGATATCACAGAGGCAATTCTCGGGCAGGCAGCAACCCCCGAAGCGGTTGCGGCTTTCAGGAGGGAGATCGGCCTGGATCAGCCTGCATATATCCGCTACCTTGATTGGTTGAGCGGGATCTTGACCGGCGATCTTGGACAGTCTCTTGCGAGCAAGCGGGATATCTCTGAATTTGTCGGCAAGCGTTTGTCCAACACCCTTTTTCTGGGAGGCGTGGCAGCCGCGATTGCGGTCCCGTTAGCGTTGTTTCTCGGACTGCTAGCGGCGCTCTACCGAAACAGTATATTTGATCGAATCGTCAACTTCACCACGTTGACGTCTATCTCATTCCCGGAATTCTTCGTGGCTTATATCCTGATTCTTTTTCTTTCGGTGAAGGCTGGGATCTTTCCCGGAATATCAAACGTCAGCACTGATCTTGCTTTCTCGGAACAGCTTTATCGCACATTGCTGCCAGCGCTGACACTGACCCTAGTGGTTTTGGCGCATATGCTCCGGATGACTCGCGCTGCAATAATTAACTTGCTTTCCAGTCCCTATATTGAGATGGCACGGCTTAAAGGTACGCGACCGTTTCGCGTCATTTTTCATCATGCCCTGCCCAATGCGTGGGGGCCGATTGTTAATGTGATCGCGCTTAATCTCGCATATCTGGTCGTTGGCGTGGTGGTCGTCGAGGTAGTGTTTGTTTATCCGGGTTTGGGGCAGTTGCTGGTGGATAGCGTGTCCAAGCGGGACCTGCCCGTCGTTCAGGCTTGCTCCATCATCTTTGCGGCTGTCTATATCTTGCTGAACCTTTTGGCCGATATTGTCTCGATTGTCTCGAATCCCCGATTAATGCATCCTCGATAGGCAGTTCTGAAAATGCTGAAACTGTTCTGGACCGCCCCATTAACCGCCAAGCTCGGAATTCTGGCGATTCTGGGCTACGCCTTTGTTGCAATTTTTGCACCCTTGCTCACACCTTATGCAGAGACAGCGATTGTAGGTGGCTCTTATGAGCTTTGGTCCGATGAGTATCCTTTGGGAACTGACAACATCGGGCGGGATATGTTGACTCGTCTAATTTATGGTGCGCGCAACACGATAGGTATTGCGTTCCTGACCGTCGCACTGGCGTTCGTGGTCGGAGGGGTAGTAGGCATGCTCGCCGCAATTCTTGGCGGCTGGTACGACATGGTGATCGGCAGATTTGTCGATATTCTTATGGCGATTCCGTCTTTGGTCTTTGCACTTTTACTATTGACGGTTTTTGGTACATCCATCCCGTCATTGGTGATCATCATCGCGCTGCTGGACAGTACTCGGATATTTCGCATCGCCCGGTCGGCCGCGATGAATGTGGTGGTGATGGAGTTCGTTGAGGCGGCACGCTTGCGAGGAGAGGGAATGGCGTGGGTGATCCGTAAGGAAGTCCTTCCGAATATTATGGCGCCTTTGCTCGCAGAATTCGGGCTGCGCTTTTGTTTTGTTTTTCTCTTTATCGCAGCGCTCAGCTTTCTCGGATTGGGCATTCAGCCCCCACTGGCAGATTGGGGTTCGATGGTTCGCGAAACCGCAACGCTCATCAATTACAACGACATTACGCCATTATTGCCCGCGGCAGCCATTGCGGGCCTCACGGTGGCGGTCAATTTTGTCGTGGACTGGATGCTGCATCTTTCCAGTGGTTTAAGAAGCGATTCGACTTGAAGCCAAATAGCTCAAATCTGAATGCTCGTATCAATAGACGCGCTGAGTCGCTCTAAGGTCCAGAACGCTAGCTGTTGCTGATGTTCGTAAACCCATTGCCTAGGACAAGTAAGCATTCCACACGTGGCTTTGACATGCCCAGTTTCTGAAGACAAGATTTGGGATAATTAAAGATATCGTCTGGTCGATCTCAAGCCCGTGGTCATTTTCTGAAAATATTGTCATCATGACATCAGACGATCATCACTCTCACGACCATACTGAGCCGCCAGACAGCCTCACACTCAAGGTCAAGGCGCTCGAATCTCTATTGGTCGAAAAGGGCCTCGTCTCCGAGGAGACGCTGGATGCCTTGATTGAGACGTATGAGCATAAAGTAGGCCCGCGCAACGGATCCCACGTCGTCGCCAAGGCCTGGACAGACCCGGAGTTCAAAGCGTGGTTATTGAAGGACGCTACTGGCGCCATTGCCTCACTGGGGTTCACCGGAAGGCAGGGTGAGCATATGCAGGTTGTCGAAAATACGGACACCGTCCATAACCTCGTCGTCTGTACCCTTTGCTCCTGTTACCCCTGGCCGGTGCTGGGCCTGCCTCCGGTCTGGTACAAATCTGCTCCCTACCGGGCCCGGGCAGTCCGGGATCCACGGGGTGTGCTGGCTGAGTTCGGCACACAGCTTGACGGTGATGTCCGCATCGAGGTCTGGGACTCCACGGCAGAGATGCGCTATCTCGTTTTGCCTCAGCGCCCTATGGGAACCGAGGGATGGCCAGAGGAGAAGTTGGCGGACCTTGTTACGCGTAACAGCATGATCGGAGTCGAGAAGATTTCTCTCCCCGGTGACGACCCCAGTGGTGATAGAGAGGTTTTGTGATGCGGGGCAGTCATGACCTGGGTGGCCTTGAGGGTTTGGGCCCTATCTCGCCAGAGGCTGAGTCTTGCGAGCCCGTTTTTCATGCCGATTGGGAAAAGCGGATTTTTGCCTTAACGCTTGCGGCCGGTTTTTTGGGTCAGTGGAATCTCGATGAATCCCGCCATGCGCGTGAGCGACAGAGCCCCGACGATTATTTGCGCCACAGTTACTACGAGAATTGGTGGGTTGGGCTAAAAACGCTTTTGCTGGAAAAGGGCCTGGTCTCAGAAGAGGAATTCGACAGCCGTGAACCGCGGTTTCAGGCGTCTTCTTTGGAACTGTCTGCTCTGCAGGCCGAGGATATTGCGGGGATTATTCTTAAAGGCAGTTCGGTGGAAATGCAGGCTGAGAAAGCACCTGGCTTTCGGGTGGGCGACCAGGTAAAGGTTCGTCAAGACATCACTACGGGACATACCCGGATACCGACGTATGTTCGGGGCCGGGTAGGGATTATCGAGCGTCATCACGGCGCGCACGTGTTTGCGGACCGCAATGCACTGGGGCGTCGCGAAGCAGAGCACCTCTACAGCATACGTTTCTTATCCCGCGAGATCTGGCGCGAGGAGCCTGAGGAGAATGCCGATTTTGGTGTCCGCGTCGATCTATGGGAGCCACACCTGGAAGAGGTGGGAGGAGTAGCCCGCAAATGAACATGGCAGCCTTGCCGGGCCTGGCGGACGATGGTTCAGGCCCGGTTTTTGCCAGTCCCTGGCAGCCGGAGATTTTTTCATTGGTGGTGGGTCTTCACGAATCAGGCTGCTTCTCGTGGAACGAGTGGGCTGAGCGCTGTCTAGGGAGATAGCCGAAGATTCCAATAGCGGCGCCGATGGTGTAAAGACCCAAGAGGAGACAAACCCGTCGGATTCATACTATCGCCTCTGGGTGAGCGCGCTGGAGCGGATTTTGGCGGATAAAACCCTCCTGGATTCGGATGAAGTTCGGGAGCGGGTGACACGGTGGCGCGACGATTATCCCAATACCCCTCGCGGAGCACCTGTGACGCTGTCGACGGGAGGCGAGCAGAATCGGCAACCCGGGTAGATCAAGCCCCCTATAATCTGCTTTGCACAAAGGCGCAGAACAAAAAAGACCCCAGAGTCCTGGAGTCAATCGAACTAACCTGAGACAGAGCAGGTTCTATTTAAGGAGAGTGTGATGGATGAAGATGTCTTCAATATTCAGCTGCGTAAATTTCTGAAGAAAGTGGGAATTCAGTCACAGCGGGAGATTGAGCAGGCGGTCCGAGACGGTATTGCTTCGGGCGTGCTTAAGGGGAACGAAACCCTGAATGCCTCAGTGCGACTGCAACTGGGCGAAACGGGTCTGGATGTCACGATAAAGGACGACATCAAACTTGCCTGAACAGCGTGAGGCATCCAGTGCTGTTGCGCTGGAACAAACAGCCGACACGCCGCTTGTCGAGATCACCCATGCCACCGTCTGTCGAGGTGATAACCGTGTTTTTGATGATTTCAGCCTGACGCTTTCCCAGCATGAGAGTGTCGCGATCCTTGGGCCAAACGGTGCCGGAAAAACGACGCTACTTAAGTTGCTGATGCGGGAGATTTACCCCCTTTGGCGAGCTTATCCGGTGGTCAGGATTCTCGGCAAAGAGCGCAACGATATTTGGGATCTGCGCCGCCAGCTCGGCATTATCTCAGCGGACCTTCAGGAAAATTATTCCCCCGAGGTGCTCGGCCGCCAGGTCGTGCTCTCCGGGTTTTTCAGCAGCGTTGGCGTCTGGGGTCATCACAGACTCACGGATGAGCAATATGCGCGAGTGGAGTCCGTTTTTTCACAGTTGGATATTCAGCCTTTGGCCGGTCGGGCCTTTGGGGAGTTATCGTCAGGACAGCAGCGCCGCCTTCTTCTGGGCCGAGCCCTGGTGAACGCGCCGGCCCACCTGATTCTGGATGAACCCACCAGCGGCCTTGATCTCGCGGCGACCTTTCAGTATCTGCAGACCATGCGTGAGTTGATCCGTTCGGGACATACGCTAGTACTGGTAACGCACCATATCCACGAAATCCCACCAGAGGTGACCCGCGTTGTTATGCTGAATCGGGGAGAAGTCTGGGAGGATGGCGAGAAGTCAGAAATGCTGACCGAGTCACGTCTGTCATCGCTATATGGCGTTGATGTGCGGTTAGTCGAGTCAGCCGGCTGGTATCAGGTGATCCCTGCCTGAGACATCAGGACTTTGGACTGGCAGTGATCGCCACTTTCTTTTCTGGAATCGCGTCGTATTGGATTGTGTCTTCGCCGTTATAAACCAGAAAATGCCGGCCCTTGGCTCGTGCAATCATCGTGACGCCAAGATCCTGCGCAAGTTCCAGCCCCATATGAGTGATGCCGGAGCGGGATACCAGAACGGGTACGCCCATGTGCGCCGCTTTCATTACGATCTCCGAGGTGAGCCTTCCGGTCGTGTAGAAAATTTTGTCGTTTCCGCCGATGCCTTCCAGCCACATGTCTCCCGCAATCGTGTCGGTCGCGTTATGTCGGCCGACATCCTCAACAAAGTAAAGAATGCGCGATCCTTGACAGAGTGCGCAGCCGTGTACTGCGCCAGCCGCACGGTAAATCTCGTTGTAGGAATTGATCGTCTTTAGCAAGGTATAGATGGTGGACTGATATATCTCGACCCTTGGCAGGCGAGAGTCGTAGAGCTTATCAAGCGTGCAGCTGAAGATTGTGCCTTGGCCGCATCCGCTGGTGACGGTGCGTTTGGAGATCTTCTCCTGGAGGTCGACGATGCCGCTACCGTGGTTGGTAAATACGTTAGCGGTTTCCTGATCCCAATCAACGCGAACCTCTGCTATTTCATTGATGTCATCTATGAGCCGTTGGTTGCGCAGATACCCGAGAGTCAGTTTTTCCGGGTGAGTACCAAGGGTCATCAGGGTCACGACTTCAGAGTCATCAACTTTTATTGTCAGGGGAGTTTCTCCCGCGACGCTCATTTCCCGGGAATGGCCGAACTCATCTCGCGCGTGTACCAGTTTGGTCGGTCCGATACCCGCGTTTGACAGGATTGGGCGATTATCTCTTTGGAACGGTCTATTCATCTGAGAACGGGCACTTAAAACCTTCCTCACGTCGTCCGATTAAAGGAAACTGGCGAGCTATTATGATTCATTCCAGCGCCGGTTTGGCGAAGATGTCTTTGGTCACTAAAATCCCAGCAGCCTGGTAGTTTGACCAAATAGGATAAATGAAAATGCAAGGATGGGTGTACGTTGCGACGATGAATAACGTTAGTTCGGTAGTCAAGATCTGCTGTTCTGATGAGGACCCTGTCGCGATCATAAGTGAATGGGCAGAGCATGCAGGAATCCCTGGGTCCGCCAACTTGGAATATGCGGCGCTTGTAGACTGTCCCCGTAGAGTAGAAAAGAAAGTCTATGAGGATCTTAGGGAGTTCAATACGAAAAATGACTGGTTTCAGGTGACGGCCTTGCAGGCTATGGCAGCAATTAAATCAGAAAAGAAAGCGCGGGTGCTTGAGGAGAAGGGATCCTTAGTCGGTATAAGTTAAATCACCGCCGTAATTAATCCGCAACCGTTGTGAATCGGCTGTGCACGACTGACACAGAAAAAAGGTTTCGGAATTCGCACCCCCTTCTTAGTGATTAAGGTTTTTTTGATTTAAAATGAGCGAGCAGTATCCAGTATCTCTGATGTCGTCAAAAAGAGTTCCGGAGAGGTGCCAGAGTGGTCGAATGGGGCGGTCTCGAAAACCGTTGTACCGCAAGGTACCGTGGGTTCGAATCCCACCCTCTCCGCCATTACCTGAAACACTCCGGCGGGTTATTGTTTCTTTCCCGTGAACGGCGCGGGCTTTGATATTCTGAGTTTTGGGACTTGAGAAAGACATGGAAGATTGCCTTTTTTGTAATTTTGATAACCACGAACTGATAGAGGAAGGAAAGTACTGTTACGCCCGGCGGGATGGTTATCCCGTGAGTGAGCACCACACGCTCATTATTCCCAAAAGACATGTTGCCTCATATTTTGATCTTGAAGAGCCCGAACTTCTGGACATGCACCAGATGCTGGTCAAGATGAAGGCGCGCATTGAGGAGTGGGATGCAACTGTCAGTGGATTTAATGTAGGGGTCAACGCCGGAAAGGACGCGGGCCAATCCATCTTTCACGTCCATATGCACCTGATGCCCAGGCGAAAAGGGGATATCGACAATCCGCAGGGCGGTGTCCGTGGGGTGATTCCGTCAAAACGGACCTATGTCCGAAAGAACAGGGCGCCTTTAAATCAGGGCAGGCCCGATTAAGCAGCGCCAATCGGAGGGTAGGAAGGTCGGTTAACTTCCGCCCTCGCCGGGAATTTCCTCGCCCAGTGACTGAAGGTTTCTGACCGCTGTGCGATTACCCTGCGCGGCAGCTTCGCTGAACCAGTGCACCGCTACGGCCCGATTGGGTGCCACCCCATCATAGCCGTTGAAATAAAGCCATCCAAGGTTTGTTTGTGCCGGAGCGTAGCCTTGTTCGGCTGCCTTGCGATACCAGAATGCGGCGCTCGAGAGATCTTTGTCGATCACGAACCCGTCGACGAAATAGTCTGCAAGGTCTGACTGCGCCCAGGCACGGCCTTCGCGTGCAGCAAGTTGAATCGGCGCGAGCGCTGCGCTAAACATCGCGATGGCCTTGGGCTTATCTCGATTGGTGCCTCGGGCCTCAAGGAGCATTCGGGCAACCCGGACCTGGGCTTGGGGCTCGCCCTCTTGGGCCAGTGGGGTAAGAAACTGATAGGCCCTCGGATAGTTTCCATTGTAGTAGGCGGTGACACCGCTTGTGAGGTTGAGCGATGCCTGTTCATCCGCAATGGCCTGGGCCTGGGAGATTCGCTCATCTGCTTCTGCCTGGAGTCTTTGCTGTTCAGTTTCGAGATATTGCCGCCGCTGCAGTTGTGTGCTCAGGATGACAACATTCGGGTTTGTGGGATCCACGGCCGCCGCCGCCTCGAGCTCTTGGGCTGCCCGGCCGAGCTGGTTTTGGGCCAGGGCATCGCGAGCTTCATCAAGATAAACCTGGGTGATTCTCGTAATTCCGTTCCTTGCACGGGCATTCGCGGGATCCAGTGTGAGAACGGTGCGATATATCGCGAGCGCATTGGCCCCTGGCGGGGTGCGAAGGCGATTCTCATTCATTGCTGTGGATGCTGCAGCCAGCAATGTCTCAATTTTCTGCTGTTGTTCCCGCGCACGCCGCGCCTTGTCGGCCTCAAGTTTTGCGAGAGCCTGCTGTTGTTTCCATTGCGCCTGGGCGGTCTCAATGTTTGATCTGGCGAACTGAAACTCAGGACTATCACCGATGAACGCAACCGCCCCATCAAGAAAAGCTCTGGCGTCGGAAAACTCATTGTTTTTAGCCAGTGCTTCGGTTTTGATCAGCACACCAGCGGTCACTTGATCGATTCCCCGTTGCGCTGCGCTGCTGTCGGGATCCATCTTGAGCACGGTTCGAAACTCGCTGTAAGCATTCGCATCAGGCGGAGAAATCAGATGACCCTCAGCAAGGTAAGTGCGTGCGCGGGCCAGGTGTGGTTCGCTGAGTCTGGCCAGCTTTTCTGCATCCCGGTAGGCATTGGCACGGGCGAGATCATCGTCCTTGGCGAACTCAGTGGCTTGTGGGATTGTGGATTCGCTTGAACTCCCTATCTGAGCTATTTCAAGTGTGGGGGTATCTGAGGGAGTCAGGTCAGTCGCGCCAATGATCTCGATAGTCGTATTAGAAGCCGCGTCCCTGTCCGCTCCTGGGGGCGTCACAAGCAGATAAAGGATGTAGATGGCCACAAGAGCCAGCAGCACGCCGACCCCGAAACGTACCGAGTAATGCTTGAATAGGCTACGGAGCCGCTGAGACCATTTCTTGATATCGAGGTGAGGCAGGGCTTGAGAGCGCTTGGGTTGTGTTTTGGCGCGGCTCTGGGGAGGCAAAGAGAAGTCCTGGAAGTTCTGTTCGGTGAGTACCTGGCCCGCATCTTCAAGATCATCCGCAATCTTTAAAGGGGCCCGGGTCTCGGCAGATGGTGTCTTGATGTCGTGAGCGCGTCCTGTGAATAGCGGTTCCTGACGCCCAGGAGTTTTAACCGGCTTCGTTGTGTGCGACTCGTCTATCGAGGACACCTTTGTATTGCGTCTCGGCGGTACAGGTTTTGCCAGGTTAACGGCATTTTTAGTCTTATCGAGAGCGCTTAAGACGATTGATGAGGCACCCTTGCCCCGACGGGTGATCGCCTTTCCCCCGTTTGCCGGACCTTTATAGGCTTGCTGCTTTCTCGGCTTGGCCGGTTTAGCTTCGACACTTAACTCCGGAGGGTCGGCCGGCTCAGTATCCAGAACCCCTCTTGGCTCGATAGCGTCAATGAGTTCTTCCGCATTCTGGGGCCTTTCGTCCGTGTCCAAAGACAGAAGTTGATCGATAAGACTCAAGAGGGTTGGCGAAAAATAGCCCTCACCAGCATCCATGACAGAGGGCAGGGGATCTTCAAGACCGCGATCGAAGGCATCCAGGCGCGTCAGGGAGTCGACAGGAACGCTGCGACAAACCGCCTGATACAGGATGGCACCCAAGGCGTAGTAATCGGTCCAGCGGCCGAGCTGACCCCGATAACTCGCGAGCTCGGGAGCACGAAAGTCGTGCTCGGTATGGGCATCGTCGGGCGGATAATGAAACCGGTCGGTGCTGAATCCGCAGATCAGCAACTGATCCTCATCGGCAATTAGAATTCTCCCGGGGGTAAGTTCAAGATGTAAACCGCCGGTTTCGTGAATCGCATCGAGGTAGGTGGTGGCAGCATACAGAACTGCCCTCAGGGTTTCCTCAGGCAGGCGCTGCCCGGGTTGCAACAGATCGGCGAACGAGGCTCGAACCGGCAGTTCAACGGCGTACCAGGCGACGCCGTCGTTTTCCTGATAATGCGCAATACGTCCTGGGTGATCCAGCTGGCTCAATACGCGGGCCAAACGCAGAAATTCCGTTAGACCCTGCTCGTAATCTGTATTGAACTGGGCATCGCAAAGCAGCAAAGACGTGTTATCGGTATCTCTAACGGCAAATTGGAGCGGAAAATACTCCTGAATAACGGTTGCGCCGTCATCGGCAAGATAGGTGTATCCGCTGTCAGAGGTGACGAGCAGTCTTGAGATTGTATGAGAGCTAAGGGCTGCCCCTGGCGCCAAAGGCGCGGCCTGGAGGAGATCGCCCGCAACGGAGTCTGTAGAGTCTGCCTGATTGGCAGCCTCGTCAGGCGCTGGATTGTGCGTATCTGCTGTCATCGTGATACGGAAATATCTGCTATGAGCCGAATCCTGCGGGCGTTAACAGTGTATTGGAAGATCATATGGTTGCCGGTTATCGACGTCAGAGCTTGACTGCCTCATAGATCAAGATAGGACGCAACCGATAGGACCCTATAATACCGCGGAAAAGAGCCTCTTAATAGGGATGGCGATACGGGTATCGCGCTGCAGGGAAAGCTGTCTTCACAACTCCCGTGCCAGTCTTCACCCAATGATCTGCATTGACCCATCTTGTGACTCCAACTCCATTTAAACCAAAATGATTTCTGCCAGCAAGCGGATGGCATCCGTCCAGCAGCCGATCATCCCCGTTATTGGGGATCTGATTCTCGCAAACCCCGGGACGATCTCCCTGGGTCAGGGAATCGTGCATTACCCTCCGCCGACTGAGGTCGAGAGCATACTTCGTGACTTCTGGAGCGATCCCACTGCACATCAGTATGGCCCCGTAGAGGGGTTGGAGCCTTTGCGCTCAGCGCTCGCGAAAAAGTTGGAGCAAGAGAACGCCATAGGGCTTGAGGGCAGGGAGGTCGTGGTAACGGCTGGCAGTAATATGGGATTTTTGAATGTGCTGCTGGCGATTAGCGACCCCGGGGACGAGATCATTTTGCCCGAGCCCTTTTACTTTAATCAGGAGATGGCAGTTCGGATTGCGGACTGTATTCCCGTGACGGTGCCGACGGATGACGCCGGACATCTGCAGATAGATGCCATTGAAAGCGCCATTACGAAGAGAACCCGAGCCATCGTCACGGTGTCCCCGAACAACCCCACCGGTATCGTGTATCCAGAAGCGGACCTGAGAGCCGTCAATGAAGCTTGTCGGGCGCGCGGGATTTACCATATCAGCGACGAAGCCTATGAGTATTTTTTGTACGATGATGCCGAGCATTTTTCTCCCGGTGCGATTGAGCACAGTGCGCCACACACTATCTGCTTGTACTCACTGAGCAAGGCGTATGGTTTCGCCAGTTGGCGCATCGGCTACGCCGTTATTCCCGAGGCGTTGTTTGGAGCCTTGAGAAAAGTTCAGGATACCAATGTCATCTGTGCAACCGCGATCTCCCAATATGCTGCTCTGGGCGCATTACAGGCGGGGCCGGGATATTGCCGTCCCTATCTCGCTGACATGGCAATTGTTCGCCGGCAAGGCATTGAGGCCATGAAATCTCTCGAAGGCAGGGCGAGTCTTTTGCCAAGCACGGGAGCGTTCTACTTGTTCGTCAGGGTTCCTGGCTACGAAGGCAACGATCTGGATCTTGCGCGTAACCTCATTGAGCACTTCGGTGTAGCGGTGATTCCCGGTAGCGCCTTTGGTGTTAATGACGTCTGTGCCTTCAGGGCCTCCTTTGGCGCATTGCAAAGCGATAGCGCGATCGAGGGATTGGACCGACTGGTCACGGGCCTGAAGAATCTGGTCTGATCCAATCTGGTTTGCGTCGGGGGCTCAACTTCGATACCCTTTGGCGCCCTGCGGAGAGGTGGCTGAGTGGTTGAAAGCGCACGCCTGGAAAGTGTGTATACGTTAATAGCGTATCGAGGGTTCGAATCCCTCCCTCTCCGCCATTGTTCGATCGGCAATTGTCTGGGCGTGTGACGTTTCTCCGAAGAGAAATAATTCGCTCAACCAGTCGTTACTCCATCTCTGAGCGGTATCGGTAGTTTTTGTCGAAACGCGCCATGAGGTACTCACCATAGAGGATGCGCGCATCATTTCCGTTGGGTGTCGTCGGCGGCACTTGGGGTTCAATCATTGCGCTGAAGTTTGGATCATAGAAAAAGGCTGTTGAGTAGCGCTCGTTTCGATTAAGAACAACGCGATGTGGCGATGAGGGCCAGCGACCTCCGGAGATGACGGAAAGCATATCCGCGACGTTCAAGACGAGAGCGTTCCTGACAGGCGGAAGCGGTATCCAGGTTCCATCGGTTCCCTGTACCTGAAGGCCGCTCGTGGTGTCCTGTGCAACCAGGGTCAGGAAACCATGATCGGTATGTGGCGCGGAACCAAATTCAACCTGAGGATCGGTCGTGGTGGCCGCGGGATACTTCAGCAAACGCAAAAAGACGGTGGGCTCGGTGAACCAATGACTGAAGGTATCAGGCCCAAGCCCCAAAGCAACGGCGAGTCGTTGCGTCAGTTCTTCGGCAAGGTTTTGCATTGCCTTGAAGTAACTGAAACACTGTGTCCGAAAATGATTGCCCAGGGATTTGGGCCATTGATTGGGTCCAAATATTGCGCTGCCCCACTGGCCATGATCAGGCGAGACTGACTGCATCATCATAAACGACTCGGACCGGTTGGAGTGGGTCGCTGTTGCCACCGTAGACGTGACCGTCTTGCTTGCGCCTTTCCCGATGTAGCCCCGATGAAAAGCATTGACCGCGATGGCTTTTTTATCTTGTTGGGCTAACCGGTGAAATGCGTGGTTCGCTTCAAAGATATGGGATATCTCGGCCTCAGAGATGCCATGCCCTTGGATATAACAAAAGCCATGGGAAGACAGGGCCTTATCAAGTTGCTGGGCGATCCCGGAGTCTGAAACCGAAGACGTCGCCGATTTAAGATCAACGCACGGGATCGTAATCGTCATCTATATCTGAAGCGCATCCATCACCAGACGATGAAACTGATGCACACCGTGTTCGGCAACCCCGGATTTGGCCGCATCGACCATGAATCGGCCCTGGTTATATGAGCGTGACTTGAGGCCCTGCTGTACGGATTCGCATAGCGATTGATCCTCAGGCCCCAGGATGGCGTTGAGATACTCACTGCGTTCGGCATCAACGGATTCCGACAGGCCATAGCGGTGACCCGAAAAAGCGGTGCGCTCGTGACCGTTTGGCATCATCGATAACACAAACAGGTTGGCGTCACCCGGGACCAGCCAGATTGAGGTCGTCGGCCAAAGATACCAATAGGCAGCAATCTGAACGTCGTCACTGGCATTAAAACGATAGGCTTTGTTGTTCGTGCGCGTTGTGCGCGAGACCTGGCGGGCCCAGCGCTCCTGAACCTCGTGTTCGTAACTGGTCATCTCCATCAGATCGGCTAGGGCAGGGTGCGCCTGATGACAGTGGTAGCACTCCACGTAATTGTCCACGACCACCTTCCAGTTGGCAGACCAGTCAGCAGACTCCGGCGAATCAAAGGCAAAGGTATCCATTGGCCTAAGCGAATCGAATTGAGGAACAAGCGACTGAAGGTCCTCTTCAAATCCCGGGGCCAGCGTTTGGATCGGTGGCGCGTAAGGATCTAGATTAACGAAGAGCAATCCTCCAAGGGATTCCAGGCGAACAGGGGGCAGACAGAACTCTTCTGGTGAGAAGGAGGGCATCTCGTTAGCGAATCTTGCGTGCCGCAGCCGCCCATCGTTGTGATAAGACCAAGCGTGATACGGGCACACGATGGCACGGGTGTTGCCGGCCCCTTCAAGCAGCCGATGGGCGCGATGTCTACAGACATTGAAGAACGCTCGTAATTCATCGTCATCAGAGCGAATGACAAAAACACTCTCGGCTGCGATGTCCAGCGTGAGGTAGTCACCAATCTTGGCGACATGGCTCTGGTGTCCGATGTAATGCCAGGACTTGGCAAAAATCGCCTCTTTTTCCTGCTCGAAGACGTCTGGGTCTGTGTAAAGCCTGGCCGGCATGGTGTAACTGTCGGCGGCATTATCAGAGAGTGGTTTGTCTTTTAAGAAGGGCTCTGGCACTGCATTCATCGCATCCGTCTCCTCACGAGTTGTCAAAGTCCACGAACCGGGGTTGGCGGACCAGAATAGCATGGAGATCTCGCTTCTAACTAGGCGCCTCCAACCATTTGGGTAGGGTAAACCATAGTCACCCATGCCGGGGATCTCAATCGGTTAAACTCCGCGCCCGATTACTTCTTTCAAAAATATTCAGTTGAGAAAAACCATGACCGACGGCAATCCGACCCAATACCGCATCCTCATTCTGGGCGCGTCATATGGCTCCCTGTTATCGACCAAACTGATGATGGCAGGCCATCACGTGACCCTCGTGTGTCGGGACGCCACAGCCGAAATTTTTAATGCCGAGGGTTCGGTGGTCAGGATGCCGGTCAAGGGTCACGAAGGCCTGGTGGAGGTCGTCTCGGGAGGTCTGCCGGGTTCGTTGCATGCAAGTGCGCCAGAGAAGGTCACTCCCTCGGAGTTTGACCTCGTGGTACTTGCCATGCAGGAGCCGCAATACAGCGCGGCCGGAGTAAGAGAGTTGCTTGGCCGGGTGGCAGCCTCGGGTGTCCCGACGATGGCGATCACCAATATGCCTTTGCTTCCCTATCTCGCGCGCATACCGGGGCTTGAGACTCAAAGCCTTCGGGAATGTTTTCTTGAGCCGAAGCTCTGGGATCCGTTCGATCCTGGTTTGATGACGCTGTGCAGCCCGGATCCGCAGGCGTTCCGTCCGCCGGAAGAGCAGCCCAATGTGCTTCAGGTGCGACTCCCGACCAACTTCAAGGCGGCGGCGTTTGCGGATGACAGTCATACCGCAATGCTGCGTGATCTCGATGCGGGTATCGAATCGGCCCGCTTTACCAGTTCCGAGCTAGGTGAGCTCGAGTTACCTGTAAAACTGCGAGTGTATGACTCGGTGTTTGTTCCATTGGCCAAATGGGCGATGCTCATGGCCGGCAACTATCGTTGCGTCCAGGCGGAAGAGATGCGCCCGATCAAAGACGCGGTCCATGGCGACATAGAAGCGAGCCAGGCCGTTTATGAATGGGTTGTTGGAGTATGTATTGGCCTTGGTGGGGACGCGTCCGACTTTGTGCCTTTCGAAAAGTACGCCAAAGCCGCGAGTTCCCTCGCCAGCCCTTCATCGGCTGCCCGCGCGTTGGCCGCTGGCGCCACTAATATAGAAAGGGTCGACAAGTTGGTGTCCCTGGTCGCCGCTCAACAGGGTAAGCAACTTGAAGTCGTGGACGAGACGGTGGGCCTTGTGGAAAAGTGGCTCACCCAAAACCGGGCAGGCTAGGTTCTGAGCTTTCACTTGGGCGATGCCTGCAGCCAGTAAAGGTCTGCAGGGCCACCGTTGAGCGCGCCCATTCCCTATAAAGTGGCGCCGTGTTCTTGCACGCCGGAGCAAGCGAGCGCATCGGTCAGATGCGTGAACGCCTCGTCCACTGAATCCGTCAGCAGGAAGAGGGCAAGGTCGTCTTCGCTAATGGTGCCGTGGTTGATGAGTGTTTGGAAGTTGACGGCACTTTCCCAGAAAGACCTGTCAAAAAGCACGATAGGCAAGTGCTTGCGTATTTTCCCGGTTTGCAAAAGGGTGAGAATTTCGAATAGTTCATCGAGGGTGCCAAAGCCGCCAGGGAAAAATACGACTGCTTTCGCCATATAGGCAAACCAGAACTTGCGCATAAAAAAGTAGTGAAACTCGAGCGAGAGTTCGCGGGTGATGTAGTTATTGTTGGCTTGTTCGTGAGGCAGGGAGATACCCAATCCGACATTGATGCCTTCCGCCTCTGAGGCGCCACGATTGGCCGCCTCCATAATGCCGGGACCCCCTCCCGAACAGACGACAAATCGACGGTGATCTTCTGGCAGGTTTTTAGACCATTCGGTGAGGCGGCGCGCGAGTTCTCGACATGCCTGGTAGGCATCGGCAAGAGTGGGGGGTGTCTCTCCACTGGCGCCTGACTCATCGGAGAGATGCTCAGGAGCGCTAGCCCGGGCTGATCCCATGAAGACGATAGTGTCCTCGATATCATGATCCGCGAACCGTGATTGGGGTTCGATAAATTCGGACACGATGCGCAGCAGCCGGGCGTCAGCACTGTCGAGAAACTGGGGATTTTTATAAGCCTTCAAGGTTTTTCTCCACTGATGTCACTGACGGGGACCCACAGGGATTGAGAGAACGGAACATCAAAGTAAGGAGCTTAACGAGGTTTGGTAACATGAGATACTATATGGTATATTGTATACCAGAAATATCACCCGCTTAGCTAGAACATGAAGGCAGTTTTACAGAAATCCTTCGGCACGGCCGATACGCTTTACCTCGGCGAGCAGTCGACGCCAATCCCAGGCCCTGGACAGGTCTTGGTACGGGTAATAACTACAAGCGTTAACCGACCTGACATCATTCAGCGAGAAGGCAACTATCCGCCCCCAAAGGGTGACTCCGAGGTGTTGGGGCTGGAGGTCGCGGGCATCATTGATGAGGTCGGGGAGGGGGTTGATGAATGGACTCCGGGTGACCGGGTCATGGGTCTGGTGGGCGGCGGCGCCTATGCGGAATGCGCGGTAGCCTGGTCGAGTCATCTGATGCCTGTGCCCACGACGATGAGTTGGGCGGAGGCGGCTTGTGTCTGTGAGACGTACATCACGGCGCATCTCAACTTGTTCCAGTTTCCCGGTATTGAAAACGGGCAGAGCATCCTCCTTCATGGAGGCGGGGGCGGTGTGAACACAGCAGCGATTCAGCTTTGCCAAGCCCTTGTTCCAAAAAGTCCACTGTATGTAACGGCCTCGGAACATAAGCTTGAGCGTGTGACCGCGCTCGGGGCCACACACGTCATCGATTACCGAGCGCAGGAATTTTCAGAAGTCATCAAGGAGTTGACCGGCGGGAGAGGGGTAGACGTGATCCTGGATCATATCGGTGCGGCCTATCTTGCTTCCAATCTAAAATCTCTCGCTAGTAACGGCGTGCTGGTGCTGATCGGTGTTATGGGCGGAGTGAAAGCAGAGTTGAACCTTGCACAACTGATGGTCCGTAGACAAAAGATCGCGGGCTCCGTGCTCAGGCCTCGGCCCCGGGAAGAAAAAGGCCAGATCATCGCGAGGTTTGCCGCGGATGTGATGGACCTTTTGAAAGACCGCCAGATCGTTCCGCTGGTGCACGAGATTTTCCCCCTTGAAGAGGTAAGTCAGGCCCACCAGTTGATGGAAGCCTCGGGGCATTTTGGAAAAATTGTTCTTCAGGTCGACTCTACGGTTGCGGTTCATTAGTGCTGCCCCGGCGCAGTTGCCGGCTGAGCGCCTTTCCCGGAGTTAAAGATGTTTTTGTTTGAATACCAGGCTAAGGCAATGATGCGGGAACAGGGAATTCCCGTATTGGAGGGCATTGTTGCTACATCAGAGCAGCGCGCCCTGGATGCCGCACGGGAATTGGGGGAAGGACCCTGGGTGATCAAGGCGCAGATTCATGCAGGAGGCCGGGCAGAGGGGCGCGTCGGCGGTTCTGAGGATTTGCGGGGAATTGAGTTCTCCAATACTGTCCTGGGGGTCGGCCAGACAGCTGCCAGGATGTTGGGAAAGAGTCTCGTGACTCCGCAAACCACGCGCCAGGGCGAGACCATCAACGCGGTCTATATTGAGCCCGAGATCCGGTCTGAACTGCAGGTCTTTCTTGCTATTCTCATTGACGGGGAACGAGGTGAGCCCGTCTGTCTCGCGAGCGTGAAGGGAGGGAGCCAGGTTGAACGGGACATCTTTGATGATCCCAAAAACCTGGTTCGTGTACCCCTCGGCGCGACCAACCAGGTTGCGCTGTCGGTCGGACATGAGGTGGCATCCCAGCTGGGTCTGCCGTCATCGTCGATCGGGGCTTTTGCTGAACTCGTCCAGCAGCTGCACGGTCTATTTGTGGCTCGTGATCTTTCCCTGATCGAGATTAATCCTCTCGCCATTCGGTCGAACGGCTCGTTGGTTGCGTTAGATGCTCGTGTTACTGTGGACGACAACGCCCTTTATCGCCAACCGGCAATGGGAGCACTCGCGTCGCGGCGCGATCAATCGGGAGCAGAGGAGCGAGCAGCCAAGAACGGCTTCAACTTCATTCGGCTGGATGGCAATGTCGGCACTTTATCCAGCGGAGCGGGGTTGGCAATGGCCACGCTGGATGCGATCACTCACCTCGGAGGCAGGCCGGCAAACTTTCTGGACGTACCGCCAGTGCTTGAGGTCAGCAGGATTAAGGAAGCGTTTCTTTTGGTCTTGTCAGACCCCGGGATCAAGTCCTTGATCGTCAATGTGTTTGGAGCTGGGATCATGCGATGCGATACGATTGCCGACGGTCTGTTGCTTGCGCATCTCGAACAAACAGTCAGCATTCCTCTGGTGATGAGGCTGGCAGGAACCAATGCCCCACTCGCCCTGTCTCGCCTTGAGCGTTCTGGGCTCGATATCCAGTTCGCGCCAAACCTTGCCTCAGGCGCGCAAATGGTAATCGACGCTGCGGATTCGCCGCCCGCCCCGCGACAGACAGATTCAATCGTCGGCCGGTTGACTCAGTGGTTCACGTGGACAAAGGAGGGCCCCCGCTCGTGAGCATCCTGGTCGATGAATCGACTCGGGTGATCTGCCAGGGGATAACGGGACGACAGGGAACTTTTCACTGCGAACGTGCGTTGGCAAGCGGGACTCAGATTGTTGGCGGCGTGCGGCAAGGTAAGGGTGGCACGAGCCATCTTGGTGTTCCGGTGTTTGACATGGTGGCTGAAGCGATTGAGGTGACACAAGCGAACGCCAGCGTGATATTTGTGCCGCCTGCAAATGCGGCGGAGGCCATTATTGAGGCAGCCGATGCCGGGATCGCTCTGGTGGTTTGTGTTACTGAACGCATCCCCGTTCTGGACATGGTTCGGGTGCGGGCCCACCTTAAGGAATCGAGCACGGTGCTCGTGGGCCCTAATTCTCCGGGTCTTGCGGTTCCGGGCGTTGGCACGCTCGGTATCATGCCACAGGGCATCTTTCTGCCTGGCGCCGTTGGCATTGTCTCTCGATCAAGCACACTCACCTACGAAGCGGTCGACCAAACAACCAGAAACGGATTGGGGCAGTCCGCCTGTATCGGCATTGGGGCGGACCCGGTGGGGGGTATCTCGGTTTCACAGTCTCTTCAACTCTTCATGAATGATGATCAAACCCAAGGTGTTGTCCTGATCGGTGAAGTAGGGGGCAGAGCCGAGGAAAATGCCGCAGAATTTTTATCAACACTGAGCAGTTATAAACCCGTTGTCGCCTACATCGCAGGGCAAACCGTTCCGGAAGGCCGGCGTATGGGTCATGCAGGGACGATCGTTCACTATGGTTTGGGCACCGCACGGACAAAAATCGAGGCGTTGCAAGACGCAGGTGTCAGAGTTGTTTCTTCTCCGATGGAAATCGGCAGTGTCATGGCCGAATCCCTTGGACGTTAGGACACTGAGCCCGGACGCTTTTTTGTAAGGAACTCTGATGACAATTGCCGTTAAGCCGATTCGTTCGGTGTCGAGTCTCAAGGATCAGGTCTATTGGAGCCTGCGGGACGCTGTCGCAGATATGGATATTTATTTAGGGGAAGAGCCTCCTCGCCTCGACGAGAGACGATTGGCCGATAGCCTCGGTGTCAGCCGGACACCGGTTCGAGAGGCGATTTCCCGCCTGGAGCAGGCGGGCCTGGTGCGCAATATCCCCAGACGGGGGACGTTCGTGGTCCGGAAAACGAAAGAAGAAATTCTTGAGATCATTTATGCATGGGCCTCAATTGAGAGCATGGCGGCGAGACTCGCGACCCTGCGCGCGTCGGATCAGGAAATCTCATCCCTACGGAAAATTTGGGACAAAGGAAATCCTGATGCGAAGGGGGCGCCGATTGATGAGTACTCCAGGACAAACATCGAGTTTCATCAGGCGATTGTTTCTCTCGCGCACAGCCCGTTGTTGAGCGATCTCGCAGACAGCCTTTTTATTCACATGCGCGCGATCCGGTCGAGAACCATTAAGGACGATGACCGTGCACAGCGTTCGATTATCGACCACGCCCGAATCATTGAGGCTCTGGAGAAGAGAAATACAGAAACGGCAGAAGCCCTTGTGCGCGAGCACGCCTTGCAACTCGCAGACCACGTGGCACAAAACGTGCGTTACCTCGACTGACGTTTCATAGGCTGACCGACAAACTCTCTAGAGCCGAACAAACTTCAAATCCATCCTTGAGTTCAACATTAACTTAAACAATCTAAGAAAACGGGAGCCCTCTCATGAAAGCGCTTGAAGGTGTACGAATACTTGATATGACCCACGTTCAGTCTGGACCAACCTGTACTCAATTGCTGGCATGGTTTGGCGCAGATGTGATCAAGGTTGAGCGGCCCGGTGTCGGTGATGCGACTCGGGGTCAGTTGCGTGACGTGCCCGATGCGGACAGTCTCTACTTTACGATGCTGAACCACAACAAGCGAAGTATGACGCTAAACACCAAGGATGAAAAAGGCAAAGAAGTCTTCACCCGCTTGATCGAAACCTGTGATGTGATGGTGGAAAATTTCGCACCCGGCGCGTTGGACCGGATGGGTTTTTCCTGGGAGCGGATTCAGGAGATCAATCCGAGAATGATATATGCCTCCGTGAAGGGGTTTGGACCCGGGCCGTATTCAGAGTGCAAGGTCTACGAGAACGTCGCCCAGTGCGCCGGGGGAGCCGCCTCAACTACGGGATTTCTTGACGGCCCGCCGCTCGTCACTGGCGCACAGATTGGTGATTCGGGAACAGGCTTGCATCTTGCGTTGGGAATCGTGACGGCGCTGTATCAGCGTGAACACTCCGGGCGTGGTCAGCGGGTCTTGGCGTCTATGCAGGATGGGGTCCTGAACCTGTGCCGTGTCAAACTGCGTGATCAGCAACGTCTGGCGCACGGACCCCTCAAAGAGTACTCCCAGTTTGGAGAGGGTATTCCGTTTGCGGACGCGACGCCCCGGGCTGGGAACGACTCAGGCGGCGGCCAGCCAGGCCGGATTCTCAAGTGCAAAGGCTGGGAGCAGGATGCAAACGCCTATACCTACTTTATTACCCAGGCAGCAGTTTGGGAGAAGATTTGTGACGTCATCGGACGCCCGGAGTGGAAAGAGGATCCCGATTTTGCGACGCCGCCCGCACGACTTCCCCGCCTTAACGAAGTCTTTGAGGCGATTGAGCAGTGGACGATGACGAAGACCAAGTATGAGGTGATGGAGATCTGTAATCCGCTGGATATTCCGGTAGGACCAATCCTGTCTATGCAGGAGTTGAGCGAAGAGCCTTCTCTGCGCGAAACTGAAACCATCGTTGAAGTGGATCATCCTACACGCGGCAAGTACCTTACCGTTGGTAACCCAGTGAAGTTGTCCGACTCACCCAGCGAGGTAAGCCGTTCCCCACTGCTGGGCGAGCACACCGGAGAAATTCTTCAGGAAGTACTGGGCTATAGCGAAGAAGAGGTATCGGGCCTGCGTGAGGCGGGCGCGGTCGGCCGCGAGGATTGTGCGGCTACTTAGGGAACCGGGTAGGGCGCGGGCACTCAGTCAAGAAGCGTACTTTTGGTGAGTGTGACCGTGCCCTTGGTTTTTTGTTCGTGTCGCTGGCGTATCTGCAGAGGAACCTGTTTGGGGTTGTTGGAGAACCAGTAATAGAGTTCTCGCGAACTGTTGCGATCGATAAAGTAGCGGGTGGCTGGGATTTTTCGGGATGCAACTTTAATCGCTTCTTCTTCCTGCTCGATAAAGTGATAACTCCGGACGCGGTGGCCCTCATGAACTTTCAGGACAAAATCCCGCTTGCCTTCAGAGAGCAACAGCCTCGCCATCAAATCAAAACTTAAAGGGTCCTGTATATTGGGCTCGAGGGCAAAACTGCGTTCTTCGCCCTTGGCATAACCGCTGCTCGTACCTGAATCCCAATCGAACTCGATTCTGATGTCCCGCTTCGGATTTGGCTTGTCTTCCCCAATGGAATAAAGAGACGGCCGGATCACACTGTCTTGCAGGGTGAACCGCGAGACTTCATAGATTGGGCCATACCCTGTGAGTCGTGCAGCGCCTTTCAGGCGGGTAGTCGAACGCAGGATATACTCCTCACCGTCCTTTTCCAGCGAAATTGTCCTTGCCGCACGAAAGCCCGAATAGTCGACAGCATATTCGGACTGAAACGGTTCCAGCAGAACGGATTCGGACGCATTGACTGACCCATGGAAAAGCGTCAGCAACAAAGCGAGCGCTGCTATAAAGGAAGTGGGAGTTACGAGCGTGCGGTATCCGGACGGGTACATGGGTCTTCGGCTGCTGGTCTTGGGTTGACTCAGCGCGCGATTGTGCGAGAAACGATAATCCGGTGACGGGCGCATGAATATACGGGTTGTTACATACAATGTACACAAATGCGTTGGAGGGGTCGATCGGCGCTACAACCTGGCTCGGATTGTCGATGTGATCCGGCATTACCAACCCGAGCTGGTTCTGTTACAGGAGGTCGCACGCTTTAGCAGGGAATCTTCGGGTGTACTGCAGGCAGATATTCTGGGCGATGCGTTGCAGTTGTCGCATCGTATATGGGTTCCCAATGTTCGTGTCCAGCATGCCCGGGGATACGGTAATGCCATTCTGAGTCGCTGGCCCATTTCAGACGCAGACAATATCAATCTCACGATCGGCCCCAAGAAACGCCGCAGCGCCTTGTATTCCAAGGTGCGAATCGCTATGTCAGGAAAAGGCGGTGCCCGCGTTCAGACTCGAACCCTTCATCTCTTCAATCTGCATTTGGGATTGTCGGGTATTGAGCGCCGCATGCAGTTGAAGAAGCTGCTGTCCCACGCCCACTTCGGTCGGATTTTCCGGACAAGCCCTATCGTGGTTGCAGGTGATCTGAATGATGTCTGGGGGACCTTAGGTCGACAGGTAATGCGACCCGCGGGATTTCGCGGCACGGACCGCAAACCACAAACCTTTCCGGCATATGCACCGGTACGGGCGTTGGACAGTCTGTATGTGCGCGGAGAGATCCAAATCGCCAGCCTGATGTCGTCGCGGCTGGCGCTCGCACGCCAGGCATCTGATCACTTACCCCTGGTGGCGGACCTCAATCTCTCCTGAGGGGCGCCCAAAAAAAGCGGGGCAAACGCCCCGCTTTTTCTGAACTCCCGGGATCCGGGCAGCAGCAGGAGCTACTTGGTAGCGTCCAACGCCTGGTCGATATCGGCAAGAATGTCGTCGATATGTTCGATACCGATCGACAGCCGAATCAGGTCTTCCGTCACTCCGGAACTCGCCAACTCTTCAGGCGCCAGCTGACGGTGTGTCGTGCTTGCCGGATGGCAGGCCAGTGATTTGGCGTCGCCGATGTTGACGAGTCGGGTAATGAGCTGCAGTGCATCAATAAACTTGGGCGCGGCTTCGGCTCCGCCTTTGACACCAAAACTCATGACCCCCGAACCGCGGCCATCCATGTACTTGTCGAGCAGGGCTTTATGGGGACTGTCATCGAGTCCGGCATAACGAACCCATTCGACCTGCGGATGATCTTTAAGGTGTTTGGCCACCGCAAGGGTGTTCTCGCAGATCCGATCCATCCTGAGCCCGAGGGTCTCAATACCCTGCATGATCAGGAATGAGTTCATCGGCGTCATTGCAGCGCCCATGTTTCGAAGCGGCACAACCCGGGCACGGAGAATATAGGGCGGCAGGCCTGTTTCGGTGTAGACTACGCCGTGATAGGAAACATCTGGCTCGTTGAGACGATTGAACCGCTCCTTGTTGGCGGCCCAGTCGAATTGGTTGGAATCAACGATCATGCCGCCCACGATCGTGCCGTGGCCTGACATGTATTTGGTCAGGGAATGCACAACAATGTCGCAGCCGTGCTCGAAGGGCCGACAAAGGTATGGTGTCGGAACGGTATTGTCGACAATGACCGGCACGCCGTGAGCATGGGCGATTTCGGCGACTTTTGCGAGGTCGATGACGTTGCCGGCCGGATTGCCGATAGATTCGCAGTAGACCGCCTTGGTTTTGCTGTCGATCAGCGCAGCCATGGCGTCGAGGTTCTCGGGGTCAGCGAATCGGGGCTGAATGCCAAACTGCGGAAAGGTATGCGCAAACAGGTTGTACGTACCACCGTACAGCGTTGACATACTAATGAAGTTGTCACCTGCCTCGGCGATGGTCATGATCGCGTAGGTGGTTGCCGCCTGCCCGGAAGACAACGCCAAAGAGGCAACGCCGCCTTCCATGTCTGCAACGCGCTGTTCGAGCACGTCGTTGGTCGGGTTCATGATCCGGGTATAAATATTGCCAAGTTCCGCAAGGTTAAACAGGTTCGCCCCGTGTTCTGTATCGCGGAATGAGTAGGCCGTCGTCTGGTAGATAGGAACGGCAACCGCGTTCGTTGTCGGATCCGGCTTATAGCCTGAGTGAACGGCTTTAGTTTCGATTTTCATGTATCCTCCCGTCGTAAATTGATGGCAATTGATGTGAATCTGTCTGTATTTTTAACTGGTCACAGCGCATTTTCCCGGGGCTCGGAGATTGAGATGCAAACCCACAGCAATGTGCCTGACAAGAGATACCTTACAAATGTCTCATAATTCCTGCAAGGCGCGAATTTTGGGCGGTGGCCCAAGCCCCACCTCAGCACGTTAACCAGACTATGATTTCCCTGCTGAATGATGGTCAGTGGATGCTGTTTGGCGTCATTTTGGTCGCACTCATGATTTCGTTGTCTTTTCATGAGTTCGGACATGCTCTCACTGCGCTGCGTTTTGGGGATGACACTGCCCGTCGGGCGGGTCGCCTTACGGTCAATCCGGTGGCGCATATCGATCCTCTGGGCTTGTTGATGGTGGTTTTTGTGGGTTTTGGATACGCCAAACCGGTGCCCACCAATCCGCGGCTTTTCAATTCCCGTTATGCCGAACTGTGGGTCGCGGCAGCGGGACCTTTGATGAATCTCCTTCTGGCTGTCATCAGCGTCAATGCCTATCTATTGGCGTTGCAGTGGGGCTGGTTCTCTCTTTCCGATACCGGGGCGCGGCTGTTTTTTATCTATCTCGCGCAGATTAATCTTCTGCTGATGATCTTCAACCTGCTGCCGGTCGGGGCGCTGGACGGCCATTACATCCTGCCATATTTCCTGCCGCGCAGACTGGCCCATGCCTATCGGTACTACAATGCCCGTTACGGTAATTTTGCACTGCTGGCCCTGGTGGCTTTGGCGATTCTGGGGGTGCCGATTTTCTCCACCATCATCGCGTTCAGCGCAGGCCTACTTCAGTGGATTGCCTTTGTTTGACCTCAGGCATCAGGGATCACTATGAAGAGATCAGAAAATCAATCATTGGAACCCGGTTCGCTCGATGAAGCGTCCTCTGCCGAATTGCTGGAACGCGCGTACGGGCTTGAAACACCAAAGCAGGCGCGCGAGTTATATCGGGATTGGGCAACCACTTACGATACGCACCTTGAGCAGGGCCTTCATTACCGGGCGCCCGACCGGATTGCCGAGATCCTGGCAGAAGTCCTTGAAGAGCGGTCATCCCTCATTCTGGATGTCGGGTGTGGGACGGGACTGGTTGCAGAGTATCTGGTGCATCATGGATTCAAGAAGTGTGATGGCCTTGATTTTTCTCCCGAGATGCTGGAAGTCGCTGAGAAGAAGGGGATTTATCAGTCCCTTGTCGAGGCGGATCTCGAAAAGCCGCTCGAGATTGCACAAGGCAGCTATGACGCTGCTATCTGTTGCGGAACGTTCACACATGGGCACGTCAGTCCTCAGGCCCTGGGCGAGATCTGCCGAGTGCTGAAGCCTGGGGCGCCTTTTGCTTGCACCATTCACAACCATCTCTGGGAGATATCCGGGTTTTCACTCGAGATTGAGCGTTTGCAGGCTTCTGGAATCGCCACCCTGGAATCTGTCAGGGAAGAATCTTATTTCGACGGGGCACCGGCCGACGGCAAATACTGCGTGCTGAGACGGCATTGAGATACCTCACCGATACCAGAGCCCTCATTGGGTCAGGTGCTACAATCTGGGTCGGCTGGCTGAGAGATCGGCTAGCACCAATATGGCGGCGGCAGTCGGTCTCCCCGGTGGCGAGAGGTTGTGAACCCGGTCAGGTCCGGAAGGAAGCAGCCGTAGCATCCAAATCGGGTGCCGGGGCCGGGCAGGCTGGCGCCGTCTCCATTGTTCCAGATCAGAATTTGGCGTTTCGTGAAAGGCTTTACCGAGCCATGACTCCAGTGTTCCCTTTATGAGTTACCAAGCGCTTGCCCGCAAGTGGCGGCCTCGGCGTTTTGGCGACGTGGTTGGGCAGGACCACGTGGTCAATGCCTTGCGTAACGCCATTTTGCAGGATCGGGTGCATCATGCGTTCCTTTTTAGCGGAACCCGTGGCGTAGGGAAGACAACTCTCGCTCGGATACTGGCCAAGGCGGTGAATTGCGAGCGGGGCCCGCAAGCCGAACCGTGCGGTGAGTGCGGGGTCTGCGAGGGTGTGAACGAGGGACGGTTCATTGATCTCATCGAAATCGATGCCGCCTCCCGAACCCGAGTGGACGATACCCGGGAAATTCTAGACAACGTGCAATACGCGCCGACCCAGGGGCAGTACAAGATTTACCTCATTGACGAGGTGCATATGCTGTCTGGGCACAGTTTCAATGCGCTTCTGAAGACGCTGGAAGAGCCTCCGTCCCATGTGAAGTTTCTGCTGGCCACCACTGACCCCCAGAAGCTGCCGGCGACGATTCTTTCTAGGTGCCTGCAATTCAATCTGCGACTGTTGACGGCCCAGGAGATCAGCGGCCAGCTGGAGGTCATTGTCCGTGCCGAGGGCCTTGGTTTTGATGAAGAAGGCCTGAATATTCTCTCCCGTGCCGCCGACGGCAGTATGCGAGATGGCTTGAGCCTCCTGGATCAAAGCATTGCGTTTGGCGATGGGTCCGTTACTGGCGGGGAAGTGCGGGACATGCTGGGCATGATCGAGTCGCATCACGTCGATGCACTTCTGCGCGCATTGGCCGGTAAAGACGGTAGCGGATTGATCCAAACCGTCGCCGATATGGCCGAGCGCCCGATTGATTATTCTGGCGCACTCGATGAGCTGTTAACGGTGATGCAAAATGTCTCGCTGTTTCAGATCCTCCCCGAGGCGGTGGCGGCGAAACAGGCGGACTCAGAACTGGTCAAGGAGTTGGCATCCTCCTTATCGAAGGAGGATGTCCAGTTGTATTACCAGATAGGACTGCTGGGAAAACGTGATTTGCCATTGGCGCCAAGCCCCGCTTCGGGCTTTGAAATGACTATGTTGAGGATGTTCACTTTCTCACCGGACACCGAAAACGCGGGCAACGCAGGCCCTCACTCAGGCGGTACAGTCCCCCAGTCTTCGGCAAGCCCGCCCAGCAAGAAAGTGACCAAAAAAGCGCCTAGGGAGAGCCCGAAGAATCGTCCAGACAAAAAATCCGGACCTGAGACAACGGGGGAATCCAGTGCGGCACGCGACGTGAGACAGGCGGCAGACAATGCCCGGAAAAAATCCACCGGCAACGGCAAAAGCAAAAAAGATCTATCAGTCCTTGATCCTGCTGTCTGGACAGCGTTTGTTGAGGACAGTGCTTTTATTGGGGTGACTCAGGAGCTGGCTATGAATCTTTGTCCCAAGGCTTACGATCCGGAGACTCAGGTGCTGACGCTGTCTGTTGTGTCTGGCGTCGGTTCAATGCGCAGCCCTGCGAGACAGAAGGTGCTGGAGGAGAAACTGGAGGCATTTTGCGGGACTGCCGTGCGCCTGGATTTCACCGAAGACGGTGAGGTCCCAGGGGAAACGCCTGCCATGGCCCGTACCCGACGTGAGCAGGAAGAAAAAGAGCAAGCCTATAAGACTCTAATGGACGATCCAACGGTTAAGGGGCTGGTGTCGGCATTTGATGCTACGGTGGTGCCGGAATCGGTCCGGCCGGGCAAACAACAGAGGAACAATGAATGAAGGGACCTTTGGGAAATATCATGAAGCAGGCTCAGGAAATGCAGGAAAAGCTTAAAGCTGCACAAGAGTCTCTTGCCAGTATGGAGGTCACTGGCGCGTCCGGCGGCGGAATGGTCGAGGTGGTCATGACCTGTCGTTATGATGTCCGTCGGGTCTCCATCGATGATGCCCTCGCCAGCGATGACAAGGAAGTTCTCGAGGATCTGATTGCGGCTGCAGTCAATGACGCAGTGCGCCGGGTTGAAAAAGTGACCCAGGAGAAAATGGGCGGACTCGCATCCGGGATCAATATCCCTGGGCTAAATATCCCGGGCATGAATGGCTAACGGCGAAGCTATCGACCGGTTGAAGGAGGCCCTCCGACGACTTCCCGGAGTAGGCCCCCGTACGGCCGGGCGTATGGCGTTTCATTTGCTGGAACGTGACCGGGAGGGGGGCAAGCTATTGGCGCAGGCGCTTCAGGCGGCGGTCATAGGGGTAAATCATTGCGAGCGCTGCAACAATTTCAGCGAGAATCGGCTTTGTGATGTTTGTGAATCAGGAAAGCGTGATGAAACGCTGCTCTGCGTTGTAGAGACTCCCGCAGATCTCGATACCATCGAGCAGGCGGGCGCATATACCGGATACTATTTTGTGCTCATGGGGCATCTGTCGCCCCTTGACGGCATTGGACCAGATCAGCTGGGCTTTGAACGTCTGTTGGAACTCATCTCTCAGGGTGGCGTCCAGGAGGTTATTTTGGGTACGAATCTGACGGTAGAGGGCCAGGCGACGGCGGACTACCTGAGCGACCTGCTCCAGTTACGTGAGATCACAGTCAGTCGTCTGGCGCGTGGTGTGCCCGCCGGGGGAGAGCTTGAATACATGGATGCGAACACGCTTAACCAGGCGTTTTCAGATCGTCGACTGCTTGTGAGGCACCCGGACAGCCAATCCTGAAACAGGCGGACTGCCGCATCTTGGTCA
>DLPX01000030.1:70098-84192 GCA_002477475.1 Proteobacteria bacterium UBA7447
ACACCGGGGCGGATAACCCCTTTTTCAAAAACAACCCGGCCTCCAACGATAGTGTGTGTCGGCCAACCGCTGAGAACTCGGCCTGAAAAGGGGCTCCAACCCGTTCGGCTGAATACTTCCTTGTCGCGAACTTCTTTGGATTCCTCAATATCAACGAGAGCAAGATCAGCATCGTATCCCTCAACAAGCCTTCCCTTGTTCGGGATTTTGTAAAGTTCGGTGGGTCCTGAACACATCCAACGGAGGATCTGGGTCAGAGTGCATTTGCCGTCACGCATGGCAGTCATCATCAGCGGCAGCGATGTCTCAACGCCGGGCATACCAGAGGGTGAGCGAGGGTAGGGCTTTTCTTTATCGGCGAGCAGGTGTGGCGCATGATCGGTGGCAATGATGTCGATAACGCCATCATGCAGTCCTGCCCAGAGCCCTTTCGTATTCTCCGGATCCCGGATTGGAGGGTTCATTTGCACACGCGAGCCTAGAATGGCGTAATCATCTGTATTGAGGAAAAGATGATTGGGCAGCACTTCACAGGTAACGTGATCGGGTTTGCCGGCCCGCAAACGTTCAACTTCCTCGGCAGTTGATAGATGAAGGATGTGCAGCCTTCGGCCATATTTTTCGCTCAGATGCAGCGCACGCTCAGTGGCAATCAGCGCGGTCTTTGCATCTCGGATGGAAGAATGAATGGCGTAGTCCTGGGTTTCCGTGTCGCCCAGCAGAGTCGCGGTCCGTTCCCGTATTCGGGTTTCATCCTCGGCATGAACGGCGATCAGCCGTTCACCGTTACCGAAAATTCGATCGAGATCTTTTTCCTCGTTTACCAGCAGACTGCCTGTGCTGGAGCCCATAAAAATCTTGATGCCGCAGGCGGGGTGAACATTATTTAAGGCTTCGAGATTCTCTACGGTTGCTCCGACGAAAAACCCAAAGTTGGCAACGCTGGTGGTCCTTCCCCTGGAGATTTTCCAGTCCATCTGCTCCTGATCGATGGTGGGGGGGTTGCAGTTCGGCATTTCAAGGAAACTTGTTACGCCTCCCCTAACCGCGGCTCGTGAGCCTGAAGCCAGGTCTTCTTTCTCCGTCCCGCCGGGTTCGCGAAAATGCACTTGGGGATCAATCACGCCAGGCATCAATAGTTTGCCTTCGGCGTCGATCTCTTCGCGTCCATCACTGCCAATCTGGGAGGCAATGGCGGTGATTCGTCCTTCGGTGCAGGCGAGGTCTCCCTCAAGAAGTTCGCCGTCGGGCAGGGCGATGGCTGCGTTACGGATGAGCAGATCATGCATTTGAAATTATCCAACTGTGAGCATCAACGTAGTGTACCCCCTTGGGCCTGACGGCTCTTGCAGGAGGCTGTCAATAAAAACGGCGCCGTAGCGCCGTTTTCGAGGAAGCAGGGCCGAAATTGGATTCGGCTCTCAGATAGGGAAGATCAGGCGCTTTGTTTTTCCCGGATTTCGTTCAGCGACTTGCAGTCGATACACAGATTCGCCGTCGGCCTGGCTTCGAGACGCTTTATCCCGATTTCGATGCCGCAGTCTTCACAAAAACCATAATCCCCTTTCTCAAGATCAATCAACGAGTCATTGATTTTCTTGATAAGTTTCCGTTCCCGATCTCGGGTTCGCAACTCCAGGGAGCGGTCAGTTTCCAGCGTGGCGCGATCGTTTGGGTCGGGCAGGTTGATCGTTTCATCCTGCATAACCGACATCGTGCGTTCGATGTCATCAACGAGTTCTTGTTTCCAGGCGGTCAGGATAGTGCGGAAGTGCTCGGTTTGAATGTCTCCCATATACGGTTCGCCGCGCTTTGGACGATGCGGCTTGATGCCATGAATGAGTTCTTTGGAAGCTTTTTTCTTTGTTGTGGCCATTGGTTTACACTGAGACCTCGTAAAAAATCCGTTAAGGCGGGCCAGAAAGGCGGCGCAATCTAGCAGGTTCCGCGATTTCCCGCAATGCCTGTCCGCAAATAAGTCCAAGAGGTCAATATGGCAATGATTTTGCGTTATTCGCCCACTTCTCCGTATGTGAGAAAGGTGTCTGTTGTGGTCCGAGAATTAGGGTTTTCAGGTCAGGTCGAATGTGTTCCGACAGATCCCTGGGCTTCCGATAGCGATCTCTCGAAGCAGAATCCACTGGGAAAGGTGCCGACGCTGATCACCGAAGCCGGTCAGGCCTTATTCGACTCTCACGTCATTTGTGAATACCTTGACGGGATTCACGGTGGTCCGAAACTGATTCCTGAGGACCCGAAGACCCGGACTGAGGCGCTGCAGCTTGAAGCCCTGGGAGACGGCGTGCTGGATGCCGCAGTGCTGGCATTCATTGAGGCCGAGCGGCGGCCCGAGACCTCTCGATGGCCGGTTTGGGCCTCGCGCCAGCGCGCATCAATTGAACGTAGTCTCGACTGGTTGGCAGAGCATATGCATCTGTCAGTTGACCGGATGCATCTTGGGCACCTCACGATCGGCTGCGCATTGGGTTACATCGATTTCCGATTGGGCGATATGAACTGGCGGGAGCGGCATCGGGATCTTTCCGGTTGGTATGAAGAATTCTCCGCGAGGGAGTCGATGCGTCAGACCGAACCGTCGGGTTGATCGCCTCAAATCCGGGGCTGAGTTCTATATAATGACGTCGCAGTTCGACAGCTTCCTGGGTTCCAAAAAAATTTTCCCCAAAGAGCCGCTCTCATTCAGCCGGGCGGTCGATTGGCGCGTCCACAATTCTGCGTTAGCCCAAATATATGCGTCTAAAGAAAATCCACGTTTCCGGTTTTAAGTCCTTTGTTGATCCCACGGCGATCACGATTCCCGCGGACATGACCGGCATTATTGGGCCGAACGGTTGCGGGAAATCGAACGTGATTGATGCCGTGCGCTGGGTGATGGGCGAAAGCTCCGCAAGAAAGCTGCGGGGTGACAGTATGTCTGACGTGATCTTCAACGGGTCAGAGGCAAGAAAGCCTGTTGGCAAGGCGTCAGTCGAGCTGATCTTTGACAACACCGATGGAAAGAGCGCCCAGGTCTATGCCCGCTTCAGCGAGATATCGGTCAAGCGGACGTTGTCCCGCGATGGGACGTCGGAATACCTCCTGAACAAGGCTCAGTGTCGCCGCCGGGATATTACGGATCTGTTCCGCGGGACCGGGTTGGGTCATCGGTCCTACTCGATCATTGAGCAGGGAATGGTGAGCAGGATTGTGGAGGCGCATCCAGAGGAACTCCGGGCGTTTGTTGAAGAGGCCGCGGGCATCTCGCACTACAAGGACCGGCGTCGAGAGACAGAAACCCGGATGCGCCACACACGCGAGAACCTGAGCCGAGTTGAAGATATCCGCAAGGAGTTGGACACGCAGTTGCGCCGGCTGCAACGTCAGGCCCAAGCGGCCCGACGGTACCAGAAGCTTAAGGAAGAAGAGCGGGAGCTCAACGGTCAGTTATTGGCGCTTCGTTACCTTGGGCAGAAAGCTGCGGTGGAGGAACAGGCAGTATTGACGGCGCGGGCGCAGACAGATGTCGAATCCCACCTGGTTCAGCAACGAAGCCTCGAAAACCAGATTGAGGGACTGCGTGCGAATGAGATGGCTTCCCAGCAAGAAGTCAGTGATCGGCAGGCTGCGTTCTATGCGGCAGGCGCTGAAGTGGCTTCTCTGGAACAGGCGATTGAGCACGCCAAGGAGACCGGCGAACAGCAGCGTGCCGAGTTTGAACGTCTCGAAGTCACGCTAGAGGAGATCAAGGCAGAGTATCAGCATGACGAAGACCGCATTGAAGGTCTCGCAGCGGAAGTCTCCTCGTTAATCAGCCAGCGCGAGGAGGCAACCGCAGTCAGCACCCGGGCAGTAGATCAGCAGCATCAGTGTGAGCATGACTATGATAGCTGGCAGGACCGCTGGAATGAATTTACCCAGCAGGTAACGACCCCGATTAGGGACCAAGAGGTCCAGCGCTCACGAATCGAGCAATTGGAATCGGCTGACGAAAAAGCGCAGGAGCGACTCGCTCGCCTGGACGAGGAGATCGGCATGCTGCTCAACGAAGAAGAGCGCCTTGAGGTGGACATTGCACGCAGTGCAGTCATTCAAGGAGAGGCGGATCTTTCTGAAGCAGAGGGTCAGGTGGAAAAATCCACCGCGCTGATTGTCAAAATGCGCGATCAGATTACGGCGCGCTCCGAAAAACTTGATGAGCAGCGTCAACGGATGCACTCCGCACGAGGCCGTCTGGAATCCCTGCAAGAGTTGCAGCAAACGTCTCAAGACAAAGATAAGGATGAAGCTTACCTCTCCTGGCTCGATCAACGGGGGTTGGCGCATGCGCCCGCGCTTGCGGGTGAACTGCGTGTTGCGCCGGGTTGGGAGAGAGCCGCAGATGCAGTGTTTGGGTCGAGACTGACTGGATTAGGTGTTGGGGACCTTCCGACGATCCTGTCGAGTGATTCCGAGATGCCCCGACAGGATATGTTTTTTGTGGAGTCAGGCAAAACAGCGCAGAGTGCCAACAGCCAGACATTGTTGGCACATGTCTCTTCCGATCGCTATAACCTGCAGCCCCTGCTTGCAGGGGTCTTTGTTGCTGATGACTTGCCTGAGGCGCTTGCCCGGCGGGATCAGTTGCAGCAGTCGGAATCGATCGTGACTAAAAGCGGTGTAGTCGTCGGCGTAAACTGGGCTCACGTTCCCCGCGGACAAGGTGCGACGGCAGGGGTGCTCGAGCGTGAGGAAGAGCTTTCTCGACTTGGCGAAGAAGTGCCGGCCATTGAAAGTGGGGTGGCGGAGTCCGAGCAGGAACTGGAGGGCTTGCGGACCAATTTGGATTCGTTGGAGACTCAGCAGAAATCGGCGCGTGACCGGGCTGCGGTGATTCTGCAAAAGCTCAATGAAGATCGCCAGGCTTATGCAGACCGCCAGGCACGTTTTGATCAGATTGAGGGGCGTCGCCAGCAGCTTGCAGACGAATCAGAAGAGATCGTGTCAGAACTGAGTCGCACGGGAAGTGAGTTGGATGAGGCACGACGGCATTTTGCAATTGCCGAAGACGAAACCGGCGCACTTGAACGCCAGCGTGAAGCGTTGTTGACAGAGAAAGAAGCATTGACGCGTAAGTTGTCTGAAGCGCGAGTCCAAGCCCAGGCGGCACAGGACCGTCGTCATGAGGCGGAGCTGGCGCTGCAGCACAGTCAGGCCTCTTTAGAGTCGCATCGTTCAAGTCTTTCACGGCTCCAGGCGCAAAGCAGTCGGATGCAGCAGCGGTACGAGCAGTTGAGCCAGCAACTTTCTACGGGAGAAGACCCGGGGGTCGCAATGGGTGACCGGCTGCAGATACTGCTGACCCAACGCTCGGAGGCTGAGCAAGCGCTGGCCGAGGGCCGCAACCGGCATTCGACGATTGAGCAAGAGATTCGGCAGGTGCAGGGCGCTTTGTCTGAGTGCGAGCAAGAGGTTGCGTCCGCGCGTGAGAATCTTGAGAGCAAGCGACTCAAGGACCAGGAGTTGGCTGTCCGGCTGCAGACACTTGAAGAGCAAATTGCGCACGACGAATATGTACTGAGCCACATCCTAGAAAACCTGCCCCAGGAGGCGGAAGAGGCGGAGTGGACAACGCGCTCTGAGCGGCTGGCCCAAAAAATTGCCAATATCGGCCCCGTGAATCTTGTCGCCATTGAGGAATTCGAAGAGCAGGCGGAACGCAAGGAGTACCTCGACTCACAGCATGCGGATCTCATTGAGGCGCTGGAGACGCTATCGGGCGTTATTCGTAAGATTGACCGTGAGACGCGCGACAGATTCAAGTCAACCTTCGATAGCCTGAATCAGGGGTTTTCAGATTTTTTCCCTCAGTTGTTCGGCGGTGGCAACGCCGTGCTGCAGTTAACTGAAGAGGATTTGCTGGCCGCGGGGGTTACCGTGATGGCAAGACCGCCAGGAAAACGCAACAGTACGATTAATCTTTTGTCTGGCGGTGAAAAGGCCCTGACGGCCGTGGCGCTGCTCTTTGCGCTCTTCAAACTCAATCCGGCGCCGTTTTGTATCCTTGATGAGGTCGATGCACCTCTGGACGATCGTAACGTCGAACGTTACTGTAAAACCCTGCGCACCCTGTCAGAAGTGTCACAGCTCGTTGTGATTACGCACAATAAGATCACAATGGAGTCAGCGGATATTTTGCTCGGGGTGACGATGGGAGAGCCTGGCGTGTCATCTATCGTTTCCGTAGATATCGATGAGGCGGTGAGACTCGCCGCCCAGTAGCCATGAACCTGCAGCTGGCCCTCATCCTTCTTGGTGTCGCCACTTTTGCTGGTATCGTGCTCTTGTCATTCTGGCAAAAGCGCGGTTTGAGCAGCGAATGGCTGGAAAGATTCCGTAGCAGTTTTCAAAGGTTTTTGCAGCGCATCCCCTGGGGAAACATCGCCGCAGGGTTGCGTCCGAATAAACTTGCTCAGCGAGTCCGCCAAAAGGAACCTTCTCTGGTGTCTTCGGGTGATCTTGACCTGGCAGGAGGTAACAGAGAGTCCGAGACGCAAGACGAGCCTTTCGTCGGTGGCCTCCCGCATGATGAAGAATTAAAAAAACCGGCCGCGGGGGTGGCGCAAGCGCTGCCATCCGAGATCGGCAAGCAGCGCCTGAAGATTGACTATTGGGCGCGCCTGACCGGGACGGCACCTGTTTCGCGAGATGCGGCATTGGCGGTATTTCGGGAGTATGAGATTGATTTGCAACGCCCGCGCGCGCTGCACGGGTGTACGCAGCCGGGTAACGCGTGGCTTGAGCTGGCGACAGCTCCCGCAGATGAAGTGTTTTCCGACCTCATCGTCAGCCTGCAAATGGCGGATCGGGATGGTGCCGTGACCGAGTCGGAACTGACGCGCTTTAATAATCTGACATACTACATGTCAGAGAGCTTAAATCGTTCATTGCAGTTCGATATGACCATAGAGGAGGCTTTGCCTGAAGCCGAGCGCCTGTCCCGGTTCTGTCAGGAGTTCGATCTGCTGGCTGTCATTCATGTCGAGCCGCCGCCAGGAAAGGGTTTCTCAGGTCCTGAGGTCGCGCGGGCGCTGGATCGCGCGGGGATGCGGTTTGGCAAGGACGATATGTTTCACCTGTACGACCCCCGCACAGGGAAGAGCCGATTCAGTCTCGCCAACCGATCCGAGGCAGGCACTTTAAGTTACGATGAACTGGAATCCGGCATGCTGCGCGGTCTTGTGCTTTTCCTGAATGTGCCGACAGTGCACCGGCCTTCTCAGACGTTTTCGGACCTGATTTCGGTCGCAAATTACGTCTCTACCGAGCTCGGCGGAGTTCTGGTTGATCCCGATAAAGGAAAACTTGCCGAGGCGCAATTCGACTCTATCTCGAAGCAGATTCGGTCTCTGGAGTCATCCATGAAGCGCTATGGAATTGATCCGGGCTCAGAAGAAGCCAACCGTTTGTTCTGAATCCAATGAGTGATCGCCATTTTCAACTGATTTTCCCGGTAGTCAGCAATCTCTTGGCGTGACAAGGAAGAAAGAAGCCAAGCAGCCTGAGCCGGGCGGGTCTGCGGACCCTTCCCTGAAGATTCAGGCGCTCCGTGTCGAAATCGAGGAGCATAACTATCGGTACCATGTGCTGGACGACCCGGCGATCTCAGATTCGCGTTATGACGGCCTCGTTCGATATTTAGAGAAGCTCGAAGCAGAATACCCCGAACTGGTTACCTCAAATTCCCCGACCCAGAGAGTGGGAGCCGCTCCTCTGGATCGGTTTGAGTCAGTCGCTCATGAAGTGCCCATGTTGTCACTCAACAACGCGTTTTCCGCGGATGAGGTCGGCGAGTTTGACCGCAGGTGCCGGGAAGGAACGGGTCGAGAATCCCTCGCCTATGTGGCAGAGCCGAAGATCGACGGGCTGGCCATCAGTCTGTTATACGAACAGGGCGAGTTGGTGCGCGCAGCGACCCGGGGCGATGGCCGGACGGGTGAAGATGTGACGTTGAACGTGCGATCGATCTCCTCAATCCCCCTCCAGTTGAGATCACACCGTGTCCCACCGTCACTGGAAGTGCGTGGCGAAGTCTTTATGCCGATCGTAGGATTTGAGCGATTGAACGAGCAACAAAAGGCGCGTGATGAAAAGCTTTATGTCAATCCAAGAAATGCAGCAGCGGGCAGTTTGCGGCAACTCGACTCCAACGTCTGTGCACAGCGGCCGCTGTCATTTTTCTGCTACGCAGTGGGGGTTTGGCAGGGTACGCCATCGCCCAGTTCACAAATGCAAATGCTCAGCGCACTGCGGGAGTTCGGCTTTCCGGTGAACCCGCTGGCCCGGGAGGTGAAAGGGCTCAAGGCCTGTCTCGATTATTACGAGGACGTTATGGCATCGCGCGCATCCCTGAGGTATGAGATCGACGGCGTGGTGTACAAGGTCAGCAGTTTTGAGGACCAGCAGGTCCTGGGGTCGGTTTCGCGGGCACCGCGCTGGGCGATGGCGCACAAGTTTCCCGCTGCGGAGGAAACCACTGTTGTGAAGGCTATCGAGATCCAGGTGGGGCGCACCGGCGCCTTGACGCCAGTCGCAAGACTGGATCCCGTTTTTGTCGGAGGCGTGACGGTGTCCAATGCCACGCTGCACAACGCTGAAGAGATAGAAAGGCTGGATGTCCGCAAAGGAGATACGGTGGTGATCCGCCGCGCGGGTGATGTCATTCCCGAAGTGGTGTCGGTGGTGCTCGATAAGCGCCCGAGCGGCACTCGCCGCTTTAAGTTTCCCAAAGTCTGCCCCGTTTGCGGATCCGGGGTGACCTCAGATGAGGGCGGGGTGATCCAGCGTTGCGAAGGAGGACTGATTTGTTCCGCGCAGCTCAAGGAGTCCATCAAGCATTTTTCTTCCCGACTGGCGATGGATATCGAGGGTCTCGGGGCAAAGCTTGTCGAGCAGTTGGTCGACAGTGGCCAGGTCAAGACACCTGCCGACCTGTTTGCGGTTTCTGCCGGCGAGTTTGCGGGTCTTGAGAGAATGGGGGCGAAGTCTGCTCAAAACCTGATAAGCGCGCTCGAGAAAAGTCGGGAGACGACCCTGCCACGATTTCTTTTCGCCCTCGGGATTCCGCAAGTCGGCGAAGCAACGGCGCAAACGCTTGCGCAGCATTTTGGGACTCTTGAGGCACTCCAAGAGGCGTCCCTGACGTCGCTCGAAGCGGTGGCCGACGTCGGTCCCGTCGTGGCCGAGGAGATCAGGCGGTTTTTTGATCAATCTCACAACCAACAGGTGATCCGGTCTCTGCGTGAACATGGCGTCCGTTGGCCAGAGGTCAGAGCCGGCGCTCAGCCAATCGGCGGCTTTTCAGGAAAAACAGTGGTGATTACGGGCACTTTGCCTAACTTGAGTCGGGATGAGGCACGTCAGTGGCTGATCACGCGAGGCGCAAAGGTGGCTGGCAGTGTCTCCTCGCGAACGCACTTTTTGGTCGCCGGCGTCGACCCGGGCTCCAAATACGATAAAGCCGTTCAATTGGGGATTCGTATCCTGGAAGAGCACGAGATGCAGGCGGTTGCTGACCAACCGCCCGACTGAGGTGTTTTTCCGGCCGGAAAAGCTGCGTGATGCGTTAAAATCCGGCCCTCAATTTTAGTCTGGCACCAAGCGTTTTGGTGCCGGTTTACACCCCTTGGCAGCAAATGAAAGACTCTTTTAACTCTAGAACTTCTCTCGACGTAAACGGCAAGCGTTATCAGATTTGTGCACTCGATGCGCTGGAATCCCGCTTTGACCTGAGCCGCCTCCCGATCACGCTGAAAATCTTATTGGAAAATCTGTTGAGAACCGAGGACGGCGCGAATGTGACCGTTGATGATATCGAGGCGCTCGCAGGCTGGACGCCTTCTGGAGGTCGGGAGACGGAGATTGCTTTCACACCGGCCCGCGTTCTGATGCAGGACTTTACCGGGGTGCCGGCAGTTGTCGATCTCGCCGCAATGCGCGAAGCCGTAGCCGGTTTAAACGGGGATCCGGATCGAGTCAATCCGCTTTCCCCCGCGGATCTGGTGATTGATCACTCTGTGATGGTGGATCACTTCGGCCAGCCCCAGGCGCTGAAAAACAATGCCCAATTGGAGTACAGCCGAAACGCGGAGCGCTATGCTTTCTTGCGTTGGGGTCAGACGGCGTTCAGTAACTTCCGCGTCGTTCCTCCCGCGACTGGAATTGTGCATCAGGTAAATATTGAATATCTCGCTAGCGTCATTTTCAGTCGGGAGGTAGACGGGTTAGCGTTGGCTTACCCGGACACCGTGGTGGGGACCGACTCACACACGACGATGGTCAACGGGCTGGGTGTATTGGGCTGGGGTGTCGGGGGAATTGAAGCCGAGGCCGCGATGCTCGGTCAGCCGGTCACCATGCTCATTCCGGAGGTGGTGGGGTTCGAGTTGACGGGTACGCTGACAGAAGGCGCGACAGCGACCGACCTCGTCCTGACTGTAGTGGAAATACTGCGCCAAAAAGGTGTCGTCGGTAAATTCGTGGAGTTCTTTGGAGACGGTTTGAATCACCTTTCTCTCGCTGATAAAGCAACCATTGCCAATATGGCGCCGGAGTACGGCGCCACCTGTGGGTTTTTCCCAGTTGATAATGAGGCGCTGGGGTACCTCAGGTTGACGGGTCGTTCAGACGAGGAAATCGCCCTCGTTGAAGCCTACACGCGACGTCAGGGCATGTTCCGCACCCCTGACACTCCGGTTGCGCAATACAATGACACGGTCAGTCTGAACCTTGCCGATGTCGTTGTTAGCATCGCGGGCCCAAAGCGACCCCAAGACCGAATCGCGCTGACTGACGCCAAGCGCACAATTACCGCCGCGCTGAGCGACGCCCGCGAAGGGGCTTCAGCGCAAGGCCACGTTTTTGAATTCGACGGGGTCCAGCACAAGCTTCCCGATCTGGCTGTTGTGATCGCCGCAATCACAAGCTGCACCAACACCTCAAATCCTGGTGTGATCATGGCGGCGGGTTTGCTGGCCCGAAATGCACGCGAGAGAGGGCTGTCGGTCAAGCCGTGGGTCAAGACTTCGCTGGCACCCGGTTCGCAAGTGGTTACCGACTACCTCGCGGATGCGGGACTGCTGGACGACCTGGAGGAAGTGGGTTTTGCCGTCGTCGGGTACGGCTGCACGACGTGTATCGGAAACTCCGGGCCTTTGCCTCCGGCCGTGAGTTCCGCAATCAAGGAAGGTGAGTTGATCGTCTGCTCAGTGTTGTCTGGCAATCGCAACTTCGAAGGGCGCGTTCATGCAGAGGTCAGGATGAACTTCCTGGCGTCACCGCCGCTGGTGGTGGCCTATGCGTTGGCAGGCACAACAGATATCAACTTCTCCACTGATGCGATCGGTACTGACTCTAATGGAGCGCCCGTCATGCTGAGCGATATTTGGCCCGGGACAGACGAAATCAACCGCACGGTGAACCAGCACGTAACGCGGGACATGTTCCGCACGCGTTATGCAGACGTGTTCCGCGGGGACGAAATTTGGCAGGCTGTGCCGGCCAGCGCAGGCACGCGTTTTTCATGGGATCCGAAGTCCACTTATGTTCGAAGGCCTCCGTATTTTGACGGGATGAGCATGGATCCTCCCGGCATGCCAACGATCGACAATGCCCGGGCATTGGCGGTGCTGGGAGACAGCATTACCACTGATCATATTTCCCCCGCAGGTGCAATTCAGCTAGACAGCCCGGCAGGAGAATATCTTTGTGATAACGGCATCGCGCCGGCAGACTTCAACTCCTACGGATCCCGCAGAGGGAATCATGAAGTCATGATGCGGGGAACTTTTGCCAATATCCGACTGCGTAACGCAATGGCACCGGACACCGAAGGTGGCTGGACCTGTCTGCAGCCCTCAGGGGAGCAGATGACGATCTTTGCCGCTGCGCAGCATTACGCTGAGTCCGATACTCCTCTGGTGGTGATTGGGGGAAAGGAATACGGCACAGGCTCGTCACGGGACTGGGCGGCCAAAGGTGTCGCACTATTGGGCGTCAGAGCGGTTCTGGTCGAAAGTTTTGAACGTATTCATCGCTCGAACCTCGTTGGGATGGGGGTATTGCCGCTGCAGTTCATGGAGGGTCAAAGTGCCACCGACCTCGGCATCGACGGAACCGAGATATTCACTATCGCCCAGCCGCAAGTGGGTGCGAAGGAGGTGAAGATAGACATGACCCGGGCGGATGGCAGCACGGAGGAATTTAGTGTTCGGGTTCGGATTGATACCCCCAAGGAATGGGATTACTACTGTCATGGCGGCATCCTGCCCTATATGGTCCGCCAACTGTTGGCGTAGGCCGCCTCGCGCAAGCGGCTTCATTTTTTTGGTTGAATCACCGCGACCGCGATCAGGATGAGACCAAGGGCGAGCAGTAATCTTAGTGAGAGTTGCTCTTTCAGGAGCAGCACGCCCCAAAATGCACCCAGCACCGGAACGAAAAAATTGACCTGAGCAGAGCGGTTCGCCCCCAGCCGGGGGATAAGGTAAAAGAAAATGAGATTGGCCAACGCGGTAGAGCCGATGCCCAGATAGAGCATTGCGGCGAATGCGGACGGTTTTGGTGAGAGGGTCCACGGCATCTCAACCACAAGTGTGACGGGCAGGGAGAAAAAGAATGCACAAAACATTGCTCCCGATGCCAGCACAGACCAATTGGAAGGTCGTGCAGCATAGCGGATGAGTGTGGCAGAGACCCCATAGCACACGGCACTCAGAAGAATGGCCGACTGCCCCAAGACGGGCCCCGATAAACCCCCGATGGCGGCTGGTCCGAGCAAAAGCGCAACGCTTCCAAAACCCATCCCGATCCCGAGTCCGATGCGCAGGTCAAACGGCTCCTCCCGTATGAAAATATGGGCCAGCAATGCCGTGGTTACCGGCATGATTCCCATCAGGATCGCGGCGAGCCCGCTGTCGATATAAAGCTCACCCCAACTGATCAACGTAAAGGGAAGCGCATTGCCGATAAGGCCGATCAGTCCGAACATCATCCAGGATCGCCCATCCCTCGGGAGCCGGTAGCCACGGAACCGAATCCAAGCATAAAGCAGCACCATCGCGATACCCAAACGCGCACTGGTCAGCGTCATGGGTCCAACACTGTCCACACCGACCTTGATGAAGGCAAACGACGTGCTCCACAATGTGGCGAGCAGCAGTAGCAGCGCGTAGTCTTTGGAGGCCCAAGCGGATTTCATCGTGATGTATAGCGACAAACAGGGTATCAGCCAACACAGAAAGCGGTAATCTAGCGGTTTTTCATAGGATCAACGAGGCGATCAGCCGTGACCCATCAATCTCCAAAAACCCCGCCTCTGCTGGATGCGGATGAACAGCCACCGTATGTCCACTACAACCCTGACGGACAGTCGGGGGTTGTCCTGGTCTGTGATCACGCGCGCAATGCCACACCCAGGTCATTGGCAGGGCTGGGATTATCCTCCGAGATCCTGGCGACACACATCGGCTTGGACATTGGGTGCGAACACCTTTCGAAAAAGATCGCAGACAATTTAGACAGCGTTCTGTTGATTGCGGGATTTTCGAGGCTGGTGGTAGATCTCAACCGTCCGCCTGATCATCCGACCTCGATTCCTGTCCAAAGCGATGGTATCGATATTCCTGGAAACCACTCTTTGAGTGTCCGGGACAGGCAACAGCGGATTGATGAGGTTTTTACTCCCTACCATGACGCCGTCGCGACTGAACTCAAGCAGATCTTTGGACATCACCAACGTGTCGCTCTTATTTCGATGCACAGTTTTACGCCCCGAATGGACGGCCTGGCAAGACCGTGGCACATCGGTATTTTGTGGAATCGCGATCAGCGCCTCAGTGAGCCGCTTTTGGAAAGTCTGCGTCTGGAGCCGGATCTGTGCGTAGGGGATAACCAGCCGTACGACGCCAGGGATCATCTGGGCTACACCGTGGATGCTTATGACGGCATGCCGGGTCTTGCCCAGGTAATGATCGAGGTGCGTCAGGATCTTCTGACGACAACTGAAGACGTGTCACGCTGGGCTGATCTTTTGACAAGACACCTGACACAGGTACTTGA
>DLPX01000075.1 GCA_002477475.1 Proteobacteria bacterium UBA7447
GATCTGTCAACGCGCTGTTTATTTTTTAAGAGGTTGCATATTAATTTTTCGGTATTCATATTTTTTGTCGTTGACAAAAAACTTGGGGCAAGCCTCGTGTATCAACCTAAAAAATTATTATTTCAATCAAAGTTCAGCAGCGAATTTCAGTCTCTTGCATGACTCTTGGTTAAAGGTGAGGACTTATTGACATTTAGAAAATGTATTTACACTGCTCCCAATCTGAATATCGCGATTATTGCCCCATCAACATCCAGCCAAGTATTCAAATTGTTTTACACTTTAGCAGCACGTCTCAAGATGGCGGCAACGGCTTGCATGGGTGGTGAACAAGGGTCAACGAGCTGACTCAGCAGGAAAAAACTGTGGCACAGTAAATATCGAGTGCTCTATAAATCAATGACTTATCTAGCAATGGATTACCTGTTTTATGCCACAGCGCTAATTGCTTTTGCTCTAAGGTTCAGAAAGTTATTGCAACTCGTTGCGCTGGTTCGAAGCCAGGTAATCTATCCAGCTGAGCTACGGGCGCGTATTGGAAAGCGATAATTGATAAGTGGATGGAAGCAGGAGTTTTCCCTAATTCCAGCGATTATCCGAGATGCCAGTTAATTTCCATTGCCAACGGCGTGATTCTAACGACTTTTTCCAGAGCAAACTGTCTTGCGCCTAACTGCTTGTACTATGGAACACGTGCATGAGCTCAGCTCTTACCCGTTCCCACCATCTGATTTGAGGATAATCCTCTAGGTTAAATACCTCACCAATTAATGGTGAGGCGACGTCAACGTCTTTGATCTGAGCTTCTTTAGCCAGCCTTATTGCGGGTTCATCCCAGGGGTGTAGCGCCAAGTCAAATTTAGACCAGCCGATCGGCACCGTGACTGATGCGGCAAGATCAATACTCGCCTGGACGGTCTCTTCAGGCATCATGTGAATCTGTGACCAGTCCGCGTTGTAGGCTCCGCTATCGATAAAGGCAACATCGAAAGGCCCGTATCGTTCACCTATCTCTTTGAAAGTTTCGGAATAGCCGGTATCACCGCTGAAATAGACATTGAGTGCGTCAGAGGACACGATCCACGAACCCCACAACGTCGCATTGCGATCCCATAGCCCACGGCCGCTGAAATGACGGGCGGGGGCCAACGTGAACTGGACGTTTCGGTGCATCTCGCTCTCGTACCAGTCCATCTCTGTGATGGCATTAGGATCGACATCCCATCGCACCAGGTGAGCTTTCAGCCCAAGGGGAACAAAGAAATGTTTGACGCGGTCCGCTAGCCATTGCACGGCTTTATGGTCCAGATGATCATAGTGGTCATGAGAGATGACCACGGCGTCGATGACCGGCAGGTTGCCGATCGGAATGGGATTCTCGATCGGGAAGGGACTGCCAAAGACGGGGATCGGCGAGGCCCGGTGAAACACGGGATCGGTCATGATGACAAGACCGTTCAGCTTCATGAGCAAGGTTGCATGCCCCAGCCAGACAAATTTGCCTTCTGTCAGGTCCTCAGGATGGAAAATCTCTGAAGGCAGGGGTGCGCTCGGATTCTTGTCCTCAGCCTGGAATATCCAATCTATGATGGATGTTTCGCTTTCGGGAGCACGCGTGCTGACGGATGTCGGCACCGCGTTTACAAATTCACCCTCCACAAAGTTTGGAGAACCTTCGATCCGTTGCAGACTCTCAGGCGATTGCCGGCCTCCAAATACTGGGGCAAAGCATCCAAATAACACTACAGCGACGACAACCAACACGACAGCGATGCCGATAAATTTCATAGTCTTCAACATTAATTCAGCAAGTTAGGGTGAGACGGTGCGCGACTAGAGTCGAGCTTATAGAGGCGGGTGCTTGTGGTGCAGACCGACAAGTTCCTGATAAGCATAGGCGGCGTTCAATAAGACTTGCTCATTCATCGGTTTTGCTGCGACTTGCAAACCAATCGGCAGTTGGGCTTTGGTAAAACCACACGGTACAGAAAGAGCCGGGCAGGCGGCCAGGTTAAAGGCCTCAGCGCTCGCCGATCGAGTCGATCCTGTAAGAACGAAGGGATCGAATTCTTCTATTCTCTTAGGAGGTGAATTTGTGGTTGGCGACAGGATTAAGTCAACCTTTTCAAATATCTTCTCTACCTCAACTCGGGTACGTGAGCGCAGACGCATTGCTTGGACATATTCATCGGCCGAGAACAAGCCGCCCATATATCCGTAGATGCGAAAAATCTTGCCCAACTCGGACGGCTTTTGGCGAAGTAGTGTGCCAAAGTTATTAAATGCCTCTACCAGGTAGATAATTGAGTTTGCAATATGGAGAACTCGGTAATTGGGTATTCGTACAGGACGAACTTTTGCTCCCAGGGATTCAAATGCCCTGATCGAACTTTTAATCGCATCCCCGATCTCGAAATCAATGTCCATAAGACTGTCTTCCAGAACACCAATTTCTAAACCCCTGATGTCAGCACTGAGATCCGATCGAAAGGCACCTACTGATTTAGTTGAAGTGGTTCTATCGGCAGGATCGAATCCTGAGATTGCGTGCAACATGATGGCAGCATCCTCAACCGTTCGAGTCATCGGACCCAAGTGATCAAGTGTCCAGCTTAGCGGCATGACACCGTTTCGACTCACTCGACCGTAGGTGGGCATAAGTCCAACTAGGTTGTTATTTGCAGCCGGAAAGCGAATAGAGCCGCCGGTATCTGATCCGATTGATCCAGCACATAGACCGGCCGCGACAGCGGTTGCGGAGCCACTACTTGAGCCTCCGGGGGCATGTGAAGTATTCCAAGGATTTTGGGTCTCTTCCCCAAGGCTGGGAGGCCCCACCATGGCCAGTTCACTCATCGTGAGTTTGCCGAGATTTACGCAACCAGCATCTTTTAAGCGGGTGACGATGGTGGCATCTTTGCTTGGAACCCTGTCTTTAAAAGCTTCGCTTCCGTATGTTGTGGCAAGAGCCGCTGTGTCTACTAGATCTTTAAGCGCGATGGGAATTCCGTGAAGGGGGCCACGATAGTGGCCGTATGCGATTTCCTTATCCATCGCCTTCGCATCTTTCCGCGCAGAGTTCCCATTCACGGTTATGTAACTATGCAGAGTCGGATTCAGCTGGTCTATTCTTTCAAGGTATGACTCCGTCAGGTCTACTGATGAAATTTTGCCGTCCCTGATGAGGTTTCCCGCTCGGTCGATAGAGAGATAGTGTAGGGGCCCTGAGAGGTCCATTAGGGCTTCCCAAGGGGTAAGAAAGCGGTCCCGACTTCCTCGCCGGCGAGGTCAAGGGACATCAGTTCTTCGATTTGAGGATGGTAGCCCGCGAAGACTGTTCTGACCCATTCAACCTCTTCGTCGTCGAGGTCAAGTCTCAAACGCGCTAACAAAGATTCAAGATATTTATCTTCCATACTAGCTCTTTTCAGGAAGAGGGCGTGTCGGAGTAACTCGTTCGTACTTGCTTAATGCGTCCTTGAGCTGCCAATACCTGCATGATGATGAGGCGAATTATCCAAAAAAGATCTCGATCTCTGAGGAAAGTTAACGTTTTAGTCATCTACCGTTCTAAGAATTGTGTGCTCTGTAGCAGTGCTCACCGTGATATAGGTCCGGGTACCGCTCACCACCCGAGCAGAGATATGTTTTGCGCAGACAATGCCCGCATCGGGAAACTTCAGGACCGTTGGAGGCCTATCTACTTCGTCCAGAGAATAAAGCACCCCCGCAGTCTGCCCAGCCTCGACTTCCTCTCCGAGATCGACGCGGGATTCAAAAAGGCCTTCATGAGGGGCGTAGACGACGCCTTCGGATTTTCTGGCGTCTAGATAAGTAATTTGCCCCGACTCAGTGCGTGCATCAGATGTTGCGATGATCCCAAGGTAGGCAAGGACGTTTCGCACGCCCTGATACCCTACTTCGAGAGCCTCCTGGTCAATCCAACCTCCGCCAAGCTCTGTTGAGATAAACGGAACGTCGGCTGCGTGGGCAGCCGGGTCAAATCCGGTGGGTGATCCTCTGCCGTCAACAACATACATATAGGGCGCATTGAAAGCCTTGGCGAGATCAAAAGACTTTCGAAAGACAGTTGCATCCTCGCAGGTGCATAAGAAAGTTGTGTTGACATATTTGGCGCTGGCACCGCCCGCATGAAGATCGACCCCCGCATCGGCAAGCGGCAGCAGAGCATCGACGACAAAGCGGGCAATCGCATGGGTCGGTCCTGCTACGGTGCTAGCTGGAAAACACCGGTTGAGATTGTCCCCATCCAGCGGCGACGTTCGGGTATTGGCGCGAACCGCGGGATAGTTAAGCGCCGGAAGCGCGATGATCCGCCCCCGGATGTCTCCTGGTGAAATATCTGCGATGAGTCGCCGAAGGATCAGTTGGCCTTCATCTTCATTGCCATGGTTTCCCGCAGTCAGCAACACAGTCGGGCCGTCACCATTTGTGATGCTGACGATGGGTATGGGAAAGACTCGAGAGACCCCTTCATCGTTGGAGTAATCAAGATGCGCGGCGCCGTAATGCTTGCCTTTAGCATCAAAATCGAAGTCGCAGGATATGAAGCCGGATCGATATGGGGTCATGTGAACTGTGGGATGAGGAGGTGCGATTGGCTTCTTCAGAGGCCAGCATAGTCTATGGAATTGGAATCACCACAGCAAACACCCGGTTTCGAAATCTACGTCGTGTTCTATTGTAAATATGCTACCGTCTACCACCAGTTTCCGGGAGAGAGCGATGACGGAGTCAATTTTTATTGAGGCGGGGGGGCACTGGGCCGGAGTCGTCCCGAAGGGCGACACCCTAACGATTGTCGACCTGAAAGGAGGGCAGGGTGTGGACTTTCTTTGTTACAACGCGGAACACCCGGAAGAGCGCTATCACGCTCCAAATACCCTCAAAGCCGCGCTGACCCTGAAGTTGAGTGCAGGGCATAAGCTCTATTCTGACGATGCGCGACCTATCTTCACGATTACTGAAGATACCTTTGACGGGCACGATACGATCGGTGGCTGCTGCAGCGAAGTCAGTAATGAGATGCTTTATGGCGTAAAGGGTATATCCGGGTGCCGGGAGAACTTCCTGAAAGGGCTAAAGACGTTCGGACTGGGCCGGCGTGACATTGTGCCTAATATCAACTTTTTCTGTGATGTGCCCGTTAATGATGAGCGGGCCCTGAAGGACACTGTGTTTGTTCCGAGCAAAGCACAGGCGGGCGCCCGGGTATCACTGAGAGCCGAGATGAATGCGCTCGCAGTGATCTCAAATTGCCCGCAGGTGAATAATCCCTGTAATCATGGCAATCCTACCGAGATCAAGATTACGTTAACTGCCGCTGATTGAACTTCAGTTTCACGTTTTTATTTTGTTTGGAGATTGATATGCCAAGAACCACATTGCGTCCCAAAAGTCTCGACTTTCAGCCGCGCCCGACCTATCCCTACTCACCGGGGGCATCCGGCGGGGGCATGATTTTTACAGCAGGTCAGGTGGCCTGGGATGAAACCGGTGAGGTGACAGGGATCGGAGACGTTGCTGCACAGACCCGCCAAACCCTGAAGAATGTGGTGTCTGTCTTACATGAGGGAGGCGCCACGGTGGACGACGTGATCAAGTGCAATGTCTATCTTGCCGACATCAGAGATTTTGATGTCATGAACGCTGAGTTCGCCACGGTGTTCCCGACAGATCCTCCTGCCCGGACCACGGTGGAGGCGCGGCTTGCAGAGGCCACCATGCTAGTGGAAATCGAGGCGGTCGCCTGGGTCGCGCCCAAGACCTAAGAACACCTCACGATGACTGAAAAATGACTCTGAAGAAAAAGGGTTACTTTTCTTTTTTGAGAAGATCGGCAAGACCTGCCAATGCCTTGTGAGTCACTTCGGATGATTTTTGACTTTCAATACCGGGAACCGCGTCTACATAGCGGGCGTGCTCGTTGTCGTGACAATAAAGGCAGAGGTTTTCCCAGTTGCTTCCATCGGGCGGATTGTTGTCGTGATTGTGGTCTCTGTGGTGCACGGTCAGTTCGTGCAGGTTCTTGCGAGTGAACTCGCGCCCGCATCGCCCACACACCCAGGGGTGAATCTTGAGGGACTGCGCCCGATAGTCTCGCTCGCGGGCATCTCGGTTCCTGACGGCCTTGGCGATAACCGCATCCAGATCGTTTTTTGATTTCATTCCTGAGGGGCCTTCCTATTTTTGAAAAGCATCATCCGTGCAAGGTCGCGGCAGCTGTCTCGTCTTTTTCTTCTTTCTTATCTTGAAACCGTTCAGGCGCGAATGCTTCATATGGGATGTCTGAAGCCCGCCCCGAGATGAGAGTGGACATAATGTGTGCCGTTGCAGGCGCAATTCCAAAACCGTGTCCTGAAAACCCGGTGGCAATAAATACGCCCCGCGCGCCTTGCGCTTCACCCAAAAAGGGAAGTCCATCAGGCGTCATATCAATCAAGCCCCCCCAGAACGACTCCATTGGCGTCGCCTTGAGTGCGGGACAGACTTCAAGACTTGCCTTCAGCACTTGATACACATCCTCTATGGAAGTGAGGGCGGTCGGATGACCAGCCACTTCAACCAGCCCGCGCGCTTTCGGCCGAACGCCGCTTGAGAGCCGATATCTTCCATCTCTTTCCTGTCGCAGGGTGACGCCTCCATCTGCAACACCGATCACCGGCTTAAGCGCGGGCTCTGCCGGTCGGGTTTGCACAACGGTCGCAAGAGCGGTTTGAATCGGAAGCCTAATCCCAAGCGGCCTGACGAGGCCCGTGATCCCAATTCCGCAGGCAAGAAGACAACTTTCCGAATGAATCGTTCGGCTGTTTGTTGAAAGACTCTTAAGTTGACCTTTCTCAACGTTGAGTGCCTCTACGGATTCGCCACAGGAGAACACGGCGCCATGCCGCTCGGCAGCTTGCTGGTAGGCTGCGACAGCCGCTTTGGGGTCGGCGTGGCCGTCCGAGGGGCAGAAAGATGCCGCGAGAACCTGCTCTGAAATCTGAGGCGCAATGGATCGTATTTCCTCCGAACTCGTCAGCAGGGAAAGATTCAATCCCAAGGCTTGCTGAAACTCCACGAGCGCCGAGATCGATTCTCTCTCTTTTTCTGATCGGGCAAGGCGCAGGTTGCCGTGCTGCAGGTATCCGGTTTCTGCCCCAAGTTCTTCATCGAGTGAGGACCACTTCTTGACGGAATACGTGGCGAGAGGCAGTTCTGACGAATCCCGCCCGGATTGACGAACACCGCCTAGCGTCCAACCTGATCCCATTGCCGCTGGATGGTACTTTTCCAGGACCTCAACTTTGAAACCCAGTTGTGCCAATTCGAAAGCGCTTGCGCATCCGCTTATGCCGGCGCCGACAACGACTACGTCTGGTGACATGAGGTTGATATCTCCAATCAACGACCAAAAAGTTGCATTTCAGGCATAGAATTCACGATGATTCTATCCACATCCTGACCTCATGGGAAAGAGCGGATTTTGGACAAATACGAAAGAGAAAGGACCTGCAAAAATGGAACGAACGGCTGCTGTCGCAACGATGTTAATTGATAACGACCGGGTGAGGGTGACACGTTTTGATTTCACTCCTGGCGCGGAGACCACTTGGCATCGTCATGACCACGATTACGTAATCACAGCGATCACGGATCTCAATATGCGTCTTGAAGAGCCGGGCAACACCGAGCGCGAAGTGACTGTTACCGCTGGAGAGGCGTACTTTCGCAATGTAGGCGTGGAGCACAATGTCATCAACGTGGGGTCCGAACCCATGTCGTTTGTCGAAGTGGAGCTCAAGTAGATCCCGCTGCCGCGGCTGAGTGGGCATCGCAAAGATGCTTAAGCGGGAGTTGCACGAGACCTTTTGATGGTGGTGTAGCGTCTGGGCGCTGCGAGAAAAAAGCAGACAAACGAGATAACAAAACTCAAGCCAGCAAAAAGAAAAGAATATCGATAGGTGCCGGAGATATCAAACAGCACGCCGCCCAACCACGGACCGAAAGCGCCACCAAAGCCCATGCCTGCAGTGACAATGCCGCAGAAGAGTCCGAAGTGTCGGCCATAAAAAATGTCTGCTACACCGACGAAAACGCAGACCGCAAAAAGTCCGGCACCAATGCCGAATAACACTGAAAAAGTGTAAAGGGGAACGACACCTGATCCGGGCCCAAGGAACATGAGAATCACCGTTGCCAAACCGGTACATACTGATGCCACGAAGATGGTGGCCTCCCTGCCGATCACGTCTGATATGAATGAACTCGCCTGGCCGATCACCATAAAGAGTCCGAAGACTGCAGTGGTGGAGGCAGCGATCGTAGAGGAATACCCCGCATCGATCGCAAACTTAACCTGGTGCGCCAGTATCAGATAGCAACCGGTTCCCCAGAAGAGCATATTTGAAACAAAGAGCAGCCAGAGAGGCCGGCTTTTGAGACCTGATTCACGCGTCCATTTTTCTTCTGTGGTGCAGTCCGCCTCAGGGGCTTCTGTATTTCCTGACTTGGACGTATCGTCAGTTGATCCGACAGCGCGCAGGCCATGGTCCCTTGGCGAGAACGTATACCCGAGTAAGACAATGGGCAGGAGCACTGCGATGGTAAGTGACCCCATGATGACATACGCCGTACGCCAACCGAAACCCTCAATGATTGACTCCATCATAAAGACGAATACGAAACTGAGTCCGCCGCCGGTCTGAGCCAAACCCAAGGCCATGCCACGCCTTTGTGCAAACCAGTTCATGATGGTGGGGTTGAGAATGGGGGAGCCCGCACAGGCTAGTCCCACCGGAGCGAGTGCCCCGAACAGCAAATAGAAATGCCATAAGCGGGTAGCGTACGAGCATGCCGCCGCCGCCAATCCCAGCACCATCACGCCAATGAGCAAAAGCAGCTTTGTAGAGCCCCTGCTGGATAGTAACCCCGCAATCGGGGCGCATATCCCGTAGACCAAAAGATGCAGCGAGAACATGAATGCCGTGTCGCCCCGGCTCCAAGCGTATTCATTCAGAATGAATGGGAAAAACACTGGGAATGAGTGCCTTACCCCGTAGGCCAGCAGCATCACCATAAAACTCACTACCAGGATGAGAGTGGCAGCAAAAAGAATTGGTCTTGGGCTTTGCGACATGCTCGCGAGGAAATCAATTTGACGGAGAGTACATTGCGCGCGCAAGTATAGTCCCTCAGATTAGCCTTAGAGCAGTCTTGCGCGTATAGTGAGAGTTGTGGGCTTGGCAGATTAACCTGTCTGCCCCAAGCCAAAATCAAATACAAACCGCCTTATAGAACTCAGTCATGAATCCTGCTTTTGAATTACCGGAGTATGAGCGCCGCCTGGAAAAAGTGCGTAGTGCGATGTCAGAGAAAAACCTGGACGCGCTGGTTATTGGGGATCCGGCTAATATGAACTGGCTGACCGGTTTTGACGCCTGGTCTTTTTATGTGCCCCAGGTCATGTTGGTGCTGCATGATCATCCGCCAGTCTGGCTGGGACGACAGATGGATGCAGGCTCAGTGGCACTGACAACCCATCTTGGCGCTGATAGCGTCCGCCCCTATGCGGAGGACCTGGTTCAGCGCGACGGTGTTCATCCGATGGAGGCGATCGCAAAGTCGATCGCCAGTTTTCATTTAGAGGGAAAGTGTATTGGCTTTGAAAGCGATACCTACTTTTTCTCTTTTAAAGCGGTTGAGCGTATGCAGGCGAAGCTGTCTAGCTCAACCTGGGTGGATGCAGATTTGCTCGTCAACTGGTGTCGTGCAGTCAAGAGCGATGTCGAGATCGAGGTCATGCGTAGTGCTGCGAAAATTGCCAGCCATGTCATGACCGTCGCCTGCGAACACATTTCTCCCGGGATGCGCCAGTGCGATCTCGTTGCAAAAGTCCTGTCAGCCCAAGTGAGCGGTGTACCGGGAGTTGGAGGCGATACGACCGCGCTTTGTCCTTTGATCCTCGCAGGGGAAGCTGCCGCCACGGCCCACCCGATGTGGACCGCTGCACGTTTTGAGGCGGATCAGACGGTGGCGCTGGAACTTGGCGGCGCCTGTCAGCGCTATAACGCGGGTTTGGCACGGACAGTGCAGTTAGGCAAGGGCCCTCAAAAAGTCTTTGACACGGCAAAGGCCGTTACCGAAGGTCTCGAGGCAGTGTTACAGACCATTAGGCCGGGGATTTTTGCAGGCGATGTGCACCGGGCCTGGCAGGCCGTGCTGGATCGCTATGGCCTCAATAAGGAAAGCCGGATCGGTTACAGCATTGGGGTTGGCTATTCGCCGGATTGGGGAGAGCACACCGTCAGTCTGCGCGCCGGGGAATCTACCGTTCTTGAAAAGAACATGACTCTGCATGTGATGCTCGGCATGTGGATGGATGGATGGGGGATCGAATTCAGCGAGACGGTTGCTGTGACAGACTCCGGCTGCGAAAGTCTGACGCAGTTTGCTCGAGAGGTGATTTCGGTTTAACTCAAGTTTTTTGCCGGCCTGAAGTCAATCGCATTGGGCACAAAAAAGAAAACCCCGCCAGAGCGGGGTTTTCTTTTGGCGCATTTGCGCTCTCTAGCTTGTTTTGTTCAGGTCTTGGAGCGAATTCGCGACCAGCCGAACAGCAGCAGGGCAGTAAGCACGGTGACGATAATGGCGTCGTCCATAACGGACACCTCCAGTGTGCCCATTAACTCCTGATGCCAAAGATTAAGGAAGATCCCGATTTGGGCGATGACCAGCGCCATAAAGAACGCGCTAGTGCCTGCCGGGCCACTGATAAATGTCCGGATTAGGACAACAACGATCCCAAGCCATGTGAATCCGAGCACTCTGGCAAGACCAATAGCCTCTATCCCAATCCCATTTTCAGCTAACCAGGCTTCGGTCATGAAGATTAATTGGAAGACATAAAAGATGCCCCCCAGTGTGAACAGAATCATAGCGATTGCAGCGGGTGTATCTTCGTACTTCGACATAGGTCTAACCCCTTTTGTCTTGTGGAAGGATCCTAATAATAGTCGATATTTAAATGAACTACTGAGATCGAATATCCAAAAAACACCATAAATCATAGATTTAAGGGACCCATAAAATAAAAGGAAGAAAATGTGGTTAAGTTAGACGGCTGGCCCGACCTATGGGTCAATTATTCGACTATGAACCTGGAGGAGTTTCAGATGGCTATTTACAGAATCACGAGATTTACCAGCTCAGACATGGAGAACGCGATGGCGAAGGCAGAGGAGGCCCGCGAAGAAGTCTCGGCGGTCGGCGCGGAGCTGATCGATCTTGCAGCCGATGCAGATGGCAATGGCGTTGTCGTGGCGAAATATCCTGATGCCGCTACCATGGAGGCGGCAACCGCCACTGCACAAAAAGTTTTCGGTCAAATGGTTGCAGAGGGGCTTATGGATGGAGATTCCATCAGCATCTGGACAGGCGAAGTTGGCGTCTCGATGTAAGTATTCATTGGTCTGGCGATGACTAGTGTCTGAAAAGTTAAGTAAGGTTTAGGAGGGTTCATGAGTAACGATGTTGTTATTGAAGCGTGGAACACTGTTCTGTTTGAAAAATTCTCCCGATTCAAGTTTCTTTTTGTCGAAGGCTATGCCTCCATTAGCCAGGCCGTTTTCCATCGTCAACCGTTTCCAGACGGCTCATCTGTACTCGATGTAGGTTGTGGTTTTGGCGACTGCACGATCGCTATTGCCAGATCTATCGGCGACGCGGGTGTAGCGAGCGGAGTCGACTGCGCAAGCAATTTCATTGGCGAATGTCGTAAGAGCGCAGCCGAGGAGCAGGTGGATAACGCCCAGTTTTTTGTTGCGGACGTGGAAAGAGAAGACCTTGGTGGGCCGTATGACTATGCCTTTGCCCGTTTTGGGACTATGTTCTTTAACTTGCCCGGGCTAGCGATGAAGAATATTCGTTCTTCGCTAAAGCCCGGGGGCAGTTTTACCCAAGTGGTGTGGCGTAAGCGAGAAGACAATCCGTGGCTGCACGATGCTGAGAAATGCGTGCGCGAGATCGTGCCGGTGGTTTCTCATGATGAGACAAATGAAGTGCACTGTGGTCCCGGTCCGTTCTCAATGGCGGGGGCAGACTTGGTCAGTGATATGTTGCAGTCTGTTGGGTTTCAGAATGTTCAGTTTGAAAGATTTGACAGCGATATCTGTATCGGACGTTCATTGGGTGAGGCGATTGAGTTTGCTCTGGAATTGGGCCCGGCTGGAGAGATCATACGCCTAGCTGGAGAAACTGGGCAAAAACTAAGAGGGGAGGTTTCTGTGGCATTGCGGGACGTCGTTTCGCGATACGCTCGTGAAGACGGAAGTGTCTGGGCCCCGTCAAGCGCATGGTTTGTTACCGCGCATAACCCGGAATAAATCATTCCAGGGTCGGTTCTGTTTTGTCAGGGCTTCAGCATCGCTTGCGTATTTTTGTCACGCAGTCTTTCAGCTGAGACCCAAGAGGTGGACTCGTTACATTCCACGTGTGACCCGGGTTGGTCCTTCGATAACCCCAAAATCTTTCGAACTGACGTTCGCGAGTGCGGGATTGTCTCCCATGGCGGCGAAAAGTTCTGACCCAATAAACGCTTCGTAGGCATCTTTAGATTCAAACATATACACACCACCGAAAGTGTTGGTGTCATCATTCGCCAGCCAATGCTTGGAGATGAGGCCCGGAACATCAGCAAACGTCTGTGCCAGATCGTCGCAGACCTGTTCGTATTCGCTTCGGCTGATGCCCTCTAGATTAAAGTTAATGATCTGAATATGCATGCTCTGTCCTCCGTAAATGATCCTACAGGCGCTTTCAAGCGTAGCACACCAAAGTGGCGCTGTATCGTCGGATTCGCCAGCTTTTGACTGCCCAACACGGACCTGTTTCCAGAAGTATCGTCTTATCAAGGCCGTGGAATCCTTTTGGGTAGAGTGTGCAGATGATCCAGCATCGGAAATGGTTGACACGGTTTGGGACAGCCCTGACTCTGGTCGCCAGTTTTTTTATTTTTTTACTAAGGATAGAACCTGTGAGTGCTGACAACCCAAGGCGGGTCCCGGCTGAGTGGGAGCCTCAGGCCGGTGTGTGGTTGCAGTGGCCCGGCCCATGGGAGCGATCCTATGAGCGCGATTTCGCCCGAATCGCTAGCGTCATCGTCCGTTATCAACCTCTACACATTCTGTACAGTTCAAAATCGATCCAGACCAACGCAGAAGAGGCCATCAAGCGGGCAGGGGTCGACCCAGACCATGAGAATATCCGCTGGCACGAAATCCCTTATGACAGTGCATGGATGCGGGACAACGGCCCGCTTTATATAGAGGAACATGGCAAGCTCAAGATTCAGAATTGGGGATTTGATGCGTGGGGCGGCGCTTTCGGAGCAAGCGTGCCGTTTGATCAGGACAATGCAGTACCCTTGGCCGTGGCAGAGCTTGTCGGCCTTCAGACTGAAAGCATAGAACTCGTTCATGAGCGCGGTAATCTTGAATTTAACGGCGTGGATACCGTGCTGCTCAATTGGAGCGTTTTGGGTGATCCAAGACGCAATGAGAATTACACGAAAGCGAAGGCGGAACAGGATCTCAAGCAATATTTCGGCGTCTCGAAAGTAGTGTTTATTGAAGGGGTGCCTATCGGTGACCTGACCAATGGGCACATCGATGGCATTGCAAGATTTATTAATCCCACCACCGTCGTTGTGGGGGAATGCATCGGCGGATCAGCCTGCGGCGAGCCAAACCACCCAACCGGCCAAGTATTTGATGCGGCCGCCGCTACTATCACGGCAGCAGGATTTGACGTGATCCGGGAACCCATCGAGACTTCGGTAACGTATCGTGGCCAAACGTACGATACCAATTACCTAAACTGGCTGGTTGGCAATGGGTATGTGATCACGACAGGTTTCAGCAATGAAAAGGCAGATACTGCTGCCAAAGACCGCTTAAAGGGTTACTTTCCCGGTCGCGACGTGCATGTAATTGAGATGCTCGAATCCTGGGCCAACGGCGGTGGTGTGCATTGTCACACTAACGATATGCCCGCAATGGCTGACATCGAATAAAACCTCTTGGATAAGCCATCGTGGAAAAGTCATCATGAACCCAATGGATAAGGTCTGACATGTCGCACGTATTTCCCCGGCACACGAAAAGCATGCCTCCGCTCGTCCTTAGCGGAGAGGGCTGCTATCTCTTCGATGCCTCCGGCAAGCGCTATTTCGACGGCTCCGGAGGTGCCGCGGTTTCCTGCCTGGGGCATGGAGACCCGGAAGTGATCGAGGCGGTCAAGACTCAGGTTGAGAAACTGGCGTTCGCCCATACCGGATTTTTTACCTCGGAGCCTGCTGAAAAGTTGGCGGACCTCCTAATCGCCAACGCGCCGGGTGATCTTGATCGCGTGCTTTTTGTGTCGGGCGGTTCCGAAGCCAACGAAGCCGCAATCAAGTTGGCCCGGCAATATTTTGTGGAAAAGGGTGAGACCAATCGACGCTTTTTGATTGCGCGGCGCCAGAGTTATCACGGGAATACCCTTGGGGCGTTGGCGGTCGGCGGAAATCAGTGGCGCCGCAAACAGTTCTCGCCTCTGCTGGTGGACGTCAGCCACATATCCCCGTGTTTTGAGTACGCTGATCGAAGTCCCGAAGAATCGACATTTGATTACGGGCAACGAGTTGCACAGGAACTCGAAGACGAGATCTTGAGGCTGGGAACTGATTCCGTAATCGCGTTTCTCGCGGAGCCGGTAGTCGGGGCGACAGCCGGAGCCGTGCCAGCGGTTGAAGGTTATTTCACCAGAATCAGAGAGATCTGCGATCGCTATGGGGTCTTGCTGATCCTGGATGAAGTCATGTGTGGCATGGGTCGCACGGGCCATCTTTTTGCCTGTGAGGCAGATAACGTGACTCCCGATATTGCCTGCATTGCCAAAGGATTGGGGGCGGGCTATCAGCCCATCGGTGCGATGCTTTGCAGCAGTGAGATCTATACGACTATCGAGGAGGGCTCAGGGTTTTTCCAGCATGGACACACTTATCTGGGGCATCCTGTGGCAACGGCAGCGGGGTGTGCCGTTCTCGAGGCGATTCTCTCGCGCGATCTGGTTTCCCGTGTTCACAGGATGGGTGAGCGTTTTGATAAGGCACTGAAAGACCAGTTTAGCGAGCATGCCTATGTGGGAGACATTCGTGGGAGAGGCCTGTTCCGCGGCATAGAACTGGTGGCAGACAAAGTCAGTGGTTCGCCGTTTGCGCCAGAGAAACGGCTCGCAGCCGGTATCAAAAAAGCGGCCTTTGAGCAGGGACTGATTTGCTATCCCATGTCCGGCACCCGCGACGGTGTGAACGGGGATCATATCCTGCTTGCTCCTCCCTTCATTATTGAGGACGACCAAATAGATGAGGTGGTGACAAAACTGGACACAGCGATTTCATCCTGCCTGCCCTAGACTCACCGACTTCGCCGCTTAGTAGGCGCGTCTCGCCGCGCCGTAATTCCCATGCCTGAAGGTCCCGAAGTGCGCCGCGAGGCGGATGCCATCGGCCGAGTGTTGACCGGCAAAAAGCTTGCAGAGAGTTTTTTTGAGCCCGCCCATCTAAAGCCCTTCGCGCGCAGGCTTGTCGGACAGGAGGTGGTGGAGGTCACCACTCGCGGCAAGGCGCTGTTGATTTTTTTTAAAAACGGCCGGGTTTTGTATTCTCACAATCAGCTTTACGGCCGCTGGGTTGTGGCGCCAACGGGCAAGCCTCCAAATACAAAAAGAACCTTACGGGTCGCCCTGACCTCAGACACCCACAGCGCCCTTTTGTACAGCGCCACCGACGTCGCCCTGTTGGGTAAAAAAGATCTCAAGACACATCCTTATCTGAAGAAACTGGGGCCGGATGTGCTTTGCGGTACCCTGTCGTGGCGGGATGTTGCCGAGCGTTTATGCGATAAACGGTTTTGTGGCCGAAGTATTTCAGGCCTGTATCTCGACCAGTCGTTTCTGGCGGGCCTTGGCAACTATCTAAGGTCAGAGATACTTTTTGCCGCCGGTATCGATCCAACGTCTCGACCCAAAGATCTGGAACCGGCGAAACTCAACGAACTGGCGCGGCGTACTCTTTTGATCTCGATGCGCGCCTACAAGACCGGTGGTGTCACCAACCATCCCGACACAGTTCGGGTAATGAGAAAAGCAGGACGCTCGAAGGGGCAGTATCGTTTTGCTGTATTTGGTCGAGACAAACGCGACTGTTACCGGTGTGCCGCCAGAATCCGGCGAATCACGGCAAACGGTCGCCGGTTGTATCTTTGCCCGTCTTGCCAGCGTTAACGGATTGGCTCCGCTGGCACAGCCAATCTCAGTTTAGGGGCTTGAGCAATTCTGACTCTTCGACTTCTTCGCCCAGATGCAGCAGAAAATCGCCCCTCAGGATATGGGCTTGCGCCCGCTGTCCCACAACAATACCGGCACTCTCGGCACAGACAGTAACAGGCGGCTGATCAAGTGCATCCAGGGAGTGAATTCGCCCAACGACTTCACCAGTGTGGACTGCCTGACCAACGTTGGTCAGAGGCTCAAACGCCCCGGCAATCGGGCTCATGACGGACGAGCCGGCAAACCCGCTTCGCAGGAAAGTGGTTCGCGTCTCGCGTGGCGAATCGGCCAGTAATCCCCAGCCTGCTAGAGTATTGGTCGTGCCGGTGTAACCAATCTCAATGTTCTCGCGTTGGATCCGCCCCCCGCCGAGTTCTGCCGAAAGCATTACGATTCCGGCGCGTTCTCCCGCAGCGGAGAGGGATCCTGAACTCCCTTCAACGACGACGGTGTATTTGGCACCAAAGTGGTGAGCGGCACGGATTTTGTTCTGCAGGTGTTCTTTATCTCCGACGCCGTAAATAAAACCGCAGGGTGAGAACTCGCACATTTTTCCGCCCGAGTGCAGATCAATAGCAAAGTCGGCCTGGGAAATGAGTGTTTCCTCAACGAAGGTAGCGATTTCCCGGGTGGGCCCACTCAGGGCAGGATCGCCGAATACCCGGTTCATGTTGGCGCCATCAAGAGGTGACGTTCTCTGGTATTCACGCACGGCTGGGAGATTAAGCGATGGCATGAAAATGATGCGCCCGTGAACCTGATCAGGTTCAAGAACATGAAAGAGTCGCTGGAGAATGACGATTCCTTCGTATTCATCTCCGTGATTGCCGGCAGTCAGCAGAGCCGTTGGGCCCGTATCGCCTGCAATAACACCGATCGGTAACGGGATAACGCCATACGCGTGCCGATTGTTCGAGTGACTTAACTGAACGTAACCCTCACGTTTGCCAGGACGGTCGAGATCGATTGAGCAGCGCATCGGCTCGTACTCCTCGCCCAGTTCAGTGTGTCAGGATCTGCGAGAGAAAGAGTTTGGTCCGGTCGCTGTCAGGCTGGGAGAAAAACTGTTCCGTAGGCGCGGACTCCACTACTTCACCCTGATCCATGAAGACCACTTTGTTCGCTGCCTTTTTGGCGAAGCCCATTTCGTGCGTGACCACGATCATGGTCATCCCGTCCTCAGCGAGTTCAATCATTACATCCAGTACTTCTTTGATCATCTCAGGATCAAGCGCCGAAGTGGGTTCATCAAAGAGCATGATTTTGGGCTGCATGCAGAGACTGCG
>DLPX01000029.1 GCA_002477475.1 Proteobacteria bacterium UBA7447
GTTCTGGTCGATGACGGCGTTTGCCGCATTCAGAATGTTGCCGCTGGAGCGATAGTTTTGTTCGAGCCGGATGACCTCGGTGCCAGAGAAGTCCTGCTGCAGCTGGTGCATGTTCTCAACGCGCGCACCGCGCCACCCATAGATGGACTGATCGTCGTCTCCCACGGCAGTGATCTGTCCATGCGCTTCGGACAACAGTTTGAGCCAGCGGTATTGAATGGCGTTACTGTCCTGAAACTCATCGACCAGGATGTGCTGAAAGCGCTGCTGGTAGTTGTCGAGCAGCGAGGGTGTCTGCTCCAGAAGCTCCAGGGTACGCAGCAGCAGTTCGGCGAAATCGACGAGCCCAAGACGCTGGCAGGTTTCCTCGTAATGGGTATAGACCCGGATGAGGGTCTGCTGGTGACTGTCGCCATTGTCCTGAACCTGAACCGCGCGGCGGCCTTCTTCTTTTTGGCTGTTGATGAACCACTGGATCTGGCGCGGCGGCCAGTAACCCTCGTCGAGGTTAAGTTCCTTCAGGGCACGTCGGATGACGCGGTACTGATCATCCGAATCCAGGATCTCAAATCCTTTAGGCAGCCCCGCGAGTTCATGATGGTCTCTCAAGATGCGGTGGGACAGCCCGTGGAAAGTGCCGATCCACATGCCGCGCACTGAAAAGCCCAAGAAGTCCTCGATCCTTTTGCGCATCTCGTTGGCGGCCTTGTTGGTAAAGGTAACGGCCAAAATGGCATAGGGCGAGACTTCAAGCGCCTGGACAAGATACGCGATGCGGTAGGTCAGAACGCGGGTTTTTCCGCTGCCGGCGCCTGCCAGCACCAGCATGGGCCCGGCCGGGGCGCCCACGGCTTCTCGCTGCGGGTCGTTCAGGGCGTCGAATATTCGGGAGACGTCCATGCGCTAGCGGCGGTAAAAGCGCTGTTGAAGCAGCCGGTTGTCTTCTTCGAGCGGGGTTTTGGGGCCGGCCTGCCAGTCTGAGGGAGGCAGCTTCGGAAAATAAACGATGTCCTCGCCCGTCACCTCATCGGGCACCCACATCACATCAATGAAATCGCAGTGACCGAGCGCCGCTTCGTAAAGTTTGGCGCCGCCGATAAACCAGAGGTCTCCCGGACAATCCATGATGGCGGATTCGAGTGACGCAAAGCAGTCGACGTTATCAAAGTGCGAACGGGTCACTACGCGGTTATCACGATTGGGCAGGGGTTTGCTGCCGATGGATTCAAAGGTGTTGCGGCCCATCACGATGGTGGTGCCGGTGGTCAGGCGCTTGAAGCGTTTGAGGTCTTCAGAGTAATGCCAGGGCAGTGTGCCGTCGCGCCCGATGACTCTCGCTGCGTTCATGGCGACAATCGCCGCGCGGGTGGGCTTCCCCTCAGCTTTCGTCATGCGCGTTAGACAGCGACTTTGAAAGTCAGCGCGGGATGCGGGTCGTAGTCATGCAGGCGAAAGGTCTGCAGGAGAGCTTGTGTATCGGCTTCCAAAAGCGCTGAGATGTCGTCCAGGTGCTGGATCTCTGGGCTGATCTCAAGGCGTGGCAGGGCGCGTGGTTCGCGGGCGAGCTGCTGGCGCAGACCGGGAATATGATCGTATTCCGCCATCGAGCCGTCGGCCTTTGCGGTGTAGATGTGGGCATCGATCAGGGTGTGGCCGAAGTAACCCGGCTTGATGCCGGTAAAGCGGGATATCAGTTCCAAGAGGAACGCATAGCCCGCAATGTTGTAGGGCAGTCCCAGCGCCACATCGCAGCTTCGCTGGGTGAGATGCAGGCACAGCAGGGGATCGCCGTGCTCATCGTGCTGCACGTTCATTACCCAGAAGGCGTGACAGGGCGGCAGCGCGCTGGTTTGGGCGTTGCCGGGCGCCCAGGCGGACACCACCAAGCGACGACTCTGGGGCCGCGCCCTGAGTTCATCGACCACGTAGCGGATCTGGTCGTTGAATGCCGCCTGCCCATCTTCATGGACGGGAAAGTTGCGCCAGAAGTTGCCGTAGGCGCTTGGCACCAATCCGTTGTCGTCAGCCCAGGGCTCCCAGAACTTGCAGCCGTGCTTGCGCAGAAGATCAATGCGCGTGTCGCCGGACAAAAACCAGAGATTTTCAACGACGATATTTTTCCACGAGATCTCTTTAGTGGTCAGCAGCGGAAAGCCTTCCCTGAGATCAATCTGGTAGTTCACATTGAAGGTCGACAGGGTATCGACACCGGTGCGGTTTGCCTTCCGTTGGCCGGACTCAAGCACCCGTCGGATGACGTCAAGATATTGCTGCAACGGTGCACTCTCTTGGGATCACGCGGGTCTTACTCCTCGTCCTTGCCGGACTCGCTGAAAAAATGCTCAATGGCCTTGCGGGCCACATACGCTGATTTTACATACCAGAATTCCTCGTTAATACACATGGCGGCAAAAGCGAGGTTGCGTCCGTTTTTTTGTGCGTAGCCGACGAACCAGTCATAACGGCCGCGGGGGTTCTCACCGGTCAGGCTGCCGGTTTTGCCGCCGACCTCGACCGTTTTCATGTCGTGGCGAAAGAATTTCTTGAAGGATTTGCTGGCAGAGCCTTTGGTGACCGTCGCCTGCATCAGGACTTTGAGTTCCTCAGCGGTTTGATCGCGCACCACGGGTGTTTTTGGAGCGGTATCCAGCGCATAAAGGATCAGACCCTCATCGTTGACGATGCGCCGCACGACAGAAGGCTGGACGAGCTGCCCGCCGTTCGCGGCCACTGCGCCGATGACAGCGCCGTGGACCGGCGACAATGTGGTCCGCCGGGTATAGCCGGACGCGGTCTCTGCAATGGACCAGGAATCCGCTTCGTCCAAATCCAGCCGACTGGGAGCGAGGGCAAAGTCCGCATCCAGCGGCCGGTTAAACCCAAAAGCCTCGGCATAATCCAAAAGCGCCTCGGCCCCCGCTGAGAATATGCCCAAGCGGGCAAACACCGTATTGATCGACTTGGCAAATGCGGTAGATAAGGGATAGCGTCGGGTCCACTCGGTGTTCTTGTGGTTCAGGACATTTTTCCGGTAAAGGCTGGTCGTCTTGCCGTTAAACGGGATGACCGTGGAGGGTGAGGCCTTGTCGAGGTCGAGCACGGCCGCGGCCGTGACGATCTTGAAAACCGACGCGGCAGGATAGGTTGCCCTCGTCGCAAGGTTCTGGTCAGTGATGCCCCGTCGCTGATGATTGACGAGAGCGAGGATTTCACCGGTGTCGGCATCAAGCGCAGCGAATACCCCGTAGTCGGGGTTATATTGCTCGAAGACCCCCGCGACGGCCGCCTGCAGGCTGGGATCAATCGTGTATTCCACCGTAGCGTTGTGGTGGCTGCCCTCATGCTCGATGGAGATTTTTTCCGGATAGCGGTTTTGGTCAATCTGCAGCCCGAGAGTCCGCCGGATCAGGGCCCGGTCGATTCCCCAGATGTCCTGGCGGGACCATTGCCGTGTCTCGATCTGCTGGGGCGAGAAGACGAGACCGGCTGCGAGCATCATCAGCGACAGCAACAGCCACCAGATCCAGGAAATCCGCCGCGCGGATCCCCGTTTGGTTTTCTTCGGGGCGATAGCGCTCACCGGCCCGAGAGGAGGGCGTCTCTTGCCTCGTTAATCAGCGCGGCGAGATAGTCGGTACCGCCACGATCCGTGTGCAGTTTCTGGATAAGCCTGCGGTGTGCTGCGGTGATCTCCTCATCCGAGGCCTCGGCCGGCACGCCCAGGATCTCGGCGGCCTGGTTTACGGACATGCCGTCCGGCGGGCTGGGCCGCGCGCTGTGCGATCCCGCGTCATCGGTATCCGAATCACGCCAGCTGTCGCCGCGGGTTCGATCCAGATACGCTTCCAGCAGGGCCGCGGACTGGGGATCACGTTCCCGGCTATCGCGCAGCACTTCCAGCAGTTCCGATTCGGAGAGTGACTGCAGCGCCCGACCAGCGAAGGGGCCGCTGATGACCTCGCCGTCGAGGTCGCCGCTGTCATGGTCAAGCGTCATCCGGAGCATCAGGGTTTGAACTGTGGACTGCTTGCCGGCGCTCGGCCCGCGGCTCGACTTGAACATATTCCAGGCCTGTCGCGCCATCATGAAGCGCTGCAGCCAGGGCACGACCGCGCCGATGAGGGCAAACATCCAGGGGATCCGTCCGGTCACCACCAACAACAGCAGGGCGCCGGCGATCCCGTAAAGCACGATGAGTTTGAGCGCCCGGCTGCGCTGCTCCGGGGTAGCCTTGCCCAGCCAGGACGCCAGCCACATAAGCCCGACCAGCGCGACCAGCGCCAGGAATACCCTTGCCAAGGCTAGCCCCTGCTATCCAGTTGCGCGATCAGGCGAAGCACTTCACCGCCGCGCTGTTTCCCGTGGTCGGCCAGCGCTTTGTGGCCGCCGGCGGCATAGACCGCCACCGCACACAGCAGATCCCGAAGCTGGGCTGCGCTGCTGCCGTCGAATCGGCAATGCGCCCCCCGGGTGAGTCTCGCAAGCGTGGAAAAGGTTTTTGCCGCAATAGGATCAGCGCCATCCTGAAAGAGAAAGACCGGCACCGACAGGATGCCGAGTTCACCGGCGAGCTGGGCCAGAGAATCAGGGTCCTCTTCCATGCAGTCGCCCACAAAGACCAGCGCACTGACAGCACCCTGCTTGCTGCGCGCCTGTTCAAGCGCATGTTTCAGCAGCCTGCGGATCTGGGTCTGTCCTGCTGCACAGCGTATCGACGTCATGCGCTTTTGCAGAACGTCTGCCTCGGCTGCCCAGGGCGCTGCCTTGAATTCGCCAAAACCGCGGTAGTAGGCAAGTTGGATCTCGATCCCGCCCATCGACGCGGTGGCTTCAAACATCTGCGCCTGGATATGACAGGCCCGGTCCCATAGGGGCTCCCGGCTGGCGGTCGCGTCCATCCCGAAGATGAGACGGGCACGCCCGTCACGTTTCGCCGGTAACGCAGTGCTGCGGACTTGCTGCAAAAACCGGTTTACGTCTTCCTGGCTGGACGGCTGCAGGACATTTTTTCTTGATGAAGCCACGAGATAAAGGATTTAGCAGAACACAAAACAATCTTATCATTGCGCAGTCGAATACCTTGTGGGGATACCGCTTTGAAACTGCTGGCGTTATGGGAGGGGCTTGCCCTGGGCAGCGCTCTCATTATTGCGATTGGCCCACAGAACGCTCTGGTTCTGCGCCAGGGTCTTGTGCGCCAACATGTGTTTGCCGTGTGTACGGTGTGCTTTCTGGCTGATGCCCTGCTTATTGCGCTGGGGGCCGGCGGTTTGGGTACGGCCTTTCGGGCCGACCCGCTGATTCTGAAAACCGTGGCTTGGGCCGGAACGGCCTTCTTGCTGTTTTTTTCCTTTCAGGCTTTTTCCCGGGCGGCGCATCCGCAGGCGCTGACCGTGGAGGCAGGCACCGCCAAGTCTTTAGGCGCCGTGATCAGCACGACGCTCGCGGTGACTTTCCTTAATCCCCATGTGTATCTAGACACCGTTTTGCTGCTCGGCGGAGTGGCAGCCCGTTTCGACGGTCTCGAACGCGTCATGTTTGCCAGTGGCGCGGCCTTGGCCTCACTGTTGTGGTTTTACGGGCTGGGCTACGGGGCAGCCCGCTGGTCGCGGTTTGTTTCCCGCCCGCAGACTTGGCGGGCGATTGATATCGGCATCGGCCTGATCATGGGGCTGCTGGCGCTATCGCTCGGCTACTGGGCGTGGACCAGCAGTTAGCGCCGGCGTTTAAGTGTCGGCAAGGGCGCGTTCTACAATTTCACCGACATCGTGCGAGAGATTGGGCGCATCGATGATCTGCACAAGGGCATCGCGCATCTTCTCTCGCCGGGCCGGTTCGTAGCGTTTCCAGAGATTAAAAGCCGAGGCGAGCCGCGCCGCGACCTGGGGGTTCTTGGGATCGGTAGCGAGCAGCTGCTCGGTGACAAACTGATATCCGCTGGCGTCAGGCGCGTGAAAGTGCAGCGGGTTGGCATGCGCAAAGGCGCCAATGAGCGCGCGGATTTTGTTGGGATTCTCCTGCTGGTAACAGGCGTGCTGGGTGAGCGTCTTGACCCGGCTGAGGGTGTCCTCGCAGCGAGACACGGCCTGCGCCCTGAACCATTTGTCCATGACCAGGGGGTACTTACCCCAGCGTTGCTCAAAGAAAGCGAGTGCTTCATCCCTGGCAGGCCGTGCCTGATTGGCGAGCGGCACCAGGGCGGCAAGTGCGTCGGTCATGTTGTCGGCTGTCGTCAGTTGCTCAAGCGCCAGATTGGTAACGTCTTCTGAATCAAGGATCATGAGATAGCCAAGGCAGGTGTTGCGCAAGGCGCGGCGCGCCGCGCCTGCCGCATCGCGCTGATAGGGTCCGCTGGCTCGAAGGGCGTGATAGTGTTCAAGCAGGGGATCGCGGTAGAGCCCGGCGAGCGCCTGCATCACTGACCATCTCGCCCGGTGAATGCCCGCGGGATCAATCTCTTCGGCAAATTCCCCAAGGTCGTTCTCCTCCGGGAGTGTTAGCGCCAGAGCCTGAAAGGCACAGTCCGGCAGGTCAGCGGTCAGCGTTTTGCCAAAGGACTCCGAAAAGTTGGCGTCGAGCGTGTCGACAGAGGGGTCATTGAGCCAGCGGAGGATTTCCTGGCGGGCGAGGGTCTGGCCTGCGTCCCAGCGGCAGAAGGGATCGTTATCGTGGCCGGCCAGCACGGCGAGATCGCGGCCGGTGAGTTCCGTCTGGACCATGACCGGAGCCGAAAAGCCGCGCAACAGCGAGGGGATCGGCTGGCTGGTGAGACCCGTAAACACGAACTCCTGAACCGCGTCCATCAGCACCAGCGTGTGCTCGTGTTGTTTTGGACTTTTGGTTTGCAGTCCGGCTTGCAGTTCGGTTTCAACCGGGTGGCCGTCGGTATCGAAAAGCGCGACGACGATCGGAATCTGCAACGGGGGCTGGCGCTCGCCCAAGGCATCGGGATTGTCCTGGCCCATCCGAAGCTGATACTCACCTGTTGTCGCGTCAAAACTGCCCGAGACCTGCAGCTGCGGCGTACCGGCTTGCTCATACCAGCGACGAAACTGGGTGAGGTCTATATCACAGGCTGTCTCGATTGCCCTGACGAAGTGGTCGGTGGTGACTGCCTCGCCGTCATGTTGCGCAAAGTAGTGCCGGCAGCCTTCGAGAAAACCTTCGGATCCCACCAGCAGGCTCAGCATACGGACGACTTCAGCCCCCTTGATGTAAACCGTCAGGGTGTAGAAGTTATTGATCTCAACAAAAGAGTCGGGGCGAACGGGGTGAGCCATTGGCCCCGCGTCTTCGCGGAACTGCTGGGTGCGGACCAGATTGGCATCCTCAATCCGCTTGACGCCGGCAGAGTCATGATCAGCACTGAACTGCTGCTCACGAAAGACGGTAAAACCTTCCTTGAGGCTGAGCTGAAACCAGTCGCGCAAGGTCACCCGGTTGCCCGACCAGTTGTGCAGGTACTCATGGCCGATGACATCGCGAACGGCGCGGTAATCCTGGTCGGTTGCGGTGGCCGGCTGCGCCAGAACGTAGCGGGTGTTGAAGACATTGAGACCCTTGTTCTCCATGGCCCCCATGTTGAAGTCTTCGACCGCAACAATGTTGTACTGATTCAGATCGTATTCGCAGCCATACACCTTTTCTTCCCAGATCATCGAGTCGCGAAGCGCGCCCAAGGCAAAATCACACTGGGGGATATCCCGCGCGCGGGCGTAAATCCTTAAGGTCACGTCCCGTCCGGAAGCCGTGGTGAAGTGATCCTCAATGTGCTCAAGTGGCCCCGCGACGACGGCAAAGAGATAGCTCGGCTTGGGATGAGGGTCGTCCCAGACGGCGAAATGGTATGGCCCGTCCTCCCCGGCTTCGACCTGGTTGCCGTTCGCAAGCAGCACGGGATACTGCGCCTTAAGAGCGCGAAGCGTTACCCGGTAGACCGACAGGTTGTCAGGCCGGTCGAGGAAGTAGGTGATACGCCGAAAGCCTTCCGGCTCGCATTGGGTGCATAGCGTATCGGCAGAGGCATAAAGGCCATTGAGTTCAGAATTGGCCGCCGGGTTGATCTCGGTCTCAATCTCCAGTGTGGTGTCGGGCTCATTGAGAGAGAGCGTCAGTGTGCTGTCATCGCATTGATACTGGCGCTTCTCCAGCACCTGGCCGTTCACCTTGATGCTGATGAGATCCAGTTTCTCCCCGTGCAGGACGAGCGGCCGATCGTGGTCGCCGGATCGTTTGACGTTTAGGCGGGAGCGGACCCGCGTTTTCTCTTGCTCGAGGTCGAGCTCAAGCGCAATGGCAGGAATCCGAAAATCCGCTGCCTTGTAATCCTTCAGGTATATGCGCTGCGCGCGTTTTTGTTTTGCTGCCATCAGACGATATTGATCAGAAAGATAACGAAAGCCGCCACAGCCACCAAAGGCAACAGGACCGCCGGCCAATCCCGCGGGGCGTCGGCAGATTCCTTCATCAAATTCTTAACACCGGGAAAAAACCAAAGAATGATGAGCAGGGCCAGGACGCCCAGCAGAATTTTTTCCCAGGTGGCAAGCGGGTCCATTAAGCGTTCTTTTCTTGATGAATTTAGGGTTTAGATTGGATAAGACACCGGAGTATCGCGATGTAACCGACTCATTTGTCGCGAGAATTCTATCGCAGAGCACGTCTTCTGATAGAGAAAATGTCTGGCCATAGGGTGATGAAATGTTTCAGCGAAAGGAGTAGGATGGAATCAAGCGCGGTAAGGTCGCAAGCAGTGACCGCGTCCAGGTTACCGGTCCGTGTGGTCTCGCTGCGTGTGTGAAAACTCACCAACCGCTAGTACGTGAGGGAGACAGGCCTATATGACTGAAGCACAACATGCTGTACTTGACCTTGGCGCAAAAATCGAAGAGCTGAGAACAGAACATCGCGCCTTGGACGACGAACTCAAGACCATTTCTGCAGATCCGCTGATTGATGACCTTCAGCTGCAAAGAATGAAAAAACGAAAGCTGTTTCTCAAAGACAGCATCCTTCATCTGGAAAGTCGGTTGGTGCCCGACATTACCGCCTAGATCCTTTTAAGCCAGAAGAAAAATGCCCCCGGAAACCGGGGGCATTTTTTGCCTGAACTTCTGGCGGGAGATCAATCAGTAACGATAGTGGTCGGCCTTGTAGGGCCCATCTGCTGACACGTCGATGTAAGCCGCCTGCTGGTCGGTCAGCTGCGTCAACTTGGCGCCGATTTTCTCCAGGTGCAGTCTTGCCACCATCTCGTCGAGATGTTTGGGGAGGATGTACACCTTGTTCTCATACTGATCACGCTTTTGGAACAACTCAATTTGCGCCAACGTCTGGTTGGTGAATGAGGCGGACATGACGAAACTCGGGTGGCCGGTCGCGCATCCAAGGTTCACGAGACGACCCTGGGCAAGCAGGATGATCCGCTTGCCGTCGGGGAAGATCACGTGGTCGACCTGAGGCTTGATGTTTTCCCACTCATACTGCTCAAGGGAGGCACAGGCGATCTCGTTGTCAAAGTGGCCGATGTTGCAGACGATGGCCTGATCTTTCATCTGCTTCATGTGATCATGGGTGATGACCTCAAAGTTGCCGGTCGCGGTAACAAAGATATCGGCCTGACTTGCCGCTTCTTCCATCGTGACGACCCGGTAACCTTCCATCGCTGCCTGCAGTGCACAGATGGGATCGATTTCTGTGATCCACACCGTCGCGCCGAGGCCGCGAAGAGACTGTGCTGAACCCTTGCCCACGTCACCGTAACCCAGCACGACGGCGAGCTTGCCCGCGACCATGACGTCGGTGGCGCGCTTGATACTGTCGACCAGGGATTCCCGGCAGCCGTACAGGTTATCGAACTTCGACTTGGTCGCTGAATCGTTTACGTTAATTGCCGGGAAAAGCAGTTCGCCGTCTTTTTGCATCTGGTAAAGACGCTTGACCCCTGTGGTGGTTTCCTCGGTAACACCCATGATGTTCGCCTGGATGGTGGAGTACCAATTTGGCTGGGTCTTGAGGCGTTCGCGGATTGAATCAAACAGCGCGACTTCTTCTTCACTGCCCGGGTTGTCCAGCACCGACAGATCCTTTTCGGCTTTTGCGCCCAAACCGATCAGCAGCGTGGCGTCACCGCCGTCATCAAGGATCATGTTGGGGGTGCCGCCATCGCTCCACTCAAAGATGCGATGGGTATACGCCCAGTATTCCACCAGGTTCTCGCCCTTGTAGGCAAAGACCGGTGTCCCGCCTGCGGCAATGGCCGCAGCAGCGTGGTCCTGGGTCGAGTAGATGTTGCACGAGGCCCAACGCACGTCTGCTCCAAGGGCTTGCAAGGTCTCAATCAAGACCGCGGTCTGGATGGTCATGTGCAGGCTGCCGGCCACTCGCGCGCCTTTCAGCGGTTGGCTGGGGCCGTACTTCTCCCGAAGGGCCATCAGACCGGGCATTTCGGTCTCGGCGATCGCGATTTCCTTTCGACCAAAATCGGCCAAAGAGATATCGGCGACTACATAGTCCTGATCGGACAGGGGCTGTATCACAGCGCTCATGGGGTGTTCTCCATGTTCACTGAGCGCCGTTGGTCAAGATAGACGCCGTGAATCCGAGCCTGGCGGGGAAATGCCCGTTGCAACGCTCCTCGGCGACGTCTTATTTAAATAGTCTACCTATGAATTCTAAATCCCTATCCAATTAAGGAATTCACGATAATTTTACCGTGCTTATCCGTCTTACAGACCTGCAGCGGCACGCAGGGCGTCGGCCTTGTCCGTTTGCTCCCAAGGGAAAAGCCCATCTTCGCTGCGGCCGAAGTGGCCGTAGGCAGCGGTGGGGCGGTAAATCGGGCGCAGCAGATCCAGGTCTTCAATGATGCCCTTGGGCCGCAGGTCAAAATGCTCACGGATCAATGCTTCGATCTTGTCTTCGGCGATAGCCGCGGTGCCGTTGGTGCTCACCATTAAAGAGACAGGCTCGGCGACCCCGATCGCGTAGGCCACCTGGGCCTCACATTGCTCTGCGAGACCTGCTGCCACAACGTTCTTGGCGACGTAGCGCATGGCATAAGCTGCGGAGCGGTCGACCTTACTGGGATCCTTGCCGGAAAAGGCGCCGCCGCCATGGTGGGCAGAGCCGCCGTAAGTGTCCACGATGATCTTGCGGCCGGTCAGTCCGCAGTCCCCGTGAGGCCCACCAATGACAAAACGCCCCGTGGGGTTCACCAGGAATCGGGTGTCTGAGGTCAGCATATCTGCCGGCAGTACCGGCTTGATGATTTCTTCTATTACGGCTTCGCTCAGGGTAGCGTGATCGACGTCTTCGCTGTGCTGCGTTGACAGAACGACGGTATCAACAGAGACGGGCTTCCCATCCTCGTAGCGCACCGACACCTGACTCTTGGCATCAGGCCGCAGCCAGGTTAGAGCCCCGCTCTTGCGAACTTCCGCCTGGCGTTTGACCAGTCGGTGGGAGTAGGTGATCGGGAAGGGCATCAGAACATCGGTTTCGTTGCAGGCATAACCGAACATCAGGCCCTGGTCACCGGCTCCCTGATCTCTATCCAGGCCCTCGCCTTCGTTCACGCCTTGGGCGATGTCGACCGACTGTTTGTCGAGGGTCACCATGACCGCGCAGCTCGAGTAGTCGAAGCCCATCTCAGAGGAGTTGTATCCAATGTCCTTGATGGTGTTCCGCACGGTCTGTGCCAGATCAACCTCAGAGTTGCTGGTGACTTCTCCAGCGATGACGGCGAGCCCAGTATTGACCATCGTTTCGCAGGCAACTCGTGATGCCGGATCCTGGGCGAGCATGGCGTCCAGCACTGCATCCGAGATCTGGTCTGCCATTTTGTCCGGGTGACCCTCGGAGACCGACTCTGAGGTAAAAAGAAAACTGCTAGCCATTGCTCCTCCTTCGTGATACTTCAATAGATGTTGTGACGAAACGGCCGGATTCTAGCAGACCGTTCAGGAATTAACGGCGCAGGCATGGTGCTCAGGATGGGCATCCTAATGGGCAGTTTGGGGCCTTCGCCCAATAACTCTCATGCCGCGCCGAGGCATTTGATGTCAGTCACGGGCGGTCTTTTCCAGCGCGATCTGCCAGTGGTGATCGTCAAGCTCACGCTTAAGGGAAAACCCTGTGTCAAAGGCTGTGCTCGACCATTCAGCCGTCAGGGTTTCGTTCATGATCCATTCGCGGTGTTCGTTAAGCGCCTCGCTGACGAGCGATGAGCCGTCGACATGCAGCCGAATTCGATCGGAGACTTCAAGACCGGCCTGCTTTCTTCCGTCCTGTGCGGTCCGCACAATCTCACGGGCAATCCCCTCCCGAAGCAGGGCGTCGTCCAGGGTGGTGTCCAGCGCCACGAGCTGGCCTCCGGATTCCGCACAGGCGTAGCCTTCAGCTGACTCGGTTTCAACGAGCAGATCCTCGGCTTCAAAAGTGATACTCCCCTCGCCGACCGTCAGGGTAATGCCTTCCCCGCTGGCGCACGCGGCAGCAATGGTCGCGCCGTCTGCCTCGGCGAGCGCCTGCCGAATCGCGGGAATCTGTTTGCCGTAGCGTTTTCCCAGACGCGGCAAGTGGGGTTTGATCCGGTAGCTCACCAGTTCCGCGTCGGCGGCGATGAACTCGAGCGCTTTGACGTTGAGTTCCTCCAGCACCTGCTGCTCATGCTCGTGCAACGCCTCGCGCGCTTTGTCGGTAGGCACCCGGACAAGAAGCTGCGCCAGCGGCTGGCGGACACGAACCTGGCTCGCCTCGCGCGCCGCTCTGCCGAGCGCAACAATTTCCTGTACGACTTCGGTCGCTTCCCGAAGCGCGGTGTCCTGCCATGCGTCCGGCGCTTTGGGCCACTCGCTCATGTGCACGCTGATGGGAGCGTCTGGCTCCCGCGAACACACGAGATTCTGGTACATCGCCTCGGCGAGAAAAGGCATGAACGGCGCGATCAGACGCTGCAGTGTGTCCAGACATTGGTACAGCGTCAGGTAGGCAGACTGTTTGTCGGCGCCCGCTTCGCTTTTCCAGAATCGGCGCCGATTGCGCCGGATGTACCAGTTACTGAGCTGGTCGACGAAGGTCTCGATGGCCTGCCCGGCACCGCGCGCATCGTAGGCATCCATCGCCTCCGTGACGGTGTGGACGGTGTGATGGGCCAAGGCCAATGCCCAGCGGTCAATCTCCGGACGATTCTCGAGCGCGACGTCTTTACTGAGGTCGATTTCATCAAGGGAGGCGTACAGAGTGAAAAACCCGTAGGTGTTCCACAGCGTGTTGACGAAAGAGCTCGCCACCTCACGCACGATATCAACGGAGATTCTTTTCTGGCTCTCCGGTGCCAGTCGGGCAAGAAAATACCAGCGCAACGGATCCGCGCCGATATGATCAAAGACGTCGTAGGGATTGACGATGTTGCCAATCGACTTGGACATCTTCTTGCCGTCCTTGTCCACAATATGGCTCAGGCAGACACAGTTGCGGTAAGCCACGCTGTCCGAGACGAGTGCGGCAATCGCGTGCAGGCTGTAGAACCAGCCGCGGGTCTGGTCGATTGCCTCGCAGATATAGTCGGCCGGGAAGTGCTGGGCGAAGGTCTCCTGGTTTTCGAAGGGATAGTGCCACTGGGCATATGACATGGCGCCTGAGTCGAACCAGCAGTCGATGACTTCCGGCGCGCGCCGATAGTGTCGACCGTTCTCCGGATGGGTAAATTCGATCTCATCGATCGCCGGCCGATGAAGATCGGTCTCGCTCAGCGAAGTGCCGCAAAGTGATTCGAGTTCTTCCAGCGAACCGATACAAAGGTAATCGCCGTCGCCGTCGGTCCAAAGCGGCAGCGGCGTTCCCCAGAACCGCTCACGCGACAGCGCCCAGTCAATATTGTTCTCCAGCCAGTTGCCAAAGCGTCCGTCCCGGATGGATTGTGGTACCCAATTAATCGTCTGGTTCAGCTCGACCATGCGCTCACGAATAGCGGTGGTTCTGATGTACCACGCGTTCTTTGCGTAATAGATGAGCGGATCACCCGTGCGCCAGCCGAAGGGATAGTTGTGAGTGTATTCCTCTGCCTTGAAGAGGATGCCCCGTTCCCGCAGCAGGTCGATGATGACAGGATCGGCATCTTTGAAGAACATCCCGGCGACCGGAGTGACAGCGTCGATGAAGTGGCCATCCAGGCCGACGACGTGCACGACCGGCAGGTCGTTGGCCTGGCCCAGCGCCAGATCATCCACGCCGTAGGCGGGAGCAACATGGACGATGCCGGTGCCGTCCTCCGTGCTCACGAAGTCGCCGGACAGCACGCGACAGATATCGCCGGGTGCATCGAGGTAATCAAAAAGCCGGTGATAGTGGCGGCCCACGAGGTCACGGCCTTTGACCGTCTTGACGAGTTTGAAGTCCTGCTCGCCCAGAACTGAAGGGACGAGGGCTTTTGCCAGGATCAGGGTTTCGCCTGCAAGCTCCACATAGTCGTACTCGATGTCTTCGCCGACCGCGAGTGCCAGGTTTGAGGGCAGCGTCCAGGGAGTGGTGGTCCAGACAAGGAACGAGGCGTCTTCATCAGTCAGGCGAAACCGCACCGTTACGGACGGATCAACGGTCTCGCGATATCCCTGGGCCACCTCGTGTGAGGACAGGGTGGCGCCGATCCGAGGGTCGTAGGGAACGACTTTGTAGTCTTGGTAAATGAGGCCCCGATCCCAGATTTCCTTAAGCAGGTGCCAGACAGACTCAATGTACTGGTTGTCCAGGGTGTAGTAGGCCTGATCGAGATCGACCCAAAACCCCATCCGCTCGGTCATCGCCTCCCAGTCGCTGATATAGCGCATCACCGATTCGCGGCAGCGGCGGGTGAACTCTGCTACGCCGATAGCTTTTTCAATTTCTTTTTTGTCGAAGATTCCGAGTTCTTTCTCAATCTCGTGTTCGACCGGCAGACCATGGGTATCCCATCCGGCTTTGCGCGGCACATGGAACCCCTGCATGGTTTTATAACGGGGATAGATATCCTTGAAACTGCGCGCCAGGACGTGGTGGATGCCGGGCTTGCCGTTGGCCGTCGGCGGCCCCTCATTGAAGGTAAACAGCGGCCGATCCGAGCTTTGCTGCAGGCTTTTCTCAAACACCGCCTGCTCCCGCCAGAATTCAAGGATGTGTTGCTCGAGGGCCGGGCCGTCGTAGCGTGTGTCGACTTTGCTGAAACTCATAGTGATTCGCGCGTGTTGGTCCCCTCACCGGGTTTAGTTTCGCTCCGGGGCGATTCGAGCTGCCCCGGGGAGAGGAGCTCGCGCGCGGTACCACCCGGCTTTGCCGGGCGGGCACCCAGCCTTGGCACATGTTTCGTATGCCGAACCTGTGTCGAAGGTCAATCGGCTGAGCCTACTGCCGGGTGCAGTGGCGACATGCCCGGGTTCGGTCAGCGGCTCAGGGGTGATTTTCATTGGGACCCGGCCCGGGGATTCCAGCCTCCCCCGGTCTCTGGGTGCGCGGGCATGCCCAACTACTCTTCCCCGTCAACGCCTCTTCGTCCGCAGGCGGCCATCGCCTTCCTGCATACAGGGGCTAAATCTACCCGTGCAACATAGGCAAGGCAAATCCATGGCAACGCCGCATCGTGTTATTGAGGCTATGCCCACGCCGGTGAGGCCGGTAAAGTCAATCCTATGAATGCGAATCCCGCCCTTGTTTTCGACAGGCAGTCATGATTCTGCCGGTGGTGGTCGATGTAATTGTGCCGGTTTTCGGTGTGGTGACCCTGGGGTATCTGGTCGGGGCTTTTCGGTGGATGGATTCGGGCGCTGTTCGGGGCCTGTCGCTGTACGTATTCAATATCGCGATTCCTTTGCTGCTGTTTAAGGCGATGAGCACGGTCACGTTGCCCGGACAAATGCCCTGGGGTTACGTATTGGGGTTTTTCGTTTGCGCTCTTGGCGTCTTTTTGGCCGTATTTTTCCTGTTGCGGATCATCTCGAGCCGGAACCTGGGCGAGATCGGGATATTGGCTTTTGGCAGCAGTTACGGAAACTTTATTCCTCTGGGTATTCCCCTAGTCATGACGGCGTTTGGGGAGGCCGCCACCGTCCCGCTGTTTTTGCTGGTGGCGTTTCAGGCACCGGTTTTCTTTGCACCGATGATTGTGATTCAGGAAAGCGCCAGAAAACGCGAGCGCCGTGGCGCGATCGGCTGGCCGGTAGTAAAGAGTATTGTTGCGAATCAGTATGTCCTTGGCATTGGGCTCGGTGCCATCGCAAACCTGACGGGCTTTTCACTTCCGGGCCCCGTATCCGATGTCATCGCGCTGGTGGGTCAGTCGGCTGTACCTTGTGCACTCTTTGCGCTGGGTGCCGCGCTCAGCTTTTATGCGATTGACGGTGTGCTGGGTCGCGCGCTCGTCATCGTTGCGATCAAGAACGTGTTGCTGCCTCTGCTCGTGTGGAGTGTATCGATCCGCTTGGGTCTGCCGCCGGTCTGGCAGGCCGTGATGGTGGTGATGGCGGCTCTGCCGGTCGGGATCAACACCTACCTTTTTGCAGAACGGTATGAGTGTGGCCAGGCACTGGCCGGCACCGCCGTGGTGGTCAGCACGGCTGTCTCGGTGATTACATTGTCAGTGGTGCTGTCGATACTGGCGTAAGCGTTTACGCCTTCTCGACACTGCTGAACCCCTTCAGCGTTCCGATGTGCACCGCCACGCTGAGGGCAAGCGCGTCGAGGTCGTACCCTCCTTCCAGCACCGACAGGATTCGCCCGTTGCAGTGATGGTCCGCGCACTCCATGAGCCGGCGGGTCATCCAGGCGTAGTGTTCGGTTGTGAGGTTGATGCTGCCGAGGGGATCTGCCTGATGCGCATCAAAACCTGCAGAGATCAGGATCATATCGGGCCCGAAGGCATCAATAGCGGGTAGGATTGTTTCAGTGAAGGCCTGCGTGTAGGTCTCGTTGCCGGCACCCGCATTCATCGGGCAGTTCAGCGTGGCGCCCTTGCCGGCCCCGGTCCCGGTCTCTGAGTAGGCCCCGGTGCCGGGATAATGGGGGTACTGGTGCGTGCTCACATAGAAGACGCTGGGATCTTCTTCAAACAGGTGCTGGGTGCCATTGCCGTGGTGCACATCCCAGTCAACGATGAGAATTTTTTCCAGACCGTGCTGGTCTTGCAGGTAGCGAGCGGCAATCGCGATGTTGTTAAAAAGACAAAACCCCAGGGCAGCATTGTGCTCGGCATGGTGACCGGGCGGGCGAACGAGTGCGAAGCCGTTATCGACGCGGCCATGTGCGACCTCATCGGCCAGGTTCAGTACCGTGCCTGCGGCGAGGCGCGCAACCTCAAAGGATTCGGCCGAAATGGCCACATCAGGCGTGTCGAGATAGGGGAGGCCTTGTTCGCAACTTGCCCGTGCCCGCTCGATCAGTTGCCGATGGTGGACGCGGGCGAGCCATTCGGTCTCACACCTGACTGCCTCAACGGTTTGCAGCGAAGCAAACCATTCCTTTGCCTGAAGGTGGTCAAGCGTATGTGCCAGACGCGATGAGCGTTCAGGGTGTCCCTGTCCCGTAGCGTGATTCTGAAACCTCGGATCACTGGCGAAGGCGGTTTTCATCATTGCCGTTGGTTCGATAAGGTGGCTGGGTGTAGCGGTAGAATCAGACAATCCCATGCCCTTTCTGTTGAGCGCAGTATAAACAAGTCATCAGTTCGCTTTTTGTCCATGCTTCTTCTTTTCGTTAGTGTCCAAACGAGTGCGAGACAGGATCAGCCGTGAGTGGATCCTGGATTCTGTTGGCAGCGCTCGCCCTGATCGGTCTCTTTGCGGCAAGCAGGGCGTGGCCGGTGAGGGCGACTGACGGTCTCAGACTGGAAAGCGAACAGGAAGACGATGGGTTTGGGGAGGCGACGCTGAGTGTGGCGACCTACAACATCCATCGTGCCCGGGGGCTGGATGGTGAGAAGAATCTAGGCCGCATCGCTGAACTCGTTAAGACCTGTGATGTTGTCGGGTTACAGGAGGTGGAAGGAACGAGCCTGTTTCGCCGTCATGACCAGGCGTCTCTCATCGGCAGGATGCTCGGCCGCTTGTTTCATTTTTCCACAACAAGACGGCTTCTGTTTTTTCCCCAGCGCGGCAACGGGTTGATCAGCCGCTTTCAGACCCGAAGGTGGGAGACGACTCCGCTGTTTCCTTCGACAGGGCGGGCCCATCGGAATATGACGGTGTATCACTTTGAATGGGCCGGTGAACCGGTGGCGGTAATCAACACACACCTATCAAAGCCAGCTGAGGGGGAGTCACCTCTTGAGGAAGTGATGCACGCTTTTGGCCAGTATCCTTGCGCTGTGCTGTTGGGTGATTTCAATGCGCCGGCGCATCATGCGGCGATGTGCCGAGCCATGCCCCAGGATACCCAAGACGCCCTGTCGGGCCTGGACGACCAAGATCGGGTGGATATGATTTTGGTTCGCGGCCTTGAGGTGGACAAAGCCTGGTCCGAGTCGGCAGGGCCGTCAGACCATCCATTTTTTGCGGCGCAGCTTCGGCTCATGGACTAGGTCCGGCTGGGTACGTCAGTCGACGGCGAATCCGGCGGCCTGAAGCAGGGCTCTAGATTTTTTTCTGATCCCGGGTTGGGGATCATCCTGGTCCCACCATCGCGTCCACCGCGCGACGTCGCGCGCGAGCGCCTGCTGGCAGGCTCCGGCGTGCTTGTGCTGGCGCACTCCGTCGAGGTCTATCATGACTACCCTGCTGGCGGTGATCAGGTAATTCGGGGGTTTCATATCTCCATGGGAAAATCCGTGCTCGCGCATCCGCACCAGATTCCTGACCATCGTGCCAAGCATCTGATCGCTCTGCTCTGGATCAGATTCATCGCTCAGGTCGTCTGCCCGGATGGCATCGTCGGTATGTTCGTAGACGAACCAGGATCGCCCACGCAGACCCCAGCTGGTCTCCTGCACCCACGCCACCGGCAGCGTGGTCACAATGCCGATTCGGGTGAACTGCTGCGCCGCCCAGAAACTATGCTCCGCGCGGGAGGTGGAGAACGCCAGCCTGAGTCGGTGCAGGGGGCTTTTGCAGTTGTAACGCTTGATGACGTAGCGTGCGCCACCGAAAGACGTCGTGGCCAGAGTCGTTTTGACATCTTGCTTGATGATCTGGGCCCCCGGTTGTTCAAAAATTGCGTCGGGATGGGCCAGCAAATTTTCAAGCAGGGGCGAGGCGTATCGGGAGACCAGTCCGCCACGAAGTGTCTGGTATTGCCACGATTCGACATCGTCCCTTAACTGCGCGAAGTCCGCAGCGGAGGTGGCGCTGCTTGCGTGAGGAGTGCCTGTCAGGGCTGCGTCCCGGCGCTGTGCAGGGTCTGGGCGGCAGTGAGTTCACTGTCAGACGAGCGCCGCTTCTCAGAAGCATAGAGGCGGCTGGCGCGACGCTCGACGCGTTCCCAAAACTGTCGATCCCGACCGAGCGCCTGGCGCAGGCTGCCCTGCGAATAAAGGCGAATAAAGCGCAGCCGATCGCGCGCGGTGAGCCCAAGATCCATGCTTGAGTAGTGCAGCCCCGCCACGTCCTTGATTTTCCAGCGCTTGGGAGTTTTTCTGCGCAACTGCATACGGTGCAGATCGATCACGAAGAGCCGACTGGCATCGGGATGCAGCACCCCGTCCTTTAGCCCCGGCTGCAACAGAAAGTGGACGAGGTAGAAATCCCGATGATTGGCGCCACTGTTGTGAAGTCGCCGCGCTATCTTTGCGAGATTCTCAATCAGCCAGCGTTTGTAGCGGATTTCGTGCGGTTGTCGCGGGGGTCGGTGTTTCCAGGCGCTGCAAAACTCCTCGAGACTTTGGGTATCCGAGATCTCATCGGTGATGATGAATGAGCGCCGTCGGGCGGGGTTGCCGCTTGCGGTGCCGTATCCGGCAATGGTGAGTGTGTCGATCCCAAGACGCTGCAGATGATGGGCCCCATGCCACTCATTCATGGCGCCAAGAACCGGCAGGCGGAAATAAAAAAGGTTCTTGATGATTTCCTGCCAGCCTACCCCCGTGTGGGTTTTCAGGAAGTAATTCTTTGCCTGCCTGGAAAAGCGCACGGTTTTGCGTCCGGGGGCTTCTCGGAACGTTTCTCCGTGGACCGCCATGATTCTCGGGAAGTCACCCAGATCAATGAGGTCTTTTCTAAGATACACCCACGGGTTGGCCGCGGACTCCCTGACGGATTTGTGTTCGACGGGATTCTGTACCACGGATTCAATGGCATCGACCGCACTTGCGGGCATATGGTAGAGACTGGGATCCG